>NZ_JBEZDM010000003.1:0-405022 GCF_040648335.1 Nonomuraea sp. NPDC049158
GTCAAGAAGGCGCTCGAGGAGCCGCTGAAGCAGATCGCCGTCAACGCCGGCCTCGAGGGCGGCGTCGTGGTGGAGAAGGTCCGCAACCTGACCCCGGGTGAGGGCCTCAACGCCGCCACGGGCGAGTACGTCAACATGTTCGAGGCGGGCATCATCGACCCGGCCAAGGTGACGCGCTCGGCACTGCAGAACGCCGCTTCCATCGCGGCGCTCTTCCTCACCACCGAGGCGGTCATCGCCGAGAAGCCCGAGAAGACCCCTGCCGCCCCCGCTGGCATGCCCGGCGGCGGAGACATGGACTTCTAGGTCTCCTCACCAGAGACTTCCAGGTCTCTTCTCACCAGACCGGCTCGGACGCACGTTGTCCGGGCCGGTCTGTTGTTTTGTGGTGAAGAGCCGTACATATGATCATTTGAGGGGCTTGACCCAGCGCGACCACATGGGCTGGGGCGCGTAGCCGGCGGCGGCCCACACCCCATGGGCGGAGAGGTTGTCGTCCAGCACCATGGCGTCGGCGCGGAAGGCGCCGAAGGCGGCGAAGCGGGACTCGGCCGCGGCCAGGAGCGTGGTGGCGATGCCCTTACGGCGGTGGGACGGGTGGACGGCGAGGCGATAGAGGTGCGCGCGCCAACCGTCCCAGCCCGCGATGAGCGTGCCCACGAGTTCCCCGTCGAGCTCGGCGAGGAGCAGGGCCTCCGGGTCGCGCTCGATCAGCGCCACGACCTTGTCGGGCGAGTCGCGCCGGTCGGTGCCCTCGGCGGCCAGGAGCCAGAAGTCGAGCACGGCGGGCACGTCGCCGAGTCCGCCGTGCCGTATCTTCACCCCCGGAACGGCTTCCATCATCAGACGCCGAAGTGGGCGACGATGTGGCCGCGCGCGAGCGTGTTGGCGGTGATGTTGAAGCCGACCACCGCCGGGCTGGCGTCACTGTCGACGCCCAGCTCGGCCACGCCCAGCGCGTGCACCGTGAAGACGTAGCGGTGCGGGTCGCCGGGCGGGGGAGCGGCGCCGCCGTAGTCCTTGCTGTTGTAGTCGTTGCGCGCGTGCGTGGCCCCCGCGGGCAGGCCCTTGAACTCGGGGGCGGTGCCGGCGCCCGTGGGCAGCTCGGTGACGGAGGCCGGGAGGCCGAAGAGCACCCAGTGCCAGAACCCGCTGCCCGTGGGCGCGTCGGGGTCGTAGCAGGTCACGGCGTAGCTCCGCGTCTCGGCCGGGGCGCCGGACCACTGGAGGTGGGGTGACAGGTTCTGGCCGGTCATGCCCCAGTCGTTGAAGACGTGGAGGTCCCCCAGCCTCTCCCCGTCGGCGATGTCGTTGCTCTGGACCGTGAGTGCGGGGACCGACGGCAGGTGTTCGTGTGGCAGCGGTGCGGGCACGGCGTCCTCCTTGGTAGAGATCCTCCACTACCCCGCCATCCTAGGAGTGCGCCGGTCTCGGGAGGTGACGTGCCCGCTCGCGGGTCATACAGCGGTCATACGGCCAGCTGGGCCGGCAGTGCCTTTCCGTGCAGGACGGTGAGCGAGGTGACCGCACGGGTGAGCACCACGTACAGCCTGGCCAGGCCGCGGGGCTCGGCGGCCACGATGTCGGCCGGCTCGACGACGATCACGTGGTCGTACTCCAGGCCCTTGGCCAGCGTCGCCGGGACGATCAGCAGCCGGTGCTCTTCGGTCGTGTCGGGGTCGAGCACGGCGTGGGCCAGCCCGTCGAGCTGCCGCGACACCTCCGCCACCAGCGCGTCGGGCACGATCACGCCGATCGAGCCCTCCCGGGCCATGGCCTCGCGCGCGGCGTCGGCGACCGCGCCGCCGGGGCGTACGCTCAGCGAGCCCACGCCGGGACGCAGCGACCGCGGCGGGGCCAGCGCCGGGGCGATCGACGGCAGCAGGCGGGCGGCGTAGTCGAGCACCTCGCGCGGCACGCGGAAGCCCAGCGTCAGCTCGGTGACCTCGCCCTCGTCCTGGCCCAGGTGCTTGAGCACGGTCTCCCACGAGCTGGTGGACCACGGGGTGGTGCCCTGGGCGAGGTCGCCGAGGACGGTGGCCGAGCCGTTGCGGCAGCGCCGGCCGAGCGCGCGCAGCTGCATCTCCGACAGGTCCTGCGCCTCGTCGACGACCAGGTGGCCGAGCGAGGGCGTGCGTTCGATCAGGTCGCCGAGTTCGTCGAGCAGCGCGGCGTCGGCCGCCGACCACTTCGCGGACTTCCAGCCTCGGTACGGTTTCTGCCATAGCAACATTTGCTGCTCGTCAGGCGACAAATCGGTTTTGGCGGCCTTTGCCAGGAAATCGGGGTCCGAGAGGAGCTTGAAAAGGACCTGTTGCGGCACCAGTTTGGGCCAGACCGCGTCGACGAGCTGCTTGACCGGCTTGGACCTGGCCACGGCGTCCTGCACCCGGTCGTCGGGCGACTCCCCGCGCTGCTCCATGCGTACCAGGACCATGTGCGCGAGCCGCTGCGCCAGTGCCGCCCGGCCGGGCCCGTAGCGGGTGGTGCCGCGCAGCGAGGCGACGATCTCGCGTACCTCGTAGTCGGCCACCCGGAAGCGGTAGGCGCCCTTGCTGTAGACGACACCCTCCTCCGGCTTCACGATGTGCAGCCACAGTGCCCGCTCCAGTACGGCGGCCATGCGGGCGTCGCCCTTGAGCGCCGAGACCATCGGATCCTCCGGCGTGGCGTGCTCGCCGAGCAGGCCCGCCACCGTGGTCTGGTCGACCTTGACCTCGCCGAGCGCGGGGAGCACGGAGGAGATGTAGGACAGGAAGGCGCGGTTGGGGCCGACGATCATGACGCCCGACCTGGCCAGCCGCTCGCGGTGGGTGAACAGCAGGTACGCGGCCCGGTGCAGGCCGACGGCGGTCTTCCCGGTGCCCGGCGCGCCCTGTACGCAGACGGTCTGGGTGAGCGTGGCGCGGACGATCTCGTCCTGGTCCGGCTGGATCGTGGCGACGATGTCCCGCATCGGGCCGGTGCGCGGGCGCTCGATCTCGTCGGTCAGGATCTTCGACGGCCCGATGTCGCCGCCCTCGCCGAGCGGCTCGTCCTCGAACGCGGTCAGCGCGCCGCCGTGATAGCCGAACCGGCGCCGCCGCGCGATGCTCATCGGATCGGCGGGGCTGGCCTGGTAGAAGGCCCGGGACACCGGCGCGCGCCAGTCGATCACCAGCGGGCGGCTGTTGCCGTCGTGCACGTGGCGGCGGCCGACGTAGATCGTGGGGGGCAGGTCGTCGTCCGCCGAGCGGTCGAGGCGGCCGAAGAACAGCGGGGTGTCGGGGTGGTCGGCCAGCGCCGCCACCCGCTTGTCGAGCAGCGACTGCAGGATCTGCTGGGACACCCAGTCGCCGGCCGCGTCGGCCGACAGCGACTGGGCGTGCAGCCGCATGGCCTGGAGCGCGGCTCTCGACTCGGCCAGATGGGACTGCTCGGCCGCGAGTACGTCGGCGGGTATGTCGGGGGCCAGCTGGTGTGCGGGCATGCGAAAGTGCCTCCCTGGTCGAAGTAACGGAGGTGGTATAGGCAGCGAATCGACCAGCTTAGTGGTGTGTCCGGCAGGCTTCCAAAGCATTTAGCCGGGGTAGAGAGGGACCGTGGCACGCGTACGGTTTGGTTTCTCCCCGATCATCCCGACAGTGGCGAGTTTCCTGCTGGCGGCGTTGTGGGCATTGTCGGTGTTCGCGGGGTGGGGGCTGGAGGCGTTCTGCACGGGGGGCGAGTCCGCGGTGGGCTGCTCGCAGCGGCTCGACTCGGTCTCGGCGATGTCGGCGCTGTTCGCCGTGGCCGCCGCCTGCTGTACGGCCGGTGCCTGGCTGGTCCCTGCCGCCAGGAGCGATCCACGCGTGTTCAGCCGCTTCATGGGCGTGGGTGTGGCCGCCTGGATCGCCGCCGAAGGGGTGCTCTTCCTGGGCGGCCTGCTGGCCAGATAACGACAACCTGCCAATAACCGAGAATTCGGGCATATCAGGTGCATTTGCCGGATCATGGGGGTATGTCGCTGGCTGATTGAGGCGCGCAGTGGCGTAGCACGCTGGTGAGGGGGGTGGTTCGATTGTCGACAGCCCGCGGAGTCTCGTGGACGTAACGACGTCGATGCCTGGCCGCTCGGAGGGTGAGCGGCCGGGCCTCGCCTCCTGGTGTCACACCTCGCCGTGCACGTCGTCGGCGTCGATGATCTGATACGCGTAACCCTGCTCGGCCAGGAACCGCTGGCGGTGCGCCGCGAACTCCTGGTCGACCGTGTCCCTGCTGACCACCGTGTAGAAGCGGGCGCCCCCGCCGTCGGCCTTGGGCCGCAGCACCCGGCCGAGCCGCTGCGCCTCCTCCTGACGCGACCCGAACGTGCCGGACACCTGGATGGCCACGGCCGCCTCGGGCAGGTCGATGGAGAAGTTCGCCACCTTGGACACGACCAGGACCTGGATCTCTTTGTCGCGGAAGGCCTGGTAGAGCCGCTCGCGCTCCTTGACCCTGGTCTCGCCCTTGATCACCGGCGCGTTGAGGTGCTCGCCCAGCTCGTCCAGCTGGTCGATGTACTGGCCGATGACCAGCACCTGCTCGCCCAGGTGCCGGCGGACCAGCGCCTCGGTCACGTGGGTCTTGGACGGCGTGGTGGCGCAGAAGCGGTAGCGCTCCTCGGACTCGGCCATCGCGTACGCCAGCCGCTCCTCGTCCGTCAGCGTGACCCGGACCTCCACGCAGTCGGCGGGGGCGATCCAGCCCTGGTTCTCCATCTCCTTCCAGGGCGCGTCGTAGCGCTTGGGGCCGATGAGCGAGAACACGTCGCCCTCGCGGCCGTCCTCGCGCACCAGCGTCGCGGTCAGCCCGACACGCCTGCGGGCCTGCAGGTCGGCGGTCATCCGGAAGATCGGCGCGGGCAGCAGGTGCACCTCGTCGTAGACGACCAGGCCCCAGTCGCGCGCGTCGAACAGCTCCAGGTGGCTGTAGACGCCCTTCCGCCGGGTGGTCATCACCTGGTAGGTGGCGATGGTGACCGGGCGGATCTCCTTCTTGCTGCCGGAGTATTCGCCGATCTCGTCCTCGGTCAGCGTGGTGCGCTTGAGCAGCTCCTGCTTCCACTGGTGCGCGCTCACCGTGTTGGTGACCAGGATCAGCGTGGTGGCCTGGGCGTGCGCCATCGCGGCCGCGCCGACGATGGTCTTGCCCGCCCCACAGGGCAGCACGACCACGCCGGAGCCGCCGTGCCAGAAGGCGTCGGCCGCGTCCTGCTGGTAGGGCCGCAGGCTCCAGCCGTCCTGCAGCAGTTCGATCTTGTGGTGCTCGCCGTCGACATAGCCCGCGAGGTCCTCGGCGGGCCAGCCCAGCTTGAGCAGCGCCTGCTTGACGTTGCCGCGGTCGCTGGGGTGCACGGCCACGGAGTCGCCGCTGAGCCGTTCGCCCAGCATGGGCTGGATCTTCTTGGACCGCAGCACCTCTTCGAGCACGGCCCGGTCGGTGGAGGTCAGGATCAGCCCGTTGGCCGGGTCCTTCTCCAGTTTGAGCCGGCCGTATCGGGCCATGGTCTCGGCGATGTCCACGAGCAGCGCGTGGGGCACCGGATAGCGGCTGAAACTGATCAGCGCGTCGATGACCTGCTCGGCGTCGTGCCCGGCCGCGCGCGCGTTCCACAGCGCCAGCGGGGTGACGCGGTAGGTGTGCACGTGTTCGGGGGCGCGCTCGAGCTCGGCGAACGGCGCGATGGCCTTGCGGCACTCGCCTGCCTTCTCATGATCGACCTCGAGGAGCAGCGTCTTGTCCGACTGGACGATGAGCGGGCCGTCGTTCACGGACATCCCTTCTACGGTTGACGCCTATCCAACACATCCGACGGCAAGAACAGTCCCCGAACAGGTAATCAGTCGTCGAGGTAGCCGTTGAGGCCGAGGAAGAGGAAGATGCCGAGGTTCAGCGCGAGGCCCACCCCGAGCAGTGTCCAGCACCAGACGAGCAGGCCCTTGGCGCTGGCCGGCTGGGTGCTCGACCAGCCGAGCGCCATGCCCGCGAGGATGGCGCCGGGGATCGCGAAGATGTTGCAACAGCCGACGATCGAGAGCAGATTGAGCACCAGCGCGACGATGGCGGTGGCCCTCGTCCCCTCGGACGGCCGAGGCGGCGGGGGATAGCCGTAGCCATAGCCATAACCGTGCTGTGGCGGCGGCTGCTGGCCGTAGGGTGCGCCGTAGGGCTGGTACGGATATTCGCCCGATGGACCTTCTTGGCTCATGCCACCTCCTGACTGGTCAACATTTATCACGGAATGGCCACGCGCCCTGCCGGGTCTGCTGTCTCGCCATAGATCTGGACCCTCTCACACGTCTTTAGAGATCGAGACCCAGAGCAGGGAGGCGAGTTGCACCCGGACGACCTAGGAGTCTTCACGGCGTTCGTCACGACGCGATCGGACAGCCTCATGCGCCTGGCGTACGTGCTCACCGGCGACCAGCACGCCGCGGAGGATCTGCTCCAGAGCGCGCTGGCCAGAACCGCGGACCGATGGCGGAGCATCAGGGGCGATCCGGAGGCGTACGTCCGCCAGGTCATGTACCACGAGCAGGTCGGGCGATGGCGCAGCCCGCGCTGGGGGCGCGAGCGCGTGGTCGAGACGCTGCCCGAGCGGATCGCGGGCGACGGCACCGAGCGGGTCGACGACCGGCTCACGCTCGAACAGGCCCTGCGCCGGCTGCCCGCGAAGAAGCGGGCCGTGCTGGTCCTGCGCTACTTCGAGGATCTGCCGGAGTCGGACGTCGCCAGGATCATGGGGTGCTCGATCGGCACCGTACGCAGCCAGACCCACCAGGCCGTCAAGCGGCTGCGCGAGCTGGTGGGCGAGACCGTCAATCTGGAGGCCTGAGATGACAGTCGACGAACGCGCGGTCACTGAGGCCCTGACCAGGCTGGCCGACCGGGCACGGCCCGTGGATCCCGAGCTGCTTCTGTCGCGTGCCCTACGGAGGCGGGCACGGCTGAAGCGGCCGAGATGGGGGCTGGCCCTGGCGGCGGCGGCCTGTGTGGTGGCCATCGGGGTGGTGGCGCTACGGGCGCATGAGCAGCTGGCGGTCTCCCCCGCGAGCTCGCCGACGGCGAGTACGGAACCCACCGCGAGCACGAAATCCACGGCGCGGGCGACGAGGTCCGCGACGGCCCCGCCCGCCACCGTGTACGTCCGGGACATCCCCGGCCTGCCGCGGAACACGATCGCGCAGTTCGCGACCGTGGAGGACTGCATGCCCAAGGGCAGCCCGGTGCACAGCATGGACGGCGAGCGGCTGCTGCCCCAGTACGGGACCATCAAGGACTACCGCTGGCTCGTGGAGGCCAAGGACAAACTGGGCGTGACGCGGCTGGTCGGCAGTCGCAAGGGGTTCGTGCTGTGCACGCCGGCCATCCGGCTGGTCAGCTACCCGACGGACCCGATCTTCTCCTACTGGGGCGGGGACCCGCCCGGCAAGCTGGCCCTGCGCGGCGCGCTCAGCGTCGACGTCTACAGCGTCGAGATGCAGTCGGAGATCAACCCGGGCCGGGACGGCGACCCGTCCTTCCTGGTGGTGGCCGGCCGGGTCGCTCCCCAGGCGACTGGGGTGGAGGTCGAGTGGGCGGACGGGCGGAAGATGACGGCCAACGTGCGGAACGGCTTCTACATCGGCCGATCGCGGGTGTACGCCGACAAGAAGGGTTCCATCCGCCCGGTCCCGCTGAGCAAGGTGACCGCCTATGACTCCGGCGGCCAGGCGCTGGGCGAGCTCAAGAACGTCAAGTGGAGGTCCGAGGGAACCACAGACGCGGACGACTAGCCGAGCCTCGACCGCAGCGCCTTGCGGTCGAGCTTGAGCACGCTCGTGACCGGGATCGAGTCGACGAACCGCACTTCCCGGGGATACTTCACCCGGCCGACCCGGTCACGAGCCCAGGCCATCAGCTCCTCGGCGGTGGCCGTGCCACCCGGCTTGAGCTGGACGAAGGCCACGACCTCCTCGCCGACCCGCGGCTCCGGGCGGCCCACGACGCCGGACATCACCACGTCGGGGTGCTCGTTGAGCGCGTCCTCGACGTCGCGCGGGAAGACGTTGAACCCGCCGCGGATGATGAGGTCCTTCTTCCGGTCGACGATGTACAGGTAGCCGTCGTCGTCCACGCAACCGATGTCGCCGGTACGCAGCTCACCTTCGACCAGCGCGGTGCCCGTGGAGTCCGTGGGGAGCTCGCCCCAGTAGCCGAGCATCAGCGAGTCGCCGCTGACGCAGATCTCCCCGACGTCCCCCGGCTCGGCCCGCTCGCCGGAGGAGTCGCGGATCGTGATCGTGTAGCCGGGCAGCGGCAGGCCGACGCTGCCGATCCGGCGCCGGCCCGGCGGGTTGAACGTGGTCACGGCGCTGGTCTCGGTCATCCCGTAGCCCTCGAGGACCTGCACGCCGGGCATCCGGCGCTCGAACTCCGCCAGCGTCTCCCGGCCGAGCGGCGCCGCGCCGCAGGTGAGGAAGGCCAGGTCGGGCAGGGGATGAGACTCCAGCGGCTCGGCCAGGAGCATCTGCAGCATGGCGGGCACGACCGCTCCATACTGGGCGCGCTGCGCGGCGGCCAGCTCGAGGAAGGCCTTCGGGTCGAACCAGCGCATCAGCACCGCCTGCTGCGGCTCTGTGGCGTGCATTCCGGCGACCGTGATGATCAGCCCGTACGAGTGGGAGAGGGGCACCGGCACTATCGCGCGATTTTTCCCCTCTTGGTGGGACATTTCGTAGGCATCCTTGGCCACCTGCCAGAGCCCGCGATGGCTCAGCATGACTCCCTTGGCCATGCCGGTCGTGCCTCCGGTGTACATGAGCGCCGCCAGATCGGTGGCGTCCCGCTCGACGGGCCCCCGCTCGGCCGCCCGCTCCAGCTCCCCCGTGTCAACAAATATCGGTATCTGGGGATCGGTGGCCTGGACCGTCTCCAGCAGTTCGGGCGAGGTGACGAGCGCGGTGGCGCCGCTGTCGTCCAGAATGTGCCGCAGCTCCGCCGGTCCCACCAGGAACACCACGGGCGTCACCACCGCGCCGGCCGCCCAGATCGCCTCGTAGATCAGGCCGACCTCGGGTGAGTTCGCCATCATCACCACGACCCGGTCGCCGGGGCGTACCCCCGCCTCGACCAGCCCGCCGCAGACCTTGCGGGCCCGCTCGGCCAGCGCGTGGCTGCGGTGCCAGACCCCCTCGTAGTAGACCGCGTCGAAGTCGTCGAACCTGCCCCAAGACTCCTCGGCCAACCGGCCCAACGTCAGCTCGCTCACCGTCCCAACCTCGCCTGATCAACATCTGACGTCAAGACAAATCGGCCACCCCGGTGATGCGGTGGAGCGCGAAGCGGTGCACGGCGGCCCTGGTCTCGTCGTACGCCGTGAGGTAGCCGCCCTCCATCCGGGCCGGCTCCAGGATGCGCGAGGTGGCGTTGCCCTGGGAGTCGAGGTAGCCGATCCACACGCGTACGCCCTGCCTGATGGCCTCCTGCAGCGCGGAGATCGTGGCGGTCGCCGGGCCGCGCGGGATCTGCCCGCTGGGGGCGTCGGCGGGCTCGCGCCGGGTCAGGTGGGCCGCGTCGCCCGCCCGCAGCGCGCGTACGGCGGCTGCCGTGACCTCGGCGTCGAGCCCGTTGGGCGAGGGTACGGACCGGGCCGGCGGCAGGCCCTCGGTGCGCTTCCTGTCGAGCTCGGAGATGATCACGTCGCCGTCGAGCGACTCGGCCACCGGGGCGTACCCCATCGCGCGCAGGGCGTCGACCAGCGCGGCCCGCGAGGAGCGGGAGGCGATGACCGTGGGAGCCAGCCTGCGCAGGCGCAGCGCGGCCGAGCGCCGGTCGGCGGTGATCTGGTCGAGCAGGGCCGGGTCGTCGCAGCGGATGTAGGCACTGGCGGTGCCGACTCTGATGCGCCCGTGCCGGCGGGCCACGTCGGCGATCAGGTAGGACAGCGCCTGCGGGACCGGCGTCGCCGAGTGGCGCTCCAGCATGGCCAGTAGCTCCTCGGCCCCTTGGCCCGCGTCGAGCGCGCGGCGGACCGAGCCCTCGCCGAACCGGTAGACGGTCGCGCCCCCCTTGGACTCGACGTCGGCGGCCAGTGTCATCCAGCGGTTCAGCTCGCTGGTGAGCGGTCCTGGCGCGACGGCGGTCAGGTCGGCCTGGAGCAGCACATGATCGACCGGCTCGGGCAGCAGCGGGGCCAGCACCGAGGCGGTGTCCTCGCCGGACAGCAGCGCCCGGCCGTGTCCCGACAGCACGCCGAGCCCGGTGACGCCGACCTGCTCGGCCTCCCGCAGCGCGAACTCCGTCAGCTGCTCGCGCAGCGGCCCGCGGCGGCGCGGCTGCTCCCACGCCAGCCGGTCGAACACGGAGGCGCGCGTCGGCGCCAGGCCGGGCGCCGAGGCGAGCACGCCCAGCGCCGCCGACCGCACACCCGGCGCGGAGGAGCGGCGTAGCTCGGTGTGCAGCGCGTTGAGCGGCCGGTCCCGGTCGTCGCGCTCGCCGACCAGGCCGGGGACGCGGTCGGTGTGCAGCCAGGTGATCGCCAGCGCGGCCCACCGGTCGGCGGTCGGCCGGACCCGCCACAGGTCGTAGCCGGTGGTCGGCAGCCACTCGCCGTCGACGTTGCCGCCGGCCGCGATCAGCCCGGCCGCGTGCGCGATCTCCACGGTCAGCGCGGCGGCCCACTCGGGCACGTCCAGCTCGGTCGCGGTGCGCTTCAGATCCCGTACGCCCAGCCCGCCGGTACGCAGCACGCCCGGTGGTTCGGCGCTCCACCGCTCGCACAGGTCCTCGACCGTCCGCACGAACGTGAACGCCTGCCCCGCCGCCGTCCGGTCGGCCAGCTTCTGGTCCCGCGCGGCGCCTTCCAGCGCGGGAGGAACGGCGTACAGATCCCGGTGTACGAGGCCGTTACGCAGATAGAGGCCGACCTCCCGAGGCAGGGCCACGCTCTCCTCACCCGTCGCCGCCAGCAGCCCGCGGGCGAGCAGCTGATCGATGGGCGAGCGGGCGGAGGCGACCCGCACCTCACGTCTGGCGTTGGGCACCCGGCCCGTCGGCGGCCCCCAGGTGAGCTGGTCGAGCGCCGCCCTTGCCTCGGGGGAGACCTCCTCGATCAGCTTCCCGGGCCGGGCCAGGGCGGCGGCCAGGCGCTCCTTGCCCGAGCCCGTGGTGCCCGGCGCGATGTCGTCGGCCATCTCCGCCAGCTGCTCGGGCGCGTGGTGCCGGAACGCCTCCACCGCCGGGGGGCCGAGCCCCGCCGGGTCGTCGAGCACCTTCCGCACGCCGGGGGCCAGGGCGAGGGCGCTGTCAGGGCCGTAGACGAGGGCCAGGTCGCGCAGGTGGTCGATGGCCGCCGACAGCGCGGGCTCCGGCTTGCCCGCCGCGAGCGCCCCGCCGACGAGCGCGCGCAGAGCCGCCTTCGTGACGGACTTCGGCCGTACGTCCGGCTTGTCTGCCTGCGCTCTGGCGGCGGCGCGCGTTTCGACGGCGGTCGGCGTTTCGAGGACGGCCGACGTCTCGACGACGGCCAGCGTTTCGAGCACGGCGAGCGTGAAGCGGTCGAGCCGGTCGAGCGCGCGGCCGATCGCCGAAGGGCTGGCCGCGCGTACGGCGAGGCCCTCCAGATGTGCGGGCACCGGAGTGATCAGCTCGGGGCGCGCGGAGACGAGCGCCCGCAGCTGTTCGTCGGTGCGCCCCCTGATCCACTCCGTGAACTCCATCGTTGCCATGGTATGTCCACGCTGATTGGGGCAGCATGGCTCAGGTGATTGAGCGAGCGGACCAGCTCATACTCAACTACGTCAGCGCGGCCGCCGACGCGGCTCATGGCGTGCTCAGATCCGACCAGCGGCTCGACTTCGCCAAGCGGTTGCGGGCCAGGATCGAGGTCGAACGGCAGGGCAGCCAGAACCCACGCCAGGTGGTCAAGGTGCTCGCCCGGTTCGGCGACCCGGTGGCGCTGGTCGAACGCGAGGCCCGCAGGCTGGCCGAGGCGGGGCCGGGCGGCGCGCCCGGTGCCCCGGCCGGAACCCGGCCGGGAACGGCGCCCACGGCCGGGCCCGGGGCCGCACGGGGAACCGTGACGCCGGGTGCCGTGGCCAAGGCGGAACGGGTCGCGGGGGCTGGTGGGGCGACGCCGTTCTTCCCCAAGATCGTCGATGACGTGATGCCCCCTGCGGGAACCCAGGTGGGCCGGCGTCTCGCGGCGGACCATCTGGCCCCGCGGCCCGTACGCGGGCTGCCGTTCGCGCGGCTGCGGCGGGCGGCCATGTCCGGGGCGAACCCGATGGCCACCCGTGGACGGGACGCCACCACCATCGTCAAGGAATACCCGCGTGAGACGGCGGCGATGGTGGTCCTGGTGCTGGCCGCGCTGCTGGTGCCGTTCGGCCTGCCGGCCGTCGCGATCTTCCGGGTGCCGGTGCTGGTGTGGGGGCTGGGGGCGCTGCTGGTGGCGTTCTCGGAGGGCTGGGTGCTGCGCGATCGGCTGATCGGGATCGGTGCGCCCCTGGCCGGCTACACGCTCGGCGGCGCGCTCGTCGGTGGCCTGCGAGTGGGCGCGGAGCCGGGGGTGCAGGCGTTCGTGGTGCAGTTCTTCGACGTCAGCGGCGTGATGTTCATGATCGGCACGGCTCTGGGCGTGGGCTGGCTGGCTTACCGGCTGGTGGAGGTCAACTGACCGGGGCGGGGCTGGGGAGGAGGCCCACGGCCAGGCGTACCCAGGCGGTGACGAACTGGTCCTTCTCCGCGTGTCCCGGCACCTCGCCGACCGTCTCCTGGAACAGCCGGTAGTGCACCACGGAGCCGCCGAGCACCGCCGCGATGCCGTTCCAGTCGACCTTGGCGTCCTCGTATTCGGGCTGGGCGCGGAACCAGGTCGTGATGGCGTCGAACATGGGCTGCAGCAGCCCTTCGCGCACCACCGCCACCAGTTCGGGGAACTGGCTCAGGTCCCGGAAGAACACCCGGGTCAGCTCCGACTCCTCACGCACCTTGGCCAGCCCGGCGCGGCACAGGTGCGACAGCCGCATCTCCAGGTCGGCCGAGGTCTCCATGTCGCCCAGCTGGGCCAGGCTCTCGGCCACCTGCGTGCGGGTACGGGCGGCATGCTCGTTGATCGCCGCGGCGAGCACCTCGTACTTCGACTTGAAGTGCCGGTAGAGCCCTCCGGCGCCTGGGGAGAGCCCTGAGGCGGCCTCGATCTCGGCCACCGAGGTGGCGGAGTAGCCCCGCTCCGCGAAGAGCCGCAGGGCCTCGTCGATGATCCGCTCACGCGTCGATCTGGTCATCAGAACCACCCGTGGATACCCCGGCGTTCACGCCGGAGAGGAAACGGGAACGAGAAGGCCCTCGAGGGCCTGAGCGTGCGTTGACGTTCACCGTTCAATGGTGCTCTCCTGACTCGTGGTGTAGCCGTAGCCGTCGGCTCTTTGGAGCAGGCGGATGTGTTTGTGGGTGATGCCTTGGCGGGTGCCGGTCGCGGTGGTGATGTTGAAGGAACCTGTGGTGCGGACGGCGACACGTCCGGTGTGGACTCCGGTGTTCTTGCCTGTGGCGAGGGTGGCGCGAACGAGGTCGCCGGTGGCGAACCCGTGGACGTGCTTGATGCGGGGAAGTCGCAGGCGGGGGAACCCGTACCGATCAGTGCGGGTTCGGCTGTAGCGGCCGCGTCCGGTGGCTTTGATGACTAGGACGCGGCCCGGCCACCTGGTCACCTGCCCGAGTTCGCCGACGTGCAGGGCGTCCAGGGTGTGGGACTTCGGCGCGTTCGTGCGGGAGCGGTTCCACTGGGTACGCCCGCCCGAACCGGTGGCCACGGGCAGAGTTGTCGCGGTCAGCGCCCGCCACAGTGCCCAGCGGGTGGCGTTGACCGCCGCGGCGTCTCGGAGCGGGGCCTTGGTCTGTTTGAGGATGCGCGCCAGCAGTGTGGGCTTGTTTTTCAGGAACTGTTCGACGGGTGTGGTGTTCTTGGCGTGGTTGCAGGGCCGGCACGCCAAGGTCAGGTTGGCGATTCGGTCGGAGCCGCCGCGCGCTTTGGGGTGGATGTGCTCGACCTGCAACGGCGTACCCGCCGCGCCGCAGTACGCGCAGGTGCGGCCCCATTTCTCCAGGAGGTATTGGCGGGCCTCGTATCCGGCCAGTGTCCCTTGCTGGTAGTCGATGCCTTCCAGCGGTTTGCCCGCTGAGATGGCGTGGGTGTCGAAGGCGACGCGTTCGACGTGGATGGCGCGCACGGGTGCCCACCGCCGCAGCCGGGCCACCCACGACATGGTGGTGTCCACGCGGTGCCGCAGGGACGGCGCGAGCCAGCCCTTGGGCCTGGTGCGGTTGCGGAATCGAGGAGCGCGGTAGCGCAGCTTGCGCGACCTCCTGCCGCGCCGGTAGTTGGAGCGGGCGGTGAGTTTGTCACCGATCGCCGCGCCCCGGTGATCGAGTTGAATGCTGTATTTCCCGGCGCGGCTTGCGTCGCGTGCGGTGAAGATGGCGATGCCGGTGTGCCTGGAACCGGGGTCAAGGCCGACCTCAACACCGGCAACCGTGGAGTCGGCCACCGTGCGGTCGGTCAGGCGGATGACGAACGGGGTGTGCCGGACCACCACCGCCCGGCCCGCCTTGAGGAATTGCCGGGCCCGGCCGGGCCGGCAGGGCTGCAACGGTTTTCCGTCGCGATCGAGCACGAAGACGTGTGGGTCTGTAAGGACCCTTCCGCCCTTCCCGGACTGCTCCGGGCCGGGGTGACGCCCGCCGCCCGGTGCGGTGCGGCGGATCTCCCCTCGCCCAGCTTCCACGCCGGGTGCGCGGCCTGCCGCGCGTCCGTGAGCCGTTTCGTGCCCACCCTCGGGCGTGTCTGCTCCCACGGATTCCAGAGCAGCGAACTGAGGAAGCATTCGCTGGTGGGTCTGCGGTCCTGCGTGAAAGGTAGCCATCTGGATCACACCTCCAACGGTGATGACTAGGGCTGGTCAACGCGGGGCTTCAAAGCACCTGACGGCACCTCAAGCCCCCTCCTTCAGGAGGGGGTCGTTGACGCCCGATCCTCCAGCCAGGTGTGCGATTTCGCGGTGAGGTAACGCAGTCCGTCGTCGCCGATCT
The DNA here is from genome assembly GCF_040648335.1 of Nonomuraea sp. NPDC049158. Classification (NCBI taxonomy): domain Bacteria; kingdom Bacillati; phylum Actinomycetota; class Actinomycetes; order Streptosporangiales; family Streptosporangiaceae; genus Nonomuraea; species Nonomuraea sp. NPDC049158. Next base: position 15,076 of record NZ_JBEZDM010000003.1, read on the forward strand.
CGATCCAGTCGCCCCTGGCCCACCCGCCGGTCGTCTGCGGGGCGAACCCGTGCCGCTGGAACAGCACCGACGCCTCCTTCTGCGTCAGCCCCCGCCGCCCCCACTCCTCGATGACCCGGGCCGTCCGCTCGTCCTCCCCGGCCTCCTCCTCCGCCTCACCGAGGGCGGCGGCGAGCTCCTCGAACCCGCGGGCGATCAGCCGGAGCGCGGCCTGCGTACGTGCGACATCCATCCCACATCGCCTACCAATCGATTGCGATTGCTAGCCGATCCTACCCGCCAGCTCTGCCGAGCACTCCCCGCAAAGGCCCTCCGCTTCGCTCCGGACGTCCTCCCAGGCGGGCTGACGCCCGCCCCCTGAAGGGCCTCGCTGCGCTCGGACCGCCTTCCCAAGAACGCTTCGCCGGGTCGGCTGATTGGACTGACCTTGGCGGCAACATGATCGAGACCGGGACCGACCCCGGCCGGGTCGGCAAGGCGAACACGCGCCGGATCTCATTGGCGGAGATCCTGGAGATCTATAGTTGATATTTCATCTGACATGACCGAAAAGCAGGTCCCTCCACATGTCATTTGCCGCGTGGACGGACCAGCGATCACTCTCGTAAATGACGGTTTGCCCGTTCCGGAGAGTTGTCCGCCGAATGAACCGCAACCCGCCCAACGCGATCAGTTCGTAAACGACGCCATTGCACTCGCAGGTCCACTGCACAACTCGGCCGCCCGGCTCGCCCCGGCTTGGAGGGCGCCACCACAGTTGGTCGTAGTGCGACCGCACGGCTGACACGTGGGGCGCCGAGCAATGAGGGGGAAACCGCCAGTGACCGAGCACCCAGCTCACCTCTTCACCTCACACCCTCTGATGCGACCCCGGCCGCCACGCCTTCCCCGGCGCATCCAGGTATCGACTGACCCGTGAACGTCTCCGCCCAGACCGCGCGCAGCCCCGCACCCAGCAAGCGCACGCCCCACTTGAGCGAGATCTGCTCGACCAGCCACAGGCCGCGCCCGTGACAGCCGTCATCGCCGGACTCGCGCGATCGGGGAACCGTGTCCGCCCCGTCATCGGTCACCTCAACGCGAACGATCTCGGCATCAACGGCAATGACCTCCACCGTGATCACCCCGCCATACAGCCCAGAAGCGGTATGGATCAGCGCATTGGTGGCCAACTCGCTGACGATCAATCGCGCATTCTCCACGTCCCGGTGCCCAGCTGACGCAAGCATCCCCTCGACGCAGTGGCGAGCCACCGCCACCGAATGCGCCACTCCTGGCAACACGACTTCGCCCAGAAACCGCTCGTTCACCATGCCTCCTTGCAGGCCCGTGTAACCGCGTCCTCGTCGTAGGCGGCCACCCACTGACCACGACCCCATGTGAAGACCCAGCCGTGGCCTCTCGGCGAGGCCCGCCCCTGCAAGGCTCTCCGCGCCCGAAGAATAGAAATGAACGGCTTGTCGCTTCGGGGCCGCTGCACTGTCGGCGCTACCCCGAGCTGAGACAGGCTCCATGCCAATCGCATTAAGCGCACGAATAGCTCCTCATTATTATAGAAATATGGTATGTCTGAAGCTTCTTCGCATATCGGGCAAGAGGCTCTTCTTGGAGTCTCATCCGACTGCCTGTTTCTGCTGCCTCAATCAGAAATGAGCGAGAAGCGGTCTGTGCTCACCTGAAGAGGTATCTTAAACAAGCTACAGCCATGATGCATCCAGCCGTATGCAAGTGGCAATATCCAAGATGGATACAACGATTTGCTTGTTCATCGCGGGTGCGCAACCCTCATAGGACTCGCGACCTTGAGGCCGGCATCTCTACAGCTTGAGGTGGAAAATGGCAGGTGAGAGTGGAAGTAGTCCCACTGTGAAGCGGCGCCGATTGGCGGCCGAACTGAGGCGGCTACGCAAGGAATCCGGCTTCACTACCGAGCAGGTTGCTCAACGACTCGAAGTCGCACAATCATCGGTAAGTCGCATCGAAAGTGGTCGCCGAGGCATCAAAGCGTCCGATCTCCGGCTACTTCTGGAGATCTATGGTGTTGACGGTGAAAAGGTAGAGGAACTGCTCGCTCTCGCACGCCAGTCCCGCCAGCGGGGATGGTGGCACACCTACGGAGACGTTGTTCCAGAGTGGTTTCAAGTCTTGATCGGCTTGGAAGCCGAGGCGGAAGAGCGGCGATCCTACGACGTGGAGCTAATTCCCGGGCTACTTCAGACGGCCGACTACTTTCGCGCATACCTCGCGACCCTGCCAACCAGTTTCGGCAGTGACGATATTGACCGAAAAATCGCCTTCCGGATGGCCCGGCAAGAGCGGATGCTGCAAGACGATGCCCGCAAGCTCTCCTTCGTCCTCAACGAGGCAAGTCTGCGGCGGGTCGTTGCTGCCAACATGGGTCCGCAGGCCCAGTTCGCGCGTCTGACTGAGCTATCGCAGCTTCCCCACGTGACCTTGCAGGTTCTCCCGTTCAGCGCCGCCATGCATGCAGGAATGGGTGGCGGATTCGTCCTCCTGAGCTTCACGTCCCCTGATCCTGATGTGGTCTACCTCGAGAACGAAATCAGTGGTCTCTACCTTGAAGAACGGGCCGATGTAGACAGGTATAACCTGGTCTATGACCATTTGAGGGCAAAGGCTCTCAATCCGGGACAGAGCCGGAGCTTCATCGCGAAGCTAGGTAAGGAAGCCTAATGAGCGACACCCCCGGCACCAGCAGTGACGACGCAGCCCTCGTCTGGCGCAAGTCGAGGTTTAGCAACGCCAGCGGCGATTGCGTAGAAGTCGCCACTTTACCCAGAGGCGGAGCTGCTGTGCGTGACAGCAAGGACCCTCACGGACTACAGCTCCGGTTCAGCGCGTCCGAGTGGGTCGCGTTCATCGATGGGGCCAAGGCAGGTGAATTCGACTTGCCGTCTGCCTGAACAAAGGCGAAGAACGCCTGGTTGCCTGTGTGGCGATCGGGCGCTCTTCATCTGCGTGTAGAGGACTCCGCAGAGATTTGATCATGCCTCCGGCGGGGGACGCCGCTCCAGAATGATGGCCTCCCGCCCCGGGCAGTGCCGCAACCGGTGCTGTGGCGGCCCGCCCTGAGGAGTTCTACGGCAATGAGCTGTCAGAGCCCGTGGTGACGATCGACGACGGGTCCGTGCCGGAGGAGTGCGTGGCGCTCGTCGACTCGGCCGGGCTCGCGCTCCTCGTCGTCCTAGGCTCGCTCAGGCTGAGGAGGTGGCTGGCCTGCGTCCTGGACGACGCGTTCGCGGTGTCGGGCCACGACGTCGGCCAGATCCTCGCAAGTCCGCCGGCGCACAGATGTTCGCCGACTCGGTCGCGCGTCATCAAGCCGCCCACCTCGGAGCGCGAACTCGCATGCGGACAGTGAACTATCGCGTACACAGCGTGTCTGGCGCGACTACCGTTTCAGACGACGGATCACCCGCCACCGATGGAGCCCCCGCTGTGTGGACCAAACACGCTGCGGTCATCGCCGCAGCCTTCACTCTGGCCACCACCCCAGCAGACTGCGGCAACCACAGCACCACTCACCCTGAAGGTAGCCATGGCTGCGAAAACTCCTGGGGGCCACTCGCCGCCGTCCAATTTGCATCAGCCGCGCCACGAGTCAGAGTTAGCCTGCGCGTCACATGTGACCAGGAAGTCCTCACCACGTTCCACGCCCGGATCGCCATCGACCACAAGGACGGCCTATTGGCCGACTGGTACGAGGTGGACCACGACTACTACGAACAGCTACCTGGCCTGGCCAAGTCTTACACCCTTTTGTCCCCATGCCGGGATGGCGGCAGCTACCGGGCGCGTACCTCCATCGTCGGCACGTTCACCAACGGCGAGCCCTACAAGGTGCAGGACGAGAGTTCCAGCAGCCACGTCGACTGCGACCACCCCGAACCGATCACCTGAGGGCCTGCCGGCTGCCGCTCACCACTCCCCACGGCGGGCACTCGATCACCGTACGGCCGAGCGGCGGCACCACCTCAAACGCCCAATGGGCCGCAACCTCAGGTTTGGTGTGGGGGATGTCCTCAGTGCTGTAGGCGGGCATTGTCGTGACGTCCGGCTTCCGGCCGGGCCACACGCCCCAGCCCTCACTCCACCAGGCAACCCGCCACACGTGCCGCCCCTCATCCAGCTCGGCTACGTTCGCGTGGTCCGCGGGCGTGACTTGGCGGCGAGACCACCAGCGCCGCCGCACGAACGTGTGACCGTGCTGCGGGGCGCCCTTGCGGCCGGGGAGGTGCATGCGTTCAGCGTCGCACATGGTGTCACGCTTGTCGTCGCTACCAGCACGTTCGCCCCGTCCGCTGTCACCCTTAAGCGGCAGTCAGCAGTTTGTGGAACCCGCGCGCCTGCGGTTGGCCGGGCCGGCGTGACATCAGCAGTGCGTCCAATCGCGCCAATCCGGAGTGGACGGACTGTGATCCGGCCTCCGTGGCCCGCAGTCCTGGATCCCCGTGCACGCCGAGGTTTCTGTCGGTGGCGCCCGCTACCTTCATGTCCGAACACCTGTGCGATAGGAGGGTGACATGATTGCCGCTGAGCAATTCGAGCGTGCCGCTGTGCTGGGGGTCGCCGTGGCGGAAGAGATGCGGCGGTTGCTGAGACTCCACGCGGTTCCGGCCGAGGAGGCGGGTGACGGCACCGTCCTGGTCGACGTGCCCTACCCTGACGCGGCCGTGGTGGTGGCCGTGCTCGACGTGGCCGCCGACTGTTTCGGCGAACGTGGCGATTCGGTCGAGGAGACCCGCCAGGCCGCCCTGGAGACGGTCTTACAGTTGGCGGGCTTCGATGACGATTCCCAGCTCAACCACGTGGAGGTCACGGGTTCGGGCGGACGAGACCGTGGCGGTACGCGTACGTAACGGCTTGCGCGCGGTCTCTCAGGCGGGCCTTGGCGAAGAGGTTGTTGATGTGGGTCTTGACGGTGGCCTCACTGATGAAGAGCCGGGCGGCGATCTCGGTGTTCGACAGGCCGTCGGCGATGAGCCGCAGCACCTCGACCTCGCGCCGCGTCAGGCCGTCGCGCGGCTCATCACTCCCTGCTGTGCTGTCTCCGTTGCCGGGAGCGGGCCGTTCGGCAGTCGCGTCCGGTCTGGCGGTTGGCCGTTCGGCGGTCCTGTCCGGTGCGGCGGAAATTGCCCGATCGGCAGTCATGTCCGGTCTGCTGGAAGCTCGTCGTTCGGCTATCGCGTCCGGCCTGCTGGGGGCCGGTGCGGGCGGCTGCTCGCGCGGGTCGGGGTTGGACTGTTCGCGTGGGTCGGGGGCAGGATGTTCGTCCCAAGCTCGGCCGCCGCCAGGGGCCGCGGGATCGGACTGCCCCGGTTGCTCACTCCGGGGTCGGCCGTCGTCGGGAGCCGTCATGGTGTCGAGGAGGCGGCGCTGGACGGAGGGGTCGAGCTGGGCGTTGCCGCGTACAACGGTGGCGATGGCTTTGGCGATCTCGTCCGAGTCCGCGCTCTTGGTCAGGAAGCCGCGTGCTCCTGCCCTGAGCGCGGCGAACACCGACTCGTCGTCCGAATACGTCGTGAGCACTACCACCTGGGTGTCCGGGTGCTCGGCGCGGATGCGGCGAGTGGCCTCGACGCCGTCCATGCGCGGCATCCGGAGATCCATCAGCGCCACGTCGGGCCGCTGCTCAGCGACCAGGCGGAGTGCGGCCTCGCCGTCCCCGGCCGAACCGACCACTTCGATCCCCGGCAGTAGCCCGAGCAGCAGGACCAGCCCTTCCCGGACTACCGCCTGGTCATCGACGACCACGACTGTGACGCTCATGATCCGGACGCCGTGGCCCGCCGGGCGAGGCTGGCGGGGCTGCCGGACGTAAGGGGGATCATGCGGGGACTCCTCGACTCCGCGCTGGAGCTGGCCGCCCGGATCCCGATGGGGTTGTCGGACGTGAGGGAGGTCATGAGGGGACTCCCCAGATGGACGCGGAAGCCCAGGAGACTGGCAGGTTGGTGGAAGCCGCCGTTCGTCTCATCCGTGCACTGGTTCACGCCGGGACCCACAAATGGACGCGGAAACCGTCCGTCGTCTCGCCTGCTGACAGGGTGCCGCCGAGAAGTTCGGCTCGTTCGCGCATGCCCACGAGGCCATATCCTCCCCCAGGTGTGCCTCGCTCGGTTGCGGCGGGGTTGGTGATGCGGAGGTCGCATGAGCCGGGCTCGTACACCAGTCTGATCGTGGCCGGAGAGCCGGGAGCGTGACGCCGTACGTTCGTCAGCGCCTCCTGGGCGGTACGCAGCAGGGCGAGCTCCGTCTCCGGGGGCAGGCGGTGCTCCGTGCCCGAGACGTGCAGTGTGCACGCCCGGTCGGTGGTCGCCTGGAACTCCTCCGCCAGCGTCCGAAGCGCCTGTGGAAGGGCGGGCGCGTCTTCGCGCAGGGCCGATACCGCGCGCCGGGCTTCTTCGAGTCCGGATTTGGCCAGGTCGCGTGCGCGGACGACGCGGTCGAGCGCTTCGTCGGTCTTGTCCGCGCGGAGCAGGAGCTTGGCGCCCTCCAGGTGTACGAGCTGCGCCGACAGCGAGTGGGCGAGGATGTCGTGGATCTCTCTGGCGATCCGTGCTCTCTCGGCGAGTACGGCCTCGCGGGCCTCGGCGGCTCTGGCCGCCCGGCGTTCCTTGACCGAGTACGCCACCAAGAACACCAGGCAGGCGCTGAGGATGAGGCTGAGATCGCGACCCAGCCGCCCGTAGATCGCCCCCTCCACGAGCAGCCCGCCGACGGCCAGAACGCCGATGGGCACCGAGTGGCGCAGCGGCAGCCGGACCGCCGCTATGCCAAGGCAGTACAGCAGTACGGCGAGGGCCGGACCGCCGTTAGCCACCGCGTCGAGGATGATCGCGAGCACGACCGACAAGCCGAGCGCGATTGCCATGACCGGCGCCCGGGACGTGATCGCCGCGATGGGAGGTCGGGCCGCGATCGCTCTGAGGGACTGGCGGGCCGCGATCGTGATGCGGGACACGCGGGAGGTGATCGCTCTGACCAGTACGCCGAAGGCGACTCCCTTTCGCGACACACCGGCGGGCTCGGACGGGCGTGACGCCACGTGGTCCAGCGGTGGTCGAGGCATCACTTGGTCCTGAGGTGGTCGGGACGGTGCTCGGTCTGGCTGCGGTCCAGGCGGCGGTGGGGGTGGTGGTGAGGGATGCGGGGCCTTGGGGCCCTGCCGGAGCGTGGACGTCTTGCGGGTCAAAGGGAGTTGGACGACGAGCAGCATGATCACTATGGCCGAGGTCAGTGTGGCGATCGTCAGGCTGGTGCCGGTCAAACCAAGCGTGGGCATGGCCCGTATCTGCGCCCATACGAACACCACGATCGCCCCCAACCGCAAGACGAAGGGGACGATCTTTGACGGGCCAGGCATCACTCCACGAAATTATCCGCCCGCAGGGTCGTACCGGAAAGGGCGCGGCCGCGTCGGGCGACGAGCAGGGCCTGGGCGCCGATGGTCAGGCCGACGAAGAACAGGATGCCGGAGGTCGAGACGCCCAGGCCGAGGGCGGTGCCGGCGAAGTACAGGCCCACGCGGCTCGCGACCGAGGCCAGCCAGGCCAGAAGGGTCAAGGGGGTGGCTTTCGACCAGGTCACCCCGGCCTCGTCCATCCAGACGCGTACGGTCGCGGCGCGGACGGCGCCGAAGACCACGGCGGCGATGGCCTCCACGGCCACGAGGGCCAGGCTGAGGGCGAGCTGGGCGGTGTCGATGAGGCCACCGGTCAGCAGGCCCAGCGCGACCAGGGCGGCCGAGACGTAGACGATGCCGTTTCTGGCCGTGGGGCGGGTCATCATCTGCCGGTAGACGACGAAGATGATGACGGCGGGGATGAGCAGCGCGCTCAGCAGGGGATCCATGGGTCTGACGGTAGGGAGGAGCGGTGTGGCGGCGGATCGGACTGGGGGTTGAGTCCTGGATCTCCACCCTGGGGTGGAGAGCGCGGGCAGGCCGGTGCGCGGGGGTGAGAGTGCGGAGAGCTGCGGGGCCCGACAAGGCTGGTGCGCGGGTGAGGTCAGAGGGCCGGTGTGTGGGTCAGACGTGAAGGCCGTGTGCGGGCGCGGCAGGAAGCACGCCCGCACACCACGATCAACCGCACCTTACGAACAGCGTGGTGATCACCGCAGTACCGAGTACAGGGCCGATGTCAGCGAGGCGCGGGAGTCGTCCTGGTCGATCGACCACATCATCGAGCCGCCCAGCCCCTTGAGCCGGATGTAGGCCGCCTTCTGCAGCATGACCGCCGGATCGTCGTACGACCAGAACTCGTTCCCGTCGTACAGCCACAACGTCCCCGTCCGCACGTCCCGGTACCGCTTGCCGGGCTTGGTCGCCAGGTCCTTGTAGTCCTCCGTCCCCGGCCCCCACTTGCCCGGTGCCGGGCCGGTGGCGGGCTTGTACAGGCCGTCGCCGCCGGTGGTCACCCCGGTCCAGCCCTGGCCGTACGCGGGGACCCCGACCACGATCTTGCTCGCGGGCGCGCCGCGTGACAGGTAGTCGCGTACGGTCTGGTCGACGCTGTACCGGATCGGGTTCGGGTCGCGGCGGTCCGTCAGCAGGTTGCCGTTGTGGCCGGTCTGGGGCTCCCAGTTGCCCCGCAGGTCGTATCCCTGGACCGTGGCGAAGTCGAGTTGCCTGAACACCTGCCGTACCTCGAACCCGGCGTCGATCTTGGCGGCGGCGGCCGGGAGGAAGGCCGTCAGCTGCGACGACCCTGAGAACGCCCGCAGTCGCGACCGCAGCTCCGCCGTGAAGAGGGTGAAGTTGCGCTTGTCCTCGGGTCTGATGACATTCCCGTCGGCGCCGGACGAACCCGGCCACTCCCAGTCGAGGTCGATGCCGTCGAACACTCCAGCCCCGGCGCCCGCCGCCAGTCCCGGCAGGTCGCCGCGCAGCCACAGGTCGACGCACGACTGTGCCAGTTTGGCCCGGGACTCGGGGGTGAGGACGGCGTCGGAGAAGTAGCGGGACCCGGTCCAGCCGCCCAGCGAGATCAGCACCTTCAGCCCCGGGTGCTTGGCTTTGAGCTTGCGCAGCTGGTTGAGGTTGCCGTTCAGGGCCTGCCCTGGCGCGTCGGCCACGCCGTCCACGCTCTGCTCGGCGGGCACCGGGCGCTGCCAGTCCGCCCAGGGGTCGGCCGAGTAGCAGGTCCCCTCCGCGTTGACGAAGCCGAAGGCGTAGTTGAGGTGGGTCAGCTTGGCGGCGGCGCCGCTGGCCTCGACGTCCTTGACGTGGTAGTTGCGGCCATAAATGCCCCACTGGATGAAGTAGGCGACGCGCTTGAAGCCGGTATGGGCCTCGGCGGGCAGCGCGACCGCCGAGAGGCCCAGGAGGAGCGAGAGTGCGACCAGGATCTTCGTCTTCACCAGGCGATCCCCAATTAGGAAACTTTCCTATAAGTTTCACGGATCGTAGAGCCGCTGGATCGGGCAGTCAATGGCAGCGGGCAGACTGGAGGCGTGCCATCCACCCTGCCCGACGGCGACGCCGCGCCCTCCTCCGGCGACCTGCCCGAGAGCGCGCTACGCGGCCTCGGCGAGCGTCCGTTCGGCTTCTACGTGCACGTCCCGTTCTGCGTGACGCGCTGCGGCTACTGCGACTTCAACACCTACACCGCCGCCGAGCTGGGCCCCGGTGCCTCGCACCGCGATTACGCCGACACGGCCATCGAGGAGGTACGGCTGGCACGACGTGTCCTCGGTGACGTGGAGCTGCCGGTCGAGACCGTGTTCTTCGGTGGCGGCACGCCCACCCTGCTGCCCGCCGAAGACCTGGGCCGGATCCTCGGCGCGATCGACGCGGAGTTCGGGCTCAAGGCGGGCGCCGAGGTGACCACGGAGGCCAATCCCGAGTCGGTCGACCCGGCCTACCTCGGCAGGTTGCTGGACGGCGGCTTCAACCGGGTCAGCTTCGGCATGCAGAGCGCCAGGGAGCACGTGCTCAAGGTGCTCGACCGGCAGCACACGCCCGGCCGCGCGGCGCAGGCCGTACACGAAGCCAAGAAGGCGGGTTTCGAGCACGTCAACCTGGACCTGATCTACAGCACGCCCGGCGAGTCCGACGACGACTGGCGGGCGTCGCTGGAGGCGGCGATCGCCGCCGAGCCCGACCACGTCTCCGCCTACTCGCTGATCGTGGAGGACGGCACGCGGCTGGCCGCCAGGATCAGGCGCGGCGAGCTGCCGATGCCCGACGACGACGTGGCCGCCGACCGCTACCAGATCGCCGACACGCTGCTGGCGGAGGCGGGCCTGCGCTGGTACGAGGTGTCCAACTGGGCCACGGACGACGACGCGCGGTGCCGGCACAACCTGCTCTACTGGACCGGCGGCGACTGGTGGGCCGCCGGCCCCGGCGCGCACAGCCACGTGGGCGGCACCCGCTGGTGGAACGTCAAGCATCCGGCCGCCTACGCGCAGCGCCTGGCCGCGGGCACCTCGCCCGCGCACGCGCGCGAAGTGCTCGCCGACGACGACCGCGAGGCCGAGCGCCTGATGCTGGAGCTCCGGCTGGCCTCCGGCTATCCGCTCGCCGACGTCGCTCCGGGCGCGCGTACGGCCGTCGCGGTGGCGCTGGGCGACGGCCTGCTGGAGCCGGAGCCGTTCAAGGCGGGGCGGCTGGTCCTCACCCTGCGCGGCCGGCTCCTGGCCGATGCGCTGGTACGGGATCTGCTCAGCTGACTCTGGTACGCGATCGGCTCAGCTGACCATGCGGATGGCGATCGGATAGCGGTAGTTCTCGCCCTTGTTGGCGGCGATGGCGGCCTGGATGTGGAAGATCAGCGACACGATCCAGATGATGGGGAACAGGATGATCCCGATCAGGACGACCGTCAGCAGGCCCGCGACGACGTAGCCGATGAACATCGTGATCTGGAAGTTCAGCGCCTCGGCCGACTGGTCACGGACATACGGTGACTCGTCCCGCTTCATCAGGTAGATGATCAACGGGCCGATCCAGGAGACGAGCAGGCCGAGCAGGTGGGCCAGCATGGCCATCGTGGTGTCGTCGCTGCCCGGCCGCGGACCGTAGACGCCGGGAACGTGCGGCGGACGCTGCTGCGGGGCCGCGTAGCCGTAGCCGGGCTGCTCGTATCCGGGCGGCGGCGTGGGCGGCTGCCCGTAACCGTAACCGGGCGTCTGCCCGTAGCCACCGGAACCGGGCTGCCCGTAGCCATAACCGGGCTGCGGCCCCGACCCCGGACCGCCCTGAGGCCCGGAACCATATCCGGGCGTCGGACCGGGACCAGGCTGGCCGCCGTACCCAGGCCCGGAACCATGGCCGGGCTGGCCGTCGTATCCGGGCGCGGGACCCGATCCAGGCTGGCCGCCATACTCGGGCGCGGGACCAGATCCAGGCTGAGCTCCGTAGCCGGGCGTCGGACCGGAGCCGGGCTGGCCGCCGTACTCCGGTTGCCGAGGGGGTTCGGGGTTGATGTCCGACTGCGAGATGCGCCGCGTCGCATCATCGTCCGGCGGCGGCTGCGGGGGATCCTGGCTCATGGTGCCTCCGTAACGAAGTCGATCAGTTCCTCGACCCGGCCGAGCAGTTCGGGCTCCAGGTCTGTGAATGCCGAGACGGCGCCGAGGATCCGCCGCCACGCGTCGGCCGGTTCCATCCGCCAGCCCAGGGCGGCGATCACGCCTTCCTTCCACGGCACCCCGCGCGGCACGTCCGGCCAGGCCGGGATCCGCAGCACGGAGGGCTTGACCGCCTGCCAGATGTCCACGTACGGATGGCCCACGACGAGCACGTGGCGCGAGGTCACCTGAGCGGCGATCCGGCTCTCCTTGGAGCCCGGCACGAGATGGTCGACCAGCACGCCCAGCCTACGCTCCGGCGACGGGCCGAACTCGGCGACGATCGCGGGCAGGTCGTCCACGCCCTCCAGGTACTCGACCACGACGCCCTCCACCCGGAGGTCGTGGCCCCAGATCTTCTCCACGAGGGCGGCGTCGTGCACGCCTTCCACGTAGATACGGCTCTCTTTGGCCACCCTGGCCCGCAGGCCCTCCACGGCTATCGAGCCGGACGCGCTCCGCCTGGGCGCGGCAGAGGACGGGGCGGCCGGCCGTACGAGCGTCACGACCTTGCCGTCCAGCAGGAACGCGGCGGGCGCGAACGGGAACAGGCGGCGCTTGCCGAAGCGGTCCTCCAGCGTGACGGCCTCCTTGTCGCAGGCCACCACGGCGCCGCAGAAGCCGCTCTCGGCGTCCTCCACGACCAGATCGAGTTCGGCGGGCACCTGTGGGATCTTGCCCTTGCCCGGCCGCCGCCAATTCCCCGCTAGAACATCACCCTCGTACACACGGGGACCGTAGCAAATCACCCGCCCGCCGCAAGGCGCTTGCGATGAGAGCTGCGCCGGGTCACCACCATGATGGTCACGATGACGGCGGCCAGCACGCCCAGACCGGGGATCACCAGCAGCGCCGCCACGCCGCCCACCAGGCCTCCCGCAGCGGAGGCGAAGTCGCGGCCGACGCCGAAGCGCACGCTCGTCGGCTCCTGGGTCGTGCAGGTGAACTGGTAGTCGCCCTTGGCCGGCGCGTTGACCACGAGGATGAGCTGCCACTGCGTGCCGTTGACGGTGACCCGCTCGGTGCCGGACGTCTTGGCCAGCTTGGCCTGACCGGGACCGCCGTCGATCCGGCACATGTAGTGGACCTGGCTCTCGCTGGCGAGGTACACCACCGGCTTGTCCGCCGGGTCCAGCGGCACGGTGACGCTCTGGCCCGCCGTGAACGTCTTGGACGGGGCCACCGCGCCCACCGTGTTCAGGATGCCGCTCACGAACACTCCCACCCCGACCAGGCCGGCGAGCAGGGCCAGCCCCCAGGCGACCGCGATCCACCGCAATCGCGGTCTGATCAACTTCGGGTCAACCTGAGGGCCGAACCGCTGCGGCGTGCCGTAAGGTCCGGGCTGGTACGGCTGCTGCTGCCCGTAGGGGCCGGGCTGGGGGTACTGCTGGCCGTATTGCGGCGGACCATATTGGGGCGGCGGCGGGCCGAACTGGGGAGGTTGCCCCTGGTACGGACCCTGTCCCGGCGGTGGACCGTAGGAGGGGGGCTGGGAGTCATCGGTCATATCGGCCAGTGTGCGCCCAATGGGCAGCCACTCGCTAGCTCCGGTGTTATCGCACCTTGTGGGCGGGAGCCGTACACTTGGCACTCGGGAACACAGAGTGCTAGACCTGTCGTTTCCTGAAAGGCAGAGGTAGGAGGTGAGCGCGTGCTCGACGATAGGAAGCTGGCGGTGCTCCGCGCCATTGTCGAAGACTACGTGTCCACCAACGAGCCGGTGGGCTCCAGGGCGCTCGCCGAACGCCACAACCTGAAGGTCTCCCCGGCGACGGTCAGGAACGACATGGCCGCTCTGGAGGAGGAGGGCTACATCACCCAGCCGCACACCAGCGCGGGCCGTGTGCCGACGGACAAGGGCTATCGCCTGTTCGTCGATCGGCTCTCGCAGGTCAAGCCGCTCTCCGGGGCGGAGCGGCGGGCGATCGAGACGTTCCTCGCCGGCGCGGTCGACCTCGACGACGTGGTCACCCGTACGGTGCGGCTGCTCGCGCAGCTCACCCGTCAGGTCGCGGTCGTGCAATACCCGACGCTGACCCGCTCGACGGTCAGGCACGTCGAGCTCGTGCCGCTGCATGACCGGCGGGTGATGCTCGTGCTGATCACCAACACGGGCCGCGTCGAACAGCGGGTGGTCGAGCTGCCCGAAGTGGTGGAGGACACCCGCATCGCGCACCTGCGCGCGGTGCTCAACGCCTCCCTCGACGGCTGCGGCCTGCTCAATGTCCCCGATCAGGTCGCCGACCTGCCGGAACGGCTGCCCGTCGAAGACCGTCCCGTGGTGGCCACTATCCTGTCGGTGCTCCTCGAGACGCTGGTCGAGCGCCACGATGAGAAGATCGTGTTCGCCGGTGCGGCCAACCTCGCCGGGGCCGACTTCTCGACCGGGCTGCGCGACGTGCTCGAAGCACTGGAAGAGCAGGTCGTGCTCATGCGGCTGCTCGGCGAGACTTCCACAGACACCCCGTCCACGCTCACCGTGCGCATCGGCTCGGAGAACCCGTTCCTCCGTGGCACGTCGATCGTCGCAACCGGGTACGGTTCTGGCGACAACGAACTGGCCCGGCTAGGCGTGCTAGGCCCCACGCGGATGGACTATCCCGTGACGATGGGCGCCGTGCGCGCGGTGGCACGCTACGTCAGCCAGATCCTGGCTGCATCATAAGAGGTCGATAAGTGGCAAACAGCGACTACTACGCCACCCTCGGGGTGCGCCGTGACGCCAGTCAGGAAGAGATCAAGAAGGCCTACCGCAGGCTTGCCCGCGAACTCCATCCCGACGTCAATCCGGACCCCGCGACCCAGGAGCGGTTCAAGGAGATCACGCAGGCCTACGAGGTGCTGTCCGACGCCAACAAGCGTCAGATGTACGACCTGGGCGGCGATCCCTTCGGCGGCGCGGGCGCGGGCCAGGGAGCGGCCGGCTTCGGCGCGGGCTTCCCGTTCAGCGACATCATGGACGCCTTCTTCGGTACGGCCGGCGGCGCGCGCGGCCCCCGCTCGCGGGCCAGGAGAGGGCGCAACGCGACCATCCGCGTCGAGCTCGACCTGAGCGAGACCGCTTTCGGCACGACCCGCGAGCTGGTCGTCGATACGGCCGTGCTCTGCGAGGTCTGCCAGGGCGCGGGCGCCGCGTCCGGCACCCACCCCGACACCTGTGACATGTGCAACGGGCGCGGCGAGATCTCCCAGGTCACCCGGTCGTTCCTGGGTCAGGTCATGACCTCCAGGCCGTGCCCCCAGTGCGGCGGCTTCGGGACGATCATCCGCCACCCGTGCCAGGAGTGCTCGGGTGACGGCCGCGTGCGCACCCGCCGTACGATCAAGGTCCGCATCCCCGCGGGCGTCGAGGACGGCACGCACATCCAGCTCGCCGGCGAGGGCGAGATCGGCCCCGGCGGCGGCCCGCCCGGAGACCTGTTCCTGGAGATCGTCGAGCGCCCGCACGAGATCTTCGAGCGGCGCGGCGACGACCTGCACTGCACGGTCCAGATCCCGATGACGGCCGCCGCGCTCGGCACCAACCTCGCCGTGGAGACGCTCGACGGCTCCGAGGAGGTCGACGTGCGGCCGGGCACGCAGTCGGGCCAGGTCATCACGATGTACGGCAGGGGCGTGCAGCGGCTCAACGAGACGGGCCGCGGCGACCTGCTCATCCACGTCAACGTGGAGACCCCGCTGCGGCTCGACCCGGCGCAGGAGGACCTGCTGCGCGAGCTGGCCAAGCAGCGTGGTGAGGAGCGGCCGCCCGGGAAGTTCGCCCCCGGGCAGCAGGGGTTCTTCTCACGGCTGCGGGACGCCTTCAACGGCCGCTGAGCGGGAGGCGGTCAACGGCCGTTGACCCGTGAGGGCACCAGGAGTTCGCCCGGGAGGGCCACCCGGGCCGTGATGCCGTGTGGCGGCGACTCGTCCAGCCACACGCGCACGCCGAGCCGCTCGGCCAGCCGGCCCACCACGTAGTGGCCGAGGTAGCGGGTGGGGGCGGCGAAGAAGCGCCGTTCGCCACGGAGCCGGGCGTTCGCCGCGGCGCGCTCTCCCTCTGTCATGCCCACGCCCTGGTCGACGATCGCGATGTGGCACTCGCCCTCGCGGGTGCTGGCCCGGATCTCCACCTCGGTGTCGGGCGGCGAGCAGGTCAGCGCGTTGTCGACCAGTTCGGTCACCAGGTGCGCGATCTCGGCCACGGCCGTACCCCTGAGCAGGGCGTCGTCCACTTCGCCCAGCACCGCGCGGCCCGACCCGGCCGCGCTCAGGGCCGAGCGGAGCACGTCGCGTACGGCGACGGGATCGGGCGGCCGGCGCGGCCGGCCGGTGGCGAGACGGTGGGGCTCCTCGGCCGCGGGCTCCGTCGTGTCCGGGGCCTTTCCGGCGAGCCGGCGCGGCGCCGCGCGGGCGATCGTGGCAGGGACGGTGAGCAGGACGGTCAGCCGGGTCTTCAGCGCGCACGGCCAGCGCCGCGCGCGACGGGTGTTCCTGGACGGAACGGTCATCGCTCTAACCCCTCGTAGAGTGACCTCAGGAAGGTGCGATCTCGGCCAACCTTAATCGTTTCGTGATCCTATGGCTACTGAACGTGAAAATCTTTGGGGTGATCGCCGGTGACCGTGCCGGTATTCCTGGCCGACGGCCTCGCCGACCACACCGGGCCGGAGCTGGTCCTCGACGGTCCTGAAGGGCGCCACGCGGCCTCGGTCCGGCGCCTGCGCGCCGGAGAGCGGATCGACCTGACGGACGGAGTCGGCACGGTCGCCGAGTGCGTGGTACGCGAGGCGCTGAAGGACGCGCTCAGACTCGACGTGCTGGGCCGCTACGAGGTGCCGCCGCCCGAGCCCAGGCTGGTCGTCGTCCAGGGGCTGCCCAAGGGCGACAGAGGCGAGCTGGCCGTCGAGATGATGACCGAGGCGGGCGTCGACGTGATCGTGCCCTGGGCGGCGGCCCGCAGCGTCACCCAGTGGAAGGGCGACAGGGCGGCCAAGTCGCTGGCCAAATGGCGTTCGACGGCCCGGGAGGCGGGCAAGCAGGCCCGCAGGTTCCACCTGCCGGAGGTGGCCGCGCCGGTGTCCACGGCCGGGGTCGAGGCGCTGCTCGGCGGCGCGGCGCTCGGTCTGGTGCTGCACGAGGAGGCCGCCGAGCCGCTGTCGGGCGTGGTGCTGCCCGCCGGGGGCGACATCGTCGTCGTGGTGGGGCCCGAGGGGGGTGTCTCGGGCGTGGAGCTGGCCGGGTTCAGGGCGGCGAAGGCGGTGCCGGTGCTGCTCGGCCCGACGGTGCTGCGTACCTCGACGGCGGGGGTGGCGGCGGCGGCCGTACTCATGGCGCGAACCGGGCGCTGGTGAGCTCTCAGCCGCTCACGGTGTGGCGAGGGGGGTGCCGCCGAGCGGGCTGGCGAAGGTGTTGGCTGTTGTGTCGATGTCGGTCGGCGGGCACTCCTCGATCGGGCAAAGCCCGCCGGGGGTGCTCGTGTCCGACGGCGTCGGGGTGGGCGTAGGCGTCGGAGTGGGTGTCTCCTCGCCCGTGGGGCAGTCCTTCGGCGGCTGCTCCTCGGCGGGGGTCGGGCACTTGGGGGTCGGTGTCGCCTTGGGCGTCGGCTTGCTGGTGGACCTGGCGGTCTCCGAGGCGGGCAACGGCGCGGAGGTGATCGGCGCGGGCACCACGGCGGGCGGATCGTCCGGCGGCGGGGTCGGCCTGGGCGAGGCGGGCCGGTTGGTCGAGGAGTTGGATGGCGGCTTGGACCTGGTGTCTCTCACCTGCTCCACGGTCTCCTGCTGGATGACCTTGTGGCGCAGCTCGGGAACGACCATCACGATCGTGCCCGCCACCAGCAGCGCGCTGGCGGCGGCGGCGCCCGCTCGCCACCAGAACAGGTTGCGCACCCCGCGCCGCTCGATGCGGGCGCGGATGATCTCCAGTCCTTCCGGCGAGGGCACGACCGTGTCCGCCTCCGCACGGAGCACACGGCGCAGGACGTCGCCATACTCGTCGGGGGACTGGGTCATGACATTTTCTCCAGGACGGATCGCAAGGCGGCCATGCCACGAGCTGTGTGGCTCTTGACCGCACCCTTGCTGATGCCCATGGCGTGGGCGATCTCAGCCTCGGACAGATCACCGTAGTAGCGAAGGACGAGTGCCTCTCTCTGACGTGTTGGCAGGGACCTTAGCGCTTCGATGACGGCGGTGCGTTCGAGCTCGCCGATCGCGCCGTTCTCGGCGCTCGGAGCATCGGGCAGGCCCTTGGGCGCGTACTTCTCGACGACCGCGCGGTGACGCAGCACGGAACGGGACCGGTTGACGACGGATTGCCGCAGGTAGGCAAGTGCTTTGTCGGGATCGCGCAGTCTACGCCAGGCGCCATGGATGGCGACGAACGTGTCCTGCACGACTTCTTCCGCGGTTGCCATGTCTCGCACCAGCAACACAGCGAGACGCACTAATGACCGAAAGTGCGCACTGTAAAGCGCGGTCACGGCCATGTCGGCGTCCCACCCGACCGGCACCGCCCCCAGCGACCTGTCGGCCAAGAGGGTTTCGGTGGTCACATCATTGGGACGCGCGGCCTTCCCGGAGGGTTTACGCTCTTGCGGTTCCTTAGAGGGCATTAGCCAGTCGTGTCCTCGCCAGGTGGCTTCGCCCGACCCTGAATCGTCTTATTTTTCGGCAGTCTCGCACACTAACCCTAACCGCGAGGATCTTCGGACGCACGATACGGCGGATTACCGATTCGCAACGGAGACAGGGGATTCCGTCCGATCTAGGATCAAGGGAGAATGCCGGACCCCGACCCATCCCCCAACGCCACCCCGGCCACTCAGAGCGAGCCGCAGGGGGGCAACGCCGCCTCGGCCACTCAGAGCAAGCCGCAGGAGGGCGACGACCCCTCGGCCTCTCCAAGCGACCCGCTGAAGGATGTGGCTGTCATCGTGACGCCACTTTGGGCCTTCCTGGGGGCTGTGGCGGCGCCACTGCTGGACGGCGGCGAGGTCGGGCGCGTGGTGTTCATCGTGGCCGCCGTGGTGATGCTGGTCCTGACCGTTGTCGTGGTGGCGGTCCTGATCCGCGTCCCGGAGGGCGCCGTCGGGAGGGTCGTCGAGGGGCTCGGCAAGCCGCTGAGAGCGTTCTTCGGCAGGGTGTGGGACGTGGTCGTGTCCGTCGCCAAGGCGGTCAAGACCGCCATCAAGTGGGTGAGCCGGCCGACCAGGCCCCTGACGGCCGGGGCGCTCGGGTTCGTCGCCGGGGTGCTCGCGGTGGTGCTCGTCCTACAGGGCGGGCCGCTCGTACGGATCGGACTGGGCTGGGCGCTCTCCACCCCCTGCGACCAGCCGCTGGAGCTGCGAATGCTCACCTCCGCCGAGAACGTGGCCGCCCTCCAGGCGGCCGGCCACCGCTACGCCGACGAGAGCGCCGACCTGCGCGGCTGCCCACGCGTGCGGTTCTCCGTGACCCCCCAGCCGCCGCTCGCCACCATGTCCCAGGCCGCCAACAAGGAGTGGAACGACCCCGCCTCCTGGAACAGCAGCACCTACCGCGCGCTGATCGCGGTCCACCCCGACATCTGGATCCCCTCCAGCGCGGCCACCGAGGAATATGTCCGCCAGGCGTTCGCCAACCTGGGCCAGGTCACGTTCGAACGGATGACGCCGGTGGCCACCTCCGCGCTGCTGGTCGCGTTCACGCCCGCGCTGGAGGCGCGGCTGGGCACGCGGTCCCCGCCCACGGACCTGCCCGGGATGCGGGCCTGGCTGAAGAGCGTCGAGACGCCCCTGGCCAGGCCGCGCGCCGACCTGTCGGAGATCGGGCTCATCGCCAGCGCCGGACTCTACGGCGCCGCCGAGAACATCTCCGAGGACATCGACGACGAGATCGCCTACACCCCGCCGGACCTCCCGCTCTCCGACGCCGCCAGCCTTCTCTGCCACGCCCGCGATGGCTTCGACACCGGCAAGGAATCGCTCGCCATGATCGTGCCGGAGCACCTCATCTACGCGGTCAACAAGCACCAGGACCTGGGTGCGTGCCCCCAGGGACGGCAGACGGCGGGCCTGTCCTGGCACCGGCTCGACGGCCTGCCCACCCTCAGCTACCGCTATGTGCGGCTGAAGTGGGCCGACCAGTGGAACGACGCGCGAGAGCGGGCGGTGATCGACTTCCACGACTGGCTCGCCCAGGACAAGCTCGCCCCGTACGGCTATCGCGACTCGGCGGGCGTGTCCGACCGCAAGGAGCCCATGCCCCTCGGCAGGGAGCTCGGCTCGGGGCAGGCCGACAGCGCCGAACCGGCCACCGTCGAACCGGCCCGGCTGATCGACCGTCTCGGCAAGGCGCATCCCGAGACGTCGTTCCTGCTGCTGGTCGACACGTCGGGCTCGATGGGCAATCCGATCACGGGCGGCACCGCGCTGCAGAGGGCCGGCTCAGGAGCCGGCACCCTGCTCAGGCGCCTGCGCGACGGCCGCGACAGGGTCTGGCTGGCCACCTTCTCCGACTCCGGCGGGCTCGGCAAGACTCTGGCGACGGGCACCGATCAGGTGTCCGCATGGCTGGAGACGCTGGCCGCGGCCGGGCGCGACGCTCCGCTCGGAGACGTGCTGGCGCAGGCGGCGCCCCGGCTGGCGGACACCCCCAATCCGGTCGTGGTCATGCTGACCGACGGCGCCCACCAGGCAGGTGACCGCGACCGGATGGTGGCCGCCCTGCGGAAGGTGAAAGGACTCAGGGTACGGCTGCTGCTCACCGGGGAGCAGCGGTGCGACGCGGACCACATCAAGCTGTTGGTCAAGGCCGCCGGCAAGGTCGTCAAGTGCGCGCCCATCAGCCGGGCCGAGGCCTCGACGCCGTACCGACCCCCGGCCGACGAGGTCGACAAGGAACTGACGGAGTTGTGGCGGGAGAGCCCGTGACCGGAAGCTGGCGGGCCGCGGCCGTGGGCGCGGCGGCGGGGGTGCTGCTCACGCTCGTCGTGGTCGGCGTCAAGGAGCGGCCGGCGCCCGCGGAGCAGTGCGTGGACGACGACGTGATCAGGGTCGCCACCGGCGATGACGTGAGCGTCGGCGGCGCGCGCAGGGAGCTGATCCGCCGCTGGAAGGGCCCGCTCGTCCAGATGATCGAGATCTCCAGGGTGGCCGACCTCAAGCACGACGAGATGCTGGCCGCCGCCCAGGCCGACCCGTGCCAGGCCTACGACCTGCTGATCATCGACATGGCCTCGACGGCCGAGTTCGCCGCCGCCGGCCTGCTCCGCGAGATCCGGCCCGAGGACGTCCCCTCTGGCCTGGTACCCCAGGCGCGCGAGAGCGGTCAGTGGGACGGCAAGCAGTACGCGCTGCCGTTCGAGGTGGACGTGGGGCTGCTGTATCGCAGGGCCGACCTGCCGAAGCCGACGAGCTGGGACCAGCTCTGGCCCGCCGCCCGCCAGGCCGGGGCCACCAACCGCCGCGGCGGGTACCTGGCGCAGCTCGACGAATACGAGGGCAGGACCGTGGGGCTGCTCGAACTGCTCCGCGCCTATGGCGCCACCGTGGTCGACGGCGACGGCGAGATCGTGCTCGACCAGGCGCCCAACGACCAGCGGGCGCTCGCCGCGCTGCGGTGGATGCGGCAGTGGCAGAGCGACCAGACGCTGGGGGACTCCTGGAAGGACAAGGAGGCCGAAAGCCTGGCCGCCTTCGCCGAGGGGGGTGCCGGGTACCTTCGGCACTGGCCGTACGCGGATCTGCAGCTGATCAACGACGGCAGGACGCCGTTCGCGCTGTCGAAGCTGCCCGGCCCGGCGACACTCGGCGGCTCGAACCTCGCCATCACTGCCAGATCCACCAAGTACGACAACGTCCTCAAGTTCGTGAAATATCTCCTCCAGCCGGACAACCAGCGGCAGCTGTTCGCGTGCGGTGGCTACGGCCCGGTCGTCGAGGCGGCGTACGAGGACGTGGGCGTCTGCCCCGGGGCCGACGCGCGTGAGACGGGCACTCCGCCGACGAGCGTCGACCTCCAGCGACTGGCCTCCGCGATCAAGGACTCACTGCCGACGGCCACGCGGCCCAAGCTGGAGCATTACACCCGGTTCAGCGAGGTGTTCAGGGCCTGTGTGACGAAGTACGTCTTCGCCGCGGAGGAGCCGACCCTTGACGACATCGGGATCATCGCCGACGAGCTGGGGGCGGCCAAGCTGGGCAGGACCGAGGAGGGCGAGCCCTGTGGGTAGGGTGCTGCCTGTGACCGACTGCCTCTTCTGCAAGATCGTGGCCAAGGAGATCCCGGCCGAGATCGTCCTCGAGAACGACCGGGCGCTGGCCTTCCGCGACATCAACCCGCAGGCGCCCACGCACGTGCTGGTCATCCCCAAGGAGCACCACGCCGACGCGGCCGCCCTGGCTCAGGCCGACGACGGCCTGGCCGACGACGTGCTGAAGACCGCGCACGCCGTGGCCGTGCGGGAAGGCGTGGCCGAGCGTGGCTACCGGGTGGTCTTCAACACCGGGCCGGGCGCCGGGCAGACGGTCTTCCACGTGCACGCCCACGTGCTCGGCGGGCGCGATCTGCGGTGGCCGCCCGGCTGATCTGGCGCGGTGATATTGGCGCGAGTAATCAGCCTGGTCCCGGCTACGATGGGCGGAGAAGTACATCCGAACAGACCGGGAGGCATCAGGCCGCTGGCCTGCCCATGTCCGAACTACATGAATCCCGAAGAACGGCACCTCCCTCGCGCACTCAAGCCAAGGTGCTGATACCGGACGAATACCCAATGGTCAGCCTCCTGGGCTCCCGTGACGAGCTGCTGCGCGTCATCGAGGGTGCGTTCAGGGCCGACATCCACGTGCGTGGCAACGAGATCACCGTCACCGGCAGCCCCGACGAGAGCGGTGCCGTGGTGCGCCTGTTCGAGGAGCTGGTCGAGGTGCTGCGCAATGGCGGCGAGCTGACCGCCGACGCGGTCGAGCGGAGCATCGCCATGCTGCGCATGACGTCCGACCGCCCGGCCGAGGTGCTGTCGCTCGACATCCTGTCCTCACGTGGCCGGACGATCCGGCCCAAGACCGTCAACCAGAAGCGCTATGTCGACGCCATCGACCAGTACACGGTCGTGTTCGGCATCGGTCCCGCGGGCACCGGCAAGACCTACCTCGCGATGGCCAAGGCCGTACGCGCGCTGCAGGAGAAGCGGGTCAACCGCATCATCCTGACGCGGCCCGCCGTCGAGGCGGGGGAGCGGCTCGGCTTCCTGCCGGGCACGCTCTACGAGAAGATCGACCCCTACCTGCGCCCCCTGTACGACGCGCTGCACGACATGCTGGACCCCGACTCGATCCCCAAGCTGATGGCGGCGGGCACGATCGAGGTGGCCCCGCTGGCGTACATGCGCGGCCGTACCCTCAACGACGCCTTCATCATCCTCGACGAGGCACAGAACTCCTCGGCCGAGCAGATGAAGATGTTCCTGACCAGGCTCGGCTTCAATTCCAAGATCGTGGTGACCGGTGACGTCACGCAGGTCGACCTGCCCTCGGGCACGGTCAGCGGCCTGCGGGTGGTCCAGGAGATCCTCGACGGCATCAACGACATCCACTTCTCGCGGCTGACCAGCGCCGACGTGGTCCGCCACAAGCTGGTCAGCGAGATCGTCGACGCCTACGGCCGCTACGACGCGCTTCAGGAGCCGAAGCAGATCCAGCATCGGGGGAAGAGACGTTGAGCATCGAGATCAATAACGAGTCGGGCGCCGAGGTCGGCGAGCAGGGCCTGGTCGAGCTGGCCACGCACGTGCTCGGCGAGATGGGCATCAACCCGCTCGCCGAGCTGTCGATCGTGGTGGTCGACGAGCGCACGATGGCCGAGCTGCACGAGAAGTGGATGGGCGAGCCGGGTCCGACCGACGTGCTCGCCTTCCCCATGGACGAGCTGCGACCGGGCGGCGGGGCGCGCGGCGACGCCGACACCGCCGCCGACCCGGCGCTGCTCGGCGACGTGGTGCTCTGCCCGCCGGTGGCCGCCCGGCAGGCGGAGGAGGCCGGTCACAGCGCGCAGGAGGAGCTGGAGCTGCTGTGCACGCACGGCATCCTCCACCTGCTCGGCTACGACCACGCCGAGCCTGAGGAGCACAAGGAGATGTTCGGCCTGCAGGCCCGGCTCCTCGAGTCGTGGCGGGAGGTGCGCAGCCCGCGGTGAACGCCTGGTTGCCTCTGGCCATCGCCCTCGTGGTGATCGGTGGCCTGATCGCCAGTGCGGAAACGGCACTGACGCGCATCTCCCGGGTGCGCGCGGAGGAGTTCGTGCGCGAGGGGCGGCGTGGCGCCCCGCGGCTGCGGGCCATCGTCAACGACCCGCCGCGCTATCTCAACCTGCTGCTGTTGCTCCGGCTGAGCTGCGAGCTGATCGCCACGGTGATCGCGACGCTGCTGTTCATCGACCTGATGCACGACCAGGGCTGGGCGTACGTGTGCGCGGCCGCCGTCATGATCGTGGTCAGCTACGTGATCGTCGGCGTCTCGCCCCGCACCCTGGGCCGCCAGCACGCCGAGCCGATCGCGCTGGCCAGCGCCCCCATCGTCTACGGCCTGACCCGGATCTTCGGCCCGCTGCCCAAGCTGCTCATCCTGCTCGGCAACGCGCTGACTCCCGGCAAGGGATTCCGCGACGGCCCGTTCACCTCCGAGGCGGAGCTGCGCGACCTGGTCGACCTGGCCGAGGAACGGCGGATGATCGAGCCCGACGAGCGGGAGATGATCCACTCGGTCTTCGAGCTGGGTGACACGCTCGTGCGCGAGGTCATGGTGCCGCGTACCGACATGGTCTTCATCGAGCGGGGCAAGACGCTCAGCCAGGCGCTCTCGCTGGCGCTGCGCAGCGGCTTCTCCCGCATCCCCGTCGTGGGCGAGAACGAGGACGACGTCATCGGCATCGCCTACCTCAAGGACGTCACCCGCAGGGTGCACGAGTCGGACTCGGGGGAGGACGGCGGCGAGGAGAAGGTCGAGTCGATCATGCGGCCGGCCACCTACGTCCCCGAGAGCAAGCCGATCGACCAGCTCCTGCGCGAGATGCAGGCCAGGCAGATCCACCTGGCCATCGTCATCGACGAGTACGGCGGGACGGCCGGCCTGGTCACGATCGAGGACGTGCTCGAGGAGATCGTGGGCGAGATCGCCGACGAGTACGACCGGGAGGCGCCCCGCGTCGAGACCATGCCCGACGGCGGGCTCCGGGTGACGGCCCGGATGCCGGTCGACGAGCTCGCCGAGCTGTTCCACACCGAGATCGAGGTCGACGACGTCGAGACCGTCGGCGGGCTGCTCGCCCACGCGCTGGGCCGGGTGCCGATCGCCGGTTCCGAGGCGGAGATGGCCGGGCTCCGGCTGACGGCCGAGAGCCTCGCCGGGCGCCGTAACCGGATCAGCACCGTGGTCGTCCGCAGGGTGGTTCCGCATGAGGATGATGTCGTGCCCGCCGCCGCTGAGCACGACTGACAGCGCGCTGACCGTTTTGCGATGGATGTGGCAAGTGTTCTACAAGTCGGTTGCAAGCGGGGTACGACAGCCTTAATCCCGACACCCCAGTGCGGTGGGTGTCACTGGGGAAGCATCCGAACGCCGGGTGGGGTTCGCGGCGGGAGGATGCCCCTGGGGGGGACGACAACGTCTCGGTCTGCTAGCCGATCGCGACGTTGCTCGGCGTAAAGGGGGTTCTCGTCCGGTAAGCCGGACGAGAACCCCCTTTTAGCGTTTGGGGCTTTGTTGGTGACTCCGGTGGATTGCCGTATTCGTCGCCTGGGGACGTTGCGAACCGGGGGGAATCATGGAACGCGGGATCATCGTCCTGGCCATCATGGGCGGGCTGCTCGCCGGATGCGGCGGCGGGCCGGTCGAGAGTTACGTCGACGTTCAAGCCATGGCCCGGCTGCGCGAGGCGCTGAACAAGGATCCGCAGTTGCCCGACGGCTTCTCCGTCCGGTCTGAGGAGCCGTGGCGGGTGCCGTTCGCCCCGGCGGACCACAACTGCCGGGCCGCGCTGGATCCGGCGGCGGGACGGGCGCCCGCGCGAGCGTTGACGGCGCAGGCGGCGGCCACCTTCGAGGGGGACGAGCTGGGCGAGGTGGCCGGGGTGGGCCTGGCGCGTTACGCGGGCTCGGAGGCGGAAGGGCGCATCGAGGAGCTGACCGAGGCGCTGGAGGCGTGCCGGGCGGTGCGGGCGAGCGACGGCACCCGGTTGCGGCTGACGATGCTGCCGGTCGAGGACGTGGGCGACGAGGCGGTGGGCGCGGAGTTGCGCGGGCGGCTGAACGGCTACCCGTACGCGCTGGACGTGATGCTCGCCCGCTCGGGTGACACGCTGGTGTCGGTCGTGCACACGGGCATCGCCAAGGTGGACCCGGAGCGTACCCGGCAGGTGCTCAGCGCCGCCGTCGGGATGGTCAGTGCCTGACCGGTCGGGGTGGTCGGCGCCTAACCTGTCGGGATGGCCAGCGCCTAACCTAGTGCTCGTGACTCTCGATCCAGAAGACAGCAAGATCATTACGCTCGCGCGGGCGGCCAGGGCGCGCAACGGCTCGGCCGAAGGCGCCGCCGTACGCGATGAGACCGGGCGCACCTACTCCGCCACGAACGTCGCGCTCTCCGCCCTCACGCTCTCCGCCGTGCAGGTGGCGGTCGCCACGGCCGTCTCCAGCGGCGCGCAGGCGCTCGAGGCGGCGGCGCTGGTCACGGCGGGCGACGGGCCGAGCGCCGAGGACGAGGCGGTGGCGGCCGAGCTGGGCGTCAAGGCGCTGCTGGTGGCGGGGCCCGACGGCACGCTGAAGGGCTCCGGCCCCGACGGCACGCCGAGGGGCTCCGGCGCCGACGGCACGTTGAGGGGCTGACGTGGCGATTTCGCCTCATTTGGCCGGGGTGCGGGCCAAGGTGGGCTCCGATCTGCTGATGCTTCCGTCGGTCTGCGGCTTCGTGTTCGACGCCGCGGGCCGGGCGCTCATGGCGCGTCACGGCGACGTGGGCCTCTGGGCGGCGCCCGGCGGCGGCGTCGACCCCGATGAACGCCCCGAGGACGCCCTGGTCAGAGAGCTCCAGGAAGAACTCCGCATAGACGTCGTGCCGCGCGGCCTGATCGGTGTGTACGGCGGGCCCGAATTCCGCACCGTCTACCCCAACGGGCACCAGTGCGCGTACGTCATCGCCGTGTACGGCTGCGTCATCGAGTCGGGCACGCCCACCCCCGACGGCGACGAGATCACCGACGCCCGATGGACGACCGAGCCGGAGATCGCCGGCCTGACCACGACCACCTGGATGCCGTTGGTGCTGCCCGACGCGTTTGCCTGGTGGCGTCAACAGGGCGTTTGATAGGCCACAATGCACTATGTGACTTCGCCAGACAGCCATCGCGCCGGATTCGCCTGCTTCGTTGGGAGGCCGAACGTCGGCAAGTCCACGCTGATGAACGCCCTGGTCGGCACGAAAGTGGCGATCACCTCATCCAAGCCGCAGACGACCCGGCGCGTCATCCGGGGCATCGTGCACCGGCCCGAGGCCCAGATCGTCATCGTCGACACACCCGGCCTGCACCGCCCCCGCACCCTGCTGGGCGAGCGGCTCGACAGCCTCGTGCTGTCCACGCTGACCGAGGTGGACGTGATCGGCTTCTGCGTCCCCGCCAACGAGCCCATCGGCAAGGGTGACCGCTTCATCGCCGACAAGCTCTCGGCCGTGAAGAAGACGCCGGTCGTCGCCGTACTCACCAAGTGCGACCTGGCCTCCAAGGAGCAGATCGCGCAGCAGCTCCTGGCGCTGTCGCAGGTGGCGGAGTTCGCGGCGATCGTCCCGGTGTCGGCGCAGTCGGGTGACCAGCTCGACGTGCTGGCCGAGGTGCTGATCGAGCACCTGCCGGAGTCGCCGCCGCTCTACCCGGGCGGGCAGCTCACCGACGAGCCCGAGCAGGTGCTGGTGGGAGAGCTGATCAGGGAGGCGGCGCTGGAAGGGGTCCGCGACGAGCTGCCGCACTCGATCGCCGTGGTGGTCGACGAGATGATGCCGCGCGAAGGCCGGGACGATCTGCTCGACATCTACGCGCACATGTTCGTCGAACGGCCGTCGCAGAAGGCGATCGTGATCGGGCACAAGGGCGAACGCCTGCGCGACGTCGGGACGCGGGCACGCGGGCAGATCGAGGCGCTGCTGGGCACTCGGGTCTATCTCGACCTGCGGATCAGCGTGGCCAAGGACTGGCAGCGCGACCCCAAGCAGCTGCGCCGCCTGGGCTTCTACGACTGACAGCGCCTTTCACAGCGGGCGCCACGGCCCCTTTCGCGACCACGGCCCCTTTCGCGACCTACAGGTCTTTTACGACCTACGGCCTTTACGGCTGGCGGCTGCGGCGCAGCGACAGGACGGCGAGGGCGACTGCGGCGAGGGCGCAGGCCAGTGCGGCGAACCAGCCGTAACGGATGCCCGGCTCGATCGACAGGAACCCGAGGTCGACGGAGACCCCGTTGCCCACACCGGGCGGATCGACCACGAACCTCACCAGCACGATCGTCGCCAGCGCCCCCGGGATGACGGCCAGTGCGGCCACCCTGGGCCGCCCGAACAGGCCCGCGACCCCGAGCGCCAGCGTGGCGAGCCCGGCGATGAGCGCGTAGACGCCGAGGCTGTCGTCGATGCCCCGGATGTCGTTGGACACGCCGCCGATGGCACCGATCCTGGCCTCGATCCCCGTCCACGGCAGGAACGCGCAGAACACCAGCAGCGCCCCGGCCACCGCGATGACGAACGCGTAGCCGCGCCGCGCCTTGGGCTTGGCGGGGCTCGGTGAGAGAGAGTCGGCCACTCGATCACCTTAGGTCGGGCGCGCGGCTCCTGCCAGGCTACCGATGGCTACACCCTCACCCCACTCCAGACGCCGGCGCAACGCGACGGCGTCGGCGGCCAGCGCGGACACCAGCACACCCGGTCCGGCCAGCGGCAACACAGCCACTCCTTCCGCGACCACGGCCCCTGAGGCGGCCTCCGACGAGGTGGCGCGGGGCGGGGCGGATGCCAGGGGCGGGGTGGCCGGGGACCGGGTGGAGACCAGGGACGGGGTGGAGGCCAGGGATGGTGTGATCAGGGTGGTGCCGATGCAGCAGGCGTCGCCGTAGACGGCAGGGGAGGCGTCGATGGCGGGGTCGCCGACCGTGTACTCCTGCCTGAGCAAGGGGCGGCCGTCGTACGTGGCGTCGAAGCGGGCGTGGCAGCGGCCCGGCGCCTCGCCGTACCGGCCGAAGACGATCTCCTCGCGCCAGAACACCCGCGCGCCCGCCGCCAGCGTCAGTCGTACTACGAGGCGGTGGGCGCATCCGGCGGCGAGCACCGTCGGCTGCGGAGCGAAGCGGAGTTCGGCGCCCGCCCCGACGTGCGCGGAGATCACCATGACGGATTCGCCGTCGCCGGGCAGCACCAGCGTGGCGGCCACCGAGCCGACCTCGAGGCTGGTGCCGGATGCCACGTCGAGGTCGAGGTCGAGCCGGTCGCCGCCGAGTGGGCCGGCCGCCGTGGAGACCAGGTGCACGGTCCGCGGACCCGTCTGCCGCAAGGTCAGGGGCGGCATCGAGCTCAGCCTGCTGATGACCGTCCGGCCACCGGCCAGGGAGGTGGCGACGGCCGCCCGAGCCCGCATCGCCCGCCGCCCGACGGCGCTGATGGCGCTCGCCGACGTGTCCTCCTGGGCGTCTGACGAGGTCTCTGCCGCTGTCCGCGGCAAGTCCGTGTCAGTCATAGGGCGACGCCCGTCAAGCCGCTGAGACGGGCTCGTGGGGCCAGGAAAGGGCCTGTTCGGAGACCCAGGCCGCCACATCCGCCGCCGAGGGGTCCTGGCGGATCGAGGTGAACAGTACCGGTTTGTCGCCGCGTACCGCCGCTGCGTCGCGGGCCATCACGGTCAGGTCGGCGTCCACCAGCGGCGCCAGGTCGGTTTTGTTGATCACCAGCAGGTCGGCGGAGGTCACTCCCGGGCCGCCCTTGCGGGGCACCTTGTCGCCGCCGGACACGTCGAGGACGAAGATCTGCCGGTCGGCCAGGCCTCGGCTGAACGTCGCCGTCAGGTTGTCCCCGCCGCTCTCCACGATCACCAGGTCCAGCGGGCCGAAGCGGTCCTCCAGGGTCTCCACGGCGTCGAGGTTCGCGGCGATGTCGTCGCGGATGGCGGTGTGGGGGCAGCAGCCGGTCTCGACGGCGAGGATGCGTTCCTGGTCGAGCACCCCGGCCCGGCGCAGGAAGTCGGCGTCCTCGGTGGTGTAGATGTCGTTGGTCACCACGCCCAGCCGCAGGGAGCCGCCGAGCGCGCGGCACAGGGCGGCGACCAGGGCCGTCTTGCCGCTGCCCACCGGCCCGCCCACCCCGAGGCGGAGCGCTCTGCCGTGGTGGGCGGGCGCGTGGTGATGGTCGTCGTGGTTGGCGCCCATGGCGTGTCCTTCCTAGGAGACGAACAGTCTGACCTTGGCCCCCGCATGCCGCTCGGCCAGCAGGTCCAGTGCGGGGGCGGACCGGGCGGGCAGTTCGGCCCAGAGCCGGCTGTACGGCGGGGGGTCAGAAGCGGTGGCGGTGAGGTCGGATGGGGTGGTGTCAGAAGCGGTGGTGGCGAGGTCCGGGGCCAGGTCGGATGGTGTGGCGGCGGAAGCCGTGGTGGCGAGGTCCGGGGCCAGGTCGGATGGTGTGGCGGCGGAAGCCGTGGTGGCGAGGTCCGGGGCCAGGTCGGCGAGCAGGCCGTGGACCGCTACCGGGTCCAGGCCGAGCAGGCGGACCGCCGCCGTGGCCGGGCCGGTGATCGCGTGGTAGGCCGCCGCCAGAGCGGCGTCCTCGGGTGACGCTCCCGCCGCGTGCGCCGCCGCGCCGAGCGCGATGGGGTGATGGGGGTTCGGTACGGCCAGCGCCAGGTCGTCGAGCGCGACGGAGTGACGAAGATTCGGTCCGGCCGCCAGGTCGTCGAGTGTGGGCGACGGCCACAGGCGGCGGGCCACCCGCAGGAGCAGCCTGCCCTGGGTCCTGGAGGCGGCCCGCTGGGCGGGGGAGGCGGTTCGGGCGTCGGCCTCCGCGTCCAGAAGGACCCACGACGCGCCGAGCGCCTCCGGCCGGCTCTCCCCGCCCAAGGCGCAGGTGGCGGCGGCGAGGGCGGCCGCGACGTGTCCGGAGGTGTGCAGGCGGCCCCTCAGGAAGGCGGCCAGGGACGCCAGGTCGTGGACCGCGCCCGTGGCGATCGCCTGTTCGGTGCCGCCCGAATGGGCGTGGCCTCCGGCCGGGAGGCGGGAGTCGGTGAGGAGCAGGAGTGCGGGGTTCATGGTTATCAGAACAGGAAGTAGCGCTGGGTCATCGGGAGCGTCTCGGCGGGCGCGGGTTCGATCAGGTCGCCGTCCACCCGTACCTCGAACGTGTCCGGAGCCACCTCGATCCGGGGCAGCGCGTCGTTGAGCGGCATCGCGTCCTTGCCCCGCCCCCGTACGTCCGCCACGGCGACCAGGCGGCGGCGGACCGCGAGGCGGTCGGCGAGGCCCGCGTCGAGGGCGAGGGGTGAGACGAAGTGCAGTGAGGTGGCGGCGGCCGTGGCCGGGGCGGCGCCGAACATCGGGCGGGGCAGCACCGGCTGCGGCGTGGGGATGGAGGCGTTCGCGTCGCCCATCTGGGCCCAGGCCACCACGCCGCCCTTGAGCACCAGCGTGGGCTTGACGCCGAAGAACGCCGGGTCCCAGAGGACGAGGTCGGCGAGCTTGCCGCGTTCGACGGAGCCGAGTTCGGCGTCGAGGCCGTGGGCGATGGCCGGGCAGATCGTATATTTCGCGATGTAGCGGCGGGCGCGGAGGTTGTCCGCCGGGCCAGTGAGAGCGCCGCGGCGGCGCTTCATGACGTGCGCCGTCTGCCAGGTACGGATGATCGTCTCGCCGACGCGGCCCATCGCCTGCGAGTCGGAGCCGATCATCGAGATCGCCCCCAGGTCGTGCAGGACGTCCTCGGCGGCCATCGTGGTGGGCCGGATGCGGGACTCGGCGAAGGCCAGGTCCTCGGGGATCGACGGGTTGAGGTGGTGGCAGACCATCAGCATGTCGAGGTGTTCGTCGAGCGTGTTGACGGTGTGGGGCCTGGTGGGGTTGGTGGAGGAGGGCAGGACGTTGGCGAACGACGCCATCCTGATGATGTCGGGCGCGTGCCCGCCCCCCGCCCCTTCTGTGTGGTAGGCGTGGATCGTCCGGTCGCCGATGGCGGCCAGCGTCGACTCGACGAACCCGGCCTCGTTGAGCGTGTCGGTGTGGATCGTCACCTGTACGCCGTTCGCGTCGGCCACGGTCAGGCAGGCGTCGATCGCGGCCGGCGTGGAGCCCCAGTCCTCGTGCAGCTTGAACCCGGAGGCGCCCGCTTCGAGCTGTTCGAGCAGGCCCTCGGAGCTCACCGTGTTGCCCTTGCCGAGCAGCGCGAAGTTGAGCGGGTAGGAGTCGAGCGACTCCAGCATCCTGGAGAGGTACCAGGTGCCGGTGACCGTGGTGGCCTTGGTGCCTTCGACCGGTCCGGTGCCGCCGCCGACGATCGTGGTGACGCCCGCGCCGATCGCCTCCTCGAGGATCTGCGGGCAGATGAGGTGTACGTGGGAGTCGACGGCGCCCGCCGTGAGGATCTTGCCGTTGCCGCTGAGGATCTCGGTGGATGGGCCGATGACGATGTCGACCCCGTCCATGGTGTCCGGATTGCCGGCCTTGCCGATGGCGGAGATCCGGCCGTCGGTGACGCCGACGTCGGCCTTGACCACGCCCCAGTGGTCGAGGATCACCGCGCCCGTGATGACCAGGTCGGGCGCGCCCTCGGCCCGGGTCGTCCTGGCCTGGCCCATCGACTCGCGGATCACCTTGCCGCCGCCGAACACCGCCTCGTCCCCGGCTCCCGCAGGCCCCACGGACAGGTCCTCGGTGACCTCGACGAACAGGTCGGTGTCGGCCAGCCTGATGCGGTCGCCCGTGGTGGGGCCGTACAGGGCGGCGTATCGAGCGCGGGAGATGTCAGCCATCGAGGGGGCCCGCCCATTCCGGTCGCAGGCCGGGCACCACGCGGCGCCCGGCGATCGGCACCAGGGTCACGTCGCGCTCGACGCCCGGCTCGAACCTGATCGCGGTGCCCGCGGGCACGTCGAGCCGCATCCCCCAGGCGGCGTCGCGGTCGAAGGCCAGCCCGGGGTTGGCGGCGGCGAAGTGGTAGTGCGACCCGACCTGGACCGGCCGGTCGGCGGTGTTGACGACCCGGACCGTCACCCTCGGCCGTCCCGGATTGAGCGGGATGGCGTCGGCGGGGTGCCGATATTCGCCCGGGATCATCGGCTCGTCCCGCACACGGAGATCAGCCTCGTCAGTGGCTACGGGATCGGCCTCGTCGGTGGTCATGGGATCGGCCGATGCACGGTGACCAGCTTGGTACCGTCGGGGAAGGTCGCCTCGATCTGGACCGAGTCCAGCATCTCAGGCACCCCCTCCATGACGTCGTCCCGCCCGAGCACCGAGCGTCCGGCGTCCATCAGATCGGCCACGGTCCGCCCGTCCCTGGCCCCCTCCATCAGGAACGACGCGATGACCGCGGTGGCCTCTGGGTGGTTGAGGCGCAGGCCCCTGGCCTGACGCTGCCGCGCCACCCCGGCGGCGACGTGGATGAGCAGGCGCTCCTGCTCGTGTGGGGTAAGCCGCATGGCCCGGACCTTAAGAACCGGCCGTTTCCGCGATGTTGCCGGGGGATGTCGAGTCGGTTTCCGCTCGGCCCACGCGTCTCATCCCACCATGGGCAGCGCCTGGGAGCGGCCCAGATCGTCCTCCAGCGCCTCGAACACCGCCAGCGCCGACCCGGCCAGCTCCCTGGCCCGCTCCGCCGCGCCCTCCGCCTGGTTCACCCGGGCCAGGGCCAGCAGGGCGTACGCGTCGAGCAGCTGGTCGCCGAGCCGTACCGCGATCCCTCTGGCCGTCTCGGCGGCCGTCCTGGCGTCGGGGACCGCGTGCTGCGCCAGCCGTACCGAGGACAGATCCAGGAGCGTGTCGGCCTGCCGGTAGCGGTCGCCGAGCGCGGCGAGGTGGCCGGCGGCGGTCTGGAGGCGGTCCGCGGCCTCGTCGAGGCGGCCCGCGCGGTGCAGGACCACGCCCAGCAGGCGCAGCGCTTCCGCGGCGTCGCGATCGTTCTCCGCCGCCTTCAGGCAGCCGAGCAGGGCGCGCTCGGCCTCGGGCAGCCGGTCGCGTTCGAGGTGGACACGGCCGAGGCGCCGCCTGGTCTGGTTGACGTCGCGGGTGCGTCCCTCGCGCAGGAACATGCCGAGCGCCAGCCTGAGCCGGTCGTGCGCCAGGTCCCACTCCCGCTCGGCCAGGTGCAGGTCGCCCAGGTCGCGCAGGATCAGCGCCTCGCCCATGGCGTCGCCCGCGCGCCGCGCCGACTCCAGCGCCGCCGCCGTGACGTTGCGCCAGTCGTCGAGGAAGCGGTGGCGTTCGAGGTACGGCCCGAGCAGGTGGGCGAGCCGCTGGCAGCCGTCGTCGAGGCCGGCCTGATGGAGGTCGGCGACCAGGCTGACCAGGAAGGCCCGCTCGGCGGCGAGCCACTCGACCGACTCCCTGATGTCCCGGGTGGCCACGAGGGTGCCCGGATCGCCGGAGACCAGCGAGAAGCGCGAGAACCGTACTCTGGCCAGGACCACGTCCATCATCCGTACGAGGGCGCCGGGCGCGGCCTGACTCGCCTGCTCGCGGGCGAACAGGCGGGTCAGGTCGTGCAGCCGGTAGCGCACCTGCCCGGCCACGTCGACCACGTGCGTCTGCAGCAGCCCGGCGTCGACCAGCGCCTCGGCCTGCCCGCCGAACAGCTCCGCCACCCAGTCCGCGAAGTCGGGCGCCGACAGCTCGCCGAGCCCGCGCAGCGTGGCCCTGGCGGGCTCGGGCAGGCCGTCGTAGCCGATGGCGAGCACGCTGCGCACGGCCTGGTCGCCGGAGCGCAGCCCGTCGAGCCGCTCGTGCTCGTCCTCCAGCAGGCCGACCAGGTAGTCGACGGTCCAGCCCGGCCGGGCGGCCAGCCGGGACCCGGCGATGCGCAGCGCGATCGGCAGCCCGCCGCAGAACCTGGCCAGCCTGCCCAGCGCCTCGTCGGCCACCCGGCCGGAGGTGCGCACGAGCAGGTCGAGCGCGTCGGCCTCGCCGAGCACGCCCACGGACACGCGGGTCGCGCCGGACAGCCCGCCCAGAGAAGAACGGCTGGTGACGACCGTGGGGCAGGACGTCAGCAGCGGCCGCACCTGGCTCTCGGCCGACGCGTTGTCCAGCAGCACCAGCAGCCGGCGGTTGGCCGCGTACGTACGGAAAAGTCGCTCCCGTCCGTCGAGCGAGGCGGGGACGGCCTGGGCCGGGCAGCCCAGCCAGCGCAGGAAGTCCTCGAGCACCGCCGCGGGCGCCGTCGTCTCGCGCAGGTCGGCGTAGAGGATCCCGTCGGGGAAGCGCTCGCGCTCGCGCCAGGCGGCGTGTACGGCCAGCGCCGACTTGCCCGCGCCCGCCTGCCCGTGGACGACTACCTGCCCGCCCACCACCAGATCCAGGAGGTCGGCGCGCCCGGTGAACCCGGCCACGTCGTGCGGCAGCAGCACCGGCGGCCCCGCCGAGACGTGCAGTGACACATCGTCGTGCAGCATGCGGTGATAGAGCAGCTGCAGATCGGAGTCGGGCTCGATCGCGTGGCCGTCGTCGAGCGCCTCACGTAACGCCGCGTACGCGTCGAGGGCCTCAGCCCGCCGCCCGCTCCGGTAGAGCGCGAGCATGTACTGGCCGCGGAAGCGCTGCCAGAGCGGATGCTGCCCGGCCAGCCGCCGCAGCTCCGACAGCAGCTCCCGGTGGCGGCCGGCGTCGAGGTCGAGCTGCACGCGGCGTTCCAGGGCGAACAGCCGCAGCTCCTCCAGTTCCTCGCGCAGCCGCCGCGTCTCCACCCAGCGCTCCCCGTCGGGGTCGAGGTCCTCGAGCGCCGGTCCGCGCCACAGGGCCAGCGCCTCCTGGTAGGAGCCCCGCTCCACCAGCGACCTGAAGCGGTCGACGTCGAGCTGCTCCTCGCCGATGGCCAGCGTGTACGTGCCCGACACCGTGGTGATCACGTCCTTGCCGATGAGCTGGCGCAGCTGCCCGACATAGCCCCGGACCAGGGAGTCGGACCGGTCGCCGCCCTCGCGCGGCCACAGCAGCCCGCGCAGCCGTCCGACGGTGAGCGGGCGGCGCGCGTTGAGCACGAACATCGCCAGCAGGTCGCGGTGCTTGGGCGCGGTCGGCGTACGGTCGTCGTCGCCGTCGCGCACGTCCAGCGGACCCATGATGCGAAATTCCACGCGGCCTTCCTCAGCAGAGGGACATCGACCACAATTACACACTTGATGATCCCTCTGACTCCCTCCGACCCGCACCGGTTGGGCCGCTACTGGCTCGCCGGGCGGCTGGGCGCCGGTGGCCAGGGCGTCGTCTATGAGGCGTACGGCGAGGAGGGGGAGCGCGTCGCCGTCAAGGTGCCCAGGGTCGACGATCCCGAGTCGCGGGCCAGGCTGGCCAGGGAGGCGGCGGCGGCCGCGCGGGTGGCCTCGTTCTGCACGGCCAGAATCATCGAGGTGGCCGAGCCGTACATCGTCAGCGAGTTCGTACCCGGCCCCAACCTGCGGCAGGTGATCGCCGAGCAGGGCCCCTACGAGGGCGACTCGCTGCGGCGCCTGGCGATCGGCGTGGCCACCGCGCTGACGGCCATCCACCAGGCCGGCGTCGTACACCGCGACCTCAAGCCCGACAACATCATCCTCGGACCCGACGGCCCCCGAGTGATCGACTTCGGCGTGGCACGCGAGGCCGGGCCGACGACCACCGGCCCGGCCATGGGCACGCCCAACTACATGGCGCCGGAGGTCCTGGCCGGGCGGGGCGCGACGGCCGCGGCGGACCTGTGGGCGTGGGGGCTGGTGGTGCTGTTCGCCGCCCGGGGCGAGGACGCGATCGAGGTACGCGAGCCGGTCGCGGTCATCGCTGAGGTCATGGACTTCCGCCCCGACACGGCCGACCTGGCCGACCCGCTCGGGCGGCTCGTGGCCGGCGCGCTCACGAAGGACCCGGCCGCCCGTCCCTCGGCGCACGCGGCCCTGCTGGACCTGATCGGCGCCGGCGGCGACCCGCTCTCTCGCGGCGGGGCGCTGGCCGGCCCGCTCAGGAGCCCGGCCGAGCCCGACCTGGGCGCGATCGCCGAGGAGCTGTACGACGAGCTGTCCGAGGCCGAGCGGGCGGCCGTCCCCGAGGTGCTGCTGCGCATGCTCGACGGCGACGGCTCGCTCCGGCCGGTGACCCGCGAGGAACTGCCCGAGACCGAGGCAGTGTCCGCCCTGCTCGCCTTCTTCGAGGCGGCGGGCCTGGTCACGAGCACCGGCGAAGCCTACGAGCTGGCCAAGCCCGCGCTGATCCAGGCATGGCCCCGGCTGCGGACCTGGGTGGCCGACAACCGCGAGGGGTTGCCGGTGCACCGGCGCCTGGTCGAGGCGGCCGGTCTCTGGGACGAGCACGGCCGCAAACCCGCCGACCTGCTGCACGGCTCCAGCCTCGACCGGACACTCCAGTGGGCCGCCGCCGAACGCAAGGACCTCACACTGGCCAGGAGGGAGCGCGAGTTCCTCGACGCGGCGGCCAAGCAGACCAGGAGCCAGTCCAGGAGGCGCGGCCTGCTCGCGGCGGCGCTGGCCGTGCTCCTGGTGGCGGCCCTGGGCGGCCTGGGGACGGCCGAGTACCTGCGCAGGGAGTCCAGCAGGCAGCGTGACGACGCGCTGGCCAAGTCGCTCGCGTTGCAGGCCGCTGACCTGTGGGAGAGCGACCCGCGACTGGCGAGGCTGCTGACCGTCGCGGGCCGGCGGCTGAGCCCTGACCTGGCCGAGACGCGGGGCGCGCTGTACGAGTCGCTGTCCAGGCCGGCGAGCGACGTCTTCACCGACCCGTACGCCAGTCCGAGCAGTGTCTACGGGCTGAACGACACCGGACGCACGCTGGCGGCCGTCCAGGAAGGCCGGGTGCGGCTCTGGGACGTCCGCACGCACGGCCTGCTCCGCGAGTTCTCCGGCGTGGGCACGGCCGTGCGCCAGGTCGCGCTCAGTCCCGACGGGCGGACGCTCGCCGTGCTGGAGGACAAGGATGTGCGCCTCTGGGACGTGATGGCGGGCACGGCGATCGGCGCCGCGTTCGGCGGCGGGTTCGTGACGCCCAGGGCACAGGGTCGACTCGCCTTCGACCGCGCCGGTCGCGCCCTGCTGGTACCCGAGGGCACCGGCGGCGCCGAGCGCGCCTGGGACGTGGCCACCCGGAAGCGGCTGACCGCCGGATCGGGGGCGGGGCTCGACGCGGTGGACCCGGCGCGCCGCGTCGGCGTGGTGTCCACGGGCGGGCAAGGCAAGGTCGAGCTCTGGAACCTGCGCACCGGCAAGCGGCTGCCCGCGCCCTGGCTGCCCGCCAAGACCGAGGTCACGTACGTGAGTCTCAGTGACGACGGGCGGGCGCTCATGGTCAGCGAGAATGCGCCACGGCCGGCCGAACGACGGATGCGCGTCTGGACCGTCCCGGGCGGAGGCGTGATCGGGGCACGTTACGGCGGCGAAGCGGACCGGGATGCCGCCTTCGGCTTCGGTGACCGCTACCTCGCCGGCTGGACCTATCAGGGGGAGCTCATCATGTGGCGGCGCGCCGGATGGCCGGTCGTTCTGGAGCGCGACCTGCCTGGGCCCATCAAAGGTGTCCACTTCGACGAGGCCGACCGTGTGCTGCGCTATCAGTCCGACGCCGGTGAGATCGACACCGTGGACGTGTCCATGCTGTTCGACCAGCCGCTGACCACGGGAACCCCTGACGGGCAGGCGTTGCTGGGGCCGGGCGGACACACAGCGGTCATCACGAGGCCGGGGGAGGCCCGGCTGTGGGACGTGGCGACCAAGCGATCGCTCGGGCCGCCGATCGACGTCATCGGCCGTGGGCCCGCGCTGGCCTTCAGCCGGGACGGCGAGCGGTTGGCCGTCGGCGACAAGTCGAGCACCCGGATCGTGGACGCGCACACGGCCCGTGTGCTCGACACGATAAAGGTCGCGGACGTGGACGACGTCGCCTTCAGCCCCGACGGCCGAACGCTGGCCGTCTCCCCCAACAGGCCCGACCACACCGGTGCTCCCCTCGAGCTGTGGAACCTGGCGAAGGGCACCGCCACCCGCGCCGCCGTGCCCGCCCCCGGCACGCTCGCCTTCCGCCCTGACGGCAGGCTGCTGGTGGCCGGAGCGGAGCCCCAGCCCATCGACCCGGCGACCGGCACCCGGTTACCGATCGCCGAAGGGCTCGGCCGGTTGAACGGCACTCACGCCTTCAGCCCCGACGGCCGGCTCATCGCCTTCTCGGGGCCCGACCAGATGACGTTGTGGGACGCGGACCTGAAGGCGCCCGTTGGCGCGTTCCCCGCCGTGCCGGGCAGCGCGATCCAGGAGATCGCCTGGTCGCCTGACGCCCGCACCATCGCCACGTACGAGGACGGGGACCGGGTCAGGTTGTGGGACGTGCCCAGCAGGCTGCCTCTCGGCCTGGTCTTCGACGGCCAGAAGAAGATCCCGCTGGGCGACGGGTCACTGGCCTTCAGCGCCGACGGCGGCATCCTCTACAGCGCCATGCCCGACGGCGTGGTGCGGACGTTCCCGCTCGAGGGCGGCAAGGTGGCGGACGCCGTCTGCCGCCGCGCCGGCCGGTCGCTGACCGAGCGGGAGTGGCAGCGCTACCTGCCCGAGGCCGACAGGTTCGACCCCTGCCTCACCCCGTAGCCGCCCACTGCCGGGCCGTCGCCACGATCTCCTCCAGGTGGCCGCTGTGGGCGCCGTGCCAGTACACGTGGCCGCACTCCTGGCATCGCCCGTACGCGTCGTAGGCGTGGCGGGTGCCCGCCTCCAGGACCGGCAGCACCTCGCGCTTCTCCACCGGGACCAGTTCGCCGTTGCAGGCCGTGCACCTCGTCCACGGGCGCAGCGGCGGGGTGAAGCGTTCGAGGAGGTCGCGGAGTTGGTCGTGGGGGCGGGAGCCGCGCACGTACGCGCCGAGCCACAGCGCGCGGCGGCGCAGCAGACCGCGGTCCTGGGTGAGCAGCACCCGGCGCTCCTCGTTGGCCTGCACCACCAGCGCCGGGTCGTCCATGTCGTTGTGGTAGGCCGTGTCGAGGCCGAGCAGGCGCAGCCGTCGCGCGAGCGTGCCCAGGTGGACGTCCAGCAGGAAGCGGGGTTCGCGGGGCAGCGGCTGGGGTCTGGGCACCGGCCGTACCTCGATGAGGTCGCCGGCCGCGGGCTGGTAGGAGGGGCCGACGCCGCGGCCGTCGACGGTCATCGGCCCGACCTCCGTCAGCGGGATGCCGGCCGACTCCACGTGGTGGCCCAGGGTCGAGCTGCCGCCGATGGCGATCCGGTGGCGCTCGCGGCGCCGGCTCACGGGCAGGAACATCATCAGCTCGGCGGAGATTCGAAGGTGCGCGTCCCGTTCGGTCACATTGTCCATTCTGCTTGATTCGATAACGTGAACCTGTGCCGATGTCCCGCCGTGTCTTTCTCGCGCTCGCCGCGCTGAACGCTGCGGGCTGTTCGGTCACCGCTTCGGAGCAGCGCTCACTGCGGCTGGCGACCGGGTTGGCCGGTGGGCCGTACGGGGCGCTCGGCGACCGGTTCGCTGCCGAGTTACGGCGCGACGGGTTCACCGTTGAGGTGATCGAGACCGCGGCCAGCGTCCAGAATCTCACCATGCTCACCGACGGCCGGGCGGACCTCGGGTTCTCGCTGGCCGACAGCGCCGACGACGCCGTACGCGTGCGCCACCAGCCCGTCGCCGCGCTGGCCAGGATGTACATGAACTACGTCCATCTGGTGGTACGCGCCGACTCGGACATCTTCGCCCCCAAGGACCTGGCCTGGCGGCAGGTCTCCATCGGCGCCGACGGATCGGGCACCGCCGTGACCGCCGAACGGGTGCTCGACGCCGCCGGGGTACATAATCACATCACCGCCAGGCTTGGCCTCGACGGGTCGATCAAGGCGCTCGTCGACGGTGTGATCGACGCGTTCTTCTGGTCGGGCGGTGTGCCCACCCCCGCGCTCGCCTCACTCGGCGGCATCAGGATCGTCTCGTTGGAGCCGTTCGTGCCGATGCTGCGCCGCATCTATGGCCCGGTCTACGAGCACGCCACCATCCCCGCGGGCGTGTACGGCAGCTCGAAACCGGTCCCCACCGTCGGCACACCCAGCTACCTGGTCTGCCGTCAGGCCCTGTCCGACGACGTGGCCTACACCGTCACCGAGACGCTCTTCAGCGCCCGCGACCGCCTGCAGGCCCCCTCGGCGCCGGGCGGCCTCCTCGACAAGCGCTACGCCATCGGCACCGGCATCGTCCCCCTGCACCCCGGCGCCGCCCGCTACTTCAGGTCCGTCTACGACTGAGCCGGCGTTACAGGTCCGTGTACGGCTCAGCCAGCCGCAACTCCACGACCAGCCCATGGGGTACGGCGGGCAGCAGGCTCAATGTCGCCCCGCACGACTTGGCCAGCTCGGTGGCGATGGCCAGCCCCAGCCCGCTGCCCGGCACGTTCGCGTGCGCGCCCGACCGCCAGAACCGGCCCAGCGCGTCACCCCGCTCCTCCTCGGCCAGCCCCGGCCCGTCGTCGGCGACCCGCAGGACGCCGTCGGAGAGCGTGACCGTCACCGTGCCGCCCGCGGGCACGAACTTCTGGGCGTTGTCGAGCGCGATGTCCGCCACCCTGGCCGCAGCCTCGGGCACGAGCGACATCTCCGGCACCTCCACCCGCAGGGTGAGGTCCTTGGCCGGGTAGACCTCCCGCCACACCGCCAGCCGGGGCCGCAGCTCGATCTCCTTGGCCTCGGTGCCCGCGCCCGCCTCCACCCTGGCCAGCGCCAGCAGGTCCTCCACCAGCAGGGCCAGCCGGTCGAGCTCGGCCATGGCCTCCTCGAACTCGGTGGTGCCGTCGGAGCGCAGGTGCGGCTCCAGGTTCTCCAGCCGCAGCCCGAGCACGGTCAGCGGGGTGCGCAGCTCGTGCGAGGCGTCGGCCACGAACGCCCGCTGCCGCTCCATCGCCCCCGACACCGCGTCGGCCATCGCGTTGAACCGCTCCTCCAGCCGCTGCAGCTCCGAGGGCCCCGCACCCGGATGGGCCCGCGCGTCGAGGTGGCCTTCCGCGATGGCCCGGGTGGTGCGGTCGAGCTCGGTCACCGGGCGCAGGATCCAGCGGGCCAGCTGTCTGGCCGCCAGCACCGAGTAGCCCAGCGCGATCAGCGCGCCCAGCGCCAGCGCGCCCCAGACGAGCGAGACGTCCAGCCGCGACTGGTCGGTGCGGGCCTGGAGCAGCACCACGCCGGACAGCTGCGCGTCGCGGCCGGCCGGCTCGGCCAGCAGGACCTTCGCGGGGCCGAAGGGGCTGATCGTGGGCAGGTCCTCGGTCGTGCGGCCGCTCAGCGCCAGCCGGGTCTCCGCCTGGTCGTCGCCCTCGAAGCGGCCGGCCGTGACCACGATCATGCCGTCCCTGTCGCGGACGCGGATGGCCGCGCCGTACAGGTCGGCGTAGCGGACGACCTCGGCCGTCAGCGCCGTGCGGTCGTCGTCGCGCGCGGCCTGGTCGGCCAGTTCCGCGAAGCGGGTGGCGTCGGCGCGGCGGTCGAGCAGCAGCCGGTTCGTACGGTGCGAGGCGTAGGCGAAGCCGAGCGGCACCGCCAGCGCCGCGATGAGGAACACGATCAGCGTGGTGAACGTGACCACCAGGCGGGAGTTCACGCCGTGGAACCCAGGCGGTAGCCGGTGCCGCGCAGCGTCTCGACCAGGTGCGGGCGGCCGGTCTTCGACCGCAGCCCGGCCACGTGCACGTCGAGCGAGCGGGAGGCCGACAGCAGCGGGTCGCCCCACACCTCGTCCAGGATCTCCTCGCGGCTGCGCACCACGCCAGGCTCGCGGGCCAGCAGCGCCAGCACGTCGAACTCGCGCCTGGTCAGCGTCACCTGCTCACCCGACACGGTGACCTGCCTGGCCTCCAGGTCGATGCGCACATCGCCGACGCTCACCACGTGGTCCCGCGTCGGCATCGGGCGGGTGCCCCTGCGCATCACGGCCTCCATGCGCGCCATCAACTCGACCGTACGGAACGGCTTGACCAGGTAGTCGTCGGCCCCGGAGCGCAGGCCGCGGAGCACCTCGCGCTCCTCCGTGCGGGCGGTGACCACGATGACCGGCACCGCCGACACCCGGCGCAGGCGGCGCAGCACCTCAAGGCCATCCATGTCGGGCAGGCCCAGGTCCAGTAGGACGAAGTCGACGCCCCCCGCCAGGCGGAGGGCGTCGACCGCCAGCCCCGCGCGCGCGACCTGGTGGCCGTGGCGCGCGAGGGCCGTGGTGAGCGCGGAGGCGAGTCGATCGTCGTCTTCGACCAGGAGAACTCGCATCAGGCCAGATTAGGCCCGGACGGAGACAGACTCCGCCGCTCCCTCTCGCTCCGAGCGGGAGAGCGCCACGTCGCGCGTCTCGCGCATGGTCAGGTAGACCACGAGCGACACGGCTGCGCAGGCCGAGACGTACCAGTAGAAGCCGGACTCGATGCCCGACGACTTGAACCACAGCGCGACGTACTCCGCCGTGCCGCCGAACAGGGCGTTCGCGATGGCGTACGGCAGGGCCACGCCGAGCGCCCGGATGTGCGTCGGGAACAGCTCCGCCTTGACCACCGCGTTGATCGAGGTGTAGCCGGTGATGATGATCAGGCCGACGAGCGACAGGATGAACGCGCCGA
Organism: Nonomuraea sp. NPDC049158; assembly: GCF_040648335.1. NCBI lineage: Bacteria > Bacillati > Actinomycetota > Actinomycetes > Streptosporangiales > Streptosporangiaceae > Nonomuraea > Nonomuraea sp. NPDC049158. The sequence continues at coordinate 58,478 of NZ_JBEZDM010000003.1, forward strand.
CGAAGCCGGAGACGCTGGACAGCGCGGTCATGAGCGGTACGGTGCCGAGCATCGACCCGATGCCGAACGTGATCAGCAGTGGCCGGCGCCCGATCCGGTCGGACAGCCCACCGGCCAGCGGCTGGATCAACATGAAGATGAACAGCGCGGAGAAGCTGACCAGCGACGCGGTTTCCTTCGGCAGGTTCGCGGTGTTGACCAGGTACTTGGTGAGGTAGGTCGTGTAGGTGTAGTACGCGACCGTGCCGCCCATGGTCAGGGCGATGACGAGCAGCGCTTCCTTCTTGTGGGCCATCAGCGCCTTGATGGTGCCGCGCTCGCTCTTCTCACCCTCCTTGCCCTGCTCCTCCTCGTCGTAGGCCTCGGTCTCCAGGAGGTTGCGCCGCAGGTAGAACACGACCGCCGCGCCGAGGGCGCCGATGATGAACGGGATGCGCCAGCCGTAGGAGTTGAGCGCCTCCTTGGTCATCGTGTTCTGCAGGATGATCTGCAGGCCCAGGCCGACGAGCTGACCGGCGGTCATCGACACGTACTGGAAGCTAGAGGCGAAGCCGCGCTTGCCCGCCGGAGTGGCCTCCGTCAGGTACGTGGCGCTGGCCGCGTACTCACCGCCCACGGAGATGCCCTGCAGGAGGCGGGCGATCAGCAGGACCACGGCGCCGAAGTAGCCGACCGACGCGTACGTCGGGGCGATGGCGATCAGCAGCGCGCTCAGCGACATCAGCGTGACCGTCATGGTCAGCGCCGCCTTGCGGCCCTTCGTGTCGGCGTAGCGGCCGAGCAGCCAGCCGCCGATCGGGCGCATGAAGAAGCCCACGGCGAAGATGCCCGCGGTGTTGAGCAATTGTGCGGTGGAGTTGCCATTGGGGAAGAAGGAGGCGGCGAAATAGACGGCGAAACTGCTGTAGACAAACCAGTCGTACCACTCGACCAGATTGCCGACGGAACCGCCGATCACTGCCTTCCACGGCACGCGGGGTTGGCTCACTGGATTACCTCCTGTGCGGGGCCTGGGGGGAGTAGGTGCAGGCCAGAGCCTCTCCGCAGAAGGTTCTTCCGACAAGGGGAGACGGGCTAGATCTAACGTCCGCTTAACATCAAGGAAACGGAGCGGTGAGATCAGGCCCGTTTTCCCGTCATTGCCGGTAGTTCTCCACCTCGCCGGCCGGCCGGGCCTTGGCGCCGTCCGGATTCTCGCCCGCGTCCCTCCTCGCCCTGCGCTGCCTGAGCAGGTCCCAGCACTGGTCGAGGGCCGTCTCCAGCTCCCTGACCCGTGCGTGTTCCTCGTCCGAGCTGACCTCGCCCGCCGACAGCCTGCCGCGCAGCTCGTGCTCTTCGGTGACCAGGTCACTGATCTTGGTGAGAATCTCGTTGTCCCGCATGTCCAAGACTGTAGTGACTACGTGATAGAACACGGCCTATGCCTGGTATCGCGCTGGTAAGAAAGCCCGGCCCACGGATCTCCGAGGGCATCGTCACGCATGTGGAGCGCGCACCGGTCGATCACGAACGGGCCCTTGACCAGCACGAACGCTACGTCGCCGCGCTGGAGGGGGCCGGGTGGCAGGTACGCCACGTGGAGGCGGCCGACGACCTGCCAGACGGGCCCTTCGTCGAGGACATGGTCGTGGTCTGCGACCAGCTGGCCGTACTGACCAGGCCGGGGGCGATCGAGCGGCGGCCCGAGGTGGACACCGTGGCGGCCCTCGTACGGGAGCTCGGGGTCAAGTCCGTCAGGATCGCGCGGCCCGGCACGCTCGACGGCGGCGACGTCCTGCAGGTCGGCAGGACCGTGTACGTCGGCAGGTCGGGCAGGACCAACGACGAGGGGATCACCCAGCTCGCCGCGTTGCTGCCGGAGCGGCAGGTGGTGCCCGTGGACCTGAACGGCGTGCTGCACCTGAAGTCGGCCGTCACCGCGCTGCCGGACGGCACGCTCATCGGCGACCCCGACCGGGCGGACCTGCCGGGACTGCTCGTGCCCGCCGAGGAGTCGGGCGCGCACGTGGTGCCGCTGGGCGGCGACCGCGTGCTGATGGCCGCCTCCGCGCCGCGGACCTGCGCGATGCTCCAGGAACGCGGGCTGGAGGTGACGCTGGTGGACATCTCGGAGTTCGAGAAACTGGAAGGCTGCGTCACCTGCCTGTCGGTTCTCATCATGTGAGATCAAGGACGGTTTACCGCGAGACGTCTGGTAGCGTGCAAAGCATGCTGCGTGGCCTCCTTCTTAGCTGCCGCGGCGGGGGCCACTAAGGCCGGCTCCCTCGCCGCGGAGCGAGCCATGCGCGTCGGCCGCTTTTCTTTCGACCGACGAGGAGCTCCCGACATGACCGCTCAGCAGCCCAGCCCGATGCCTTTCCAGCGTTATCAGCCGTTCGAACCGATCCGGCTGACCGATCGCACCTGGCCTGATCGGGTCATCACCGAAGCGCCGCGATGGTGCGCGGTGGACCTGCGTGACGGTAACCAGGCATTGATCGACCCGATGGACGCCCATCGCAAGCTGCAGATGTTCGAGCTGCTGGTGAAGATGGGCTACAAGGAGATCGAGGTCGGCTTCCCCGCGGCCAGCCAGACCGACTTCGACTTCATCCGGCAGATCATCGAAGAGGACCGGATCCCCGGCGACGTGGTGATCCAGGTGCTGACCCAGGCCCGGCCCGAGCTGATCGAGCGCACCTTCGAGTCGATCGAGGGCGCCAAGCAGGCCATCGTGCACCTGTACAACTCCACCTCCACGCTGCAGCGCCGGGTGGTGTTCGGGCAGGACCGCGAGGGCATCACCGCCATCGCCGTCGAGGGCGCCAAGCTGGTCAAGAAGCTCGCCGACGCGACCGACGTGGACGTACGTTTCCAATACTCGCCCGAGTCCTTCACCGGCACCGAGCTGGACTACGCCGTCGAGGTCTGCGACGCGGTCAACGACGTGTGGCAGCCGACGCCCGAGCGCAAGGTCATCGTCAACCTGCCGGCCACGGTCGAGATGGCCACGCCCAACATCTACGCCGACCAGATCGAGTGGATGCACCGCCACCTGAAGTACCGCGACTCGATCGTCCTGTCGCTGCACCCGCACAACGACCGCGGCAGCGCCGTGGCCGCCGCCGAGCTGGGCTACATGGCCGGGGCCGACCGCATCGAGGGCTGCCTGTTCGGCAACGGCGAGCGCACCGGCAACGTCTGCCTGGTCACCCTGGGCATGAACCTGTTCTCCCAGGGCATCGACCCGCAGATCGACTTCGGCGACATCGACGAGATCCGCCGCGTCGTCGAATACTGCAACCAGCTGCCCGTGCACCCGCGCCACCCGTGGGGCGGCGAGCTGGTCTACACCGCCTTCTCCGGCTCCCACCAGGACGCCATCAAGAAGGGCTTCGACCACCTGGAGGCCGACGCGGCCGCGGCCGGAGTGCCGGTCGACCAGTTCACCTGGGCCGTCCCCTACCTGCCGATCGACCCCAAGGACATCGGCCGCACCTATGAGGCGGTCATCCGGGTCAACAGCCAGTCCGGCAAGGGCGGCGTCTCCTACATCATGAAGGCCGACCACCAGCTGGACCTGCCGCGACGGCTGCAGATCGAGTTCTCCAAGGTCGTCCAGGCGCGCACCGACGCCGAGGGCGGCGAGATCGGCTCGGCCCAGATGTACTCCATCTTCCGCGACGAATACCTGCCCAACCCGGCCAACCGCTGGGGCCGCCTCAGCCTGATGGCCCACCGCCACGAGTCGGCGGGCGACGACAAGGACCGCATCGGCGCCGACGTACGGCTCGACGGCGAGATCCGCGAGATCGAGGGCGTCGGCAACGGCCCGATCTCGGCGTTCATCGACGCGATCGCCAAGGTCGGCATCCGGGTGCGGGTCCTCGACTATGTGGAGCACGCGATGAGCGCGGGCAGCGACGCCAAGGCCGCGTCCTACCTGGAGTGCGACGTCGACGGCCGGGTGCTGTGGGGGGTGGGGGTCGACGCCAACACCACGACGGCCTCGCTCAAGGCGATCATCTCGGCGGTCAACCGCGCTTCGCGCTGATCTCGACAGCCATCAGCCGACCGCGTCTCCTGATCACGGTGAGCCGCGGTCGGCCTAGTGCTCGTCCATCTCTCGGATGATCTGGTCGAGTCGGGTCTCGCGGTTGTTCATGGCGCGGTTGAAGGTGTGCATGACCTCCTCGAACTGGGTCATGACCGCGTCAGGGGAAGGCGCCGTCCGGCCGACGGCGTCGTACAGGAGTTCCTCCTGGCGCCGCTCGCAGTCGTCCTGGGCCCGCATCACCGCGAGGGTGACCTCTTCGCCGAGGTCCTGGCTGCTCAGTTTCATCGCGCGTGGGTCGAGGCGCACCTCGGTGACGCGACCGCTGGAGTCGGTGCGGGCCCTGACCTTGCCGTCGGCGCTCTCACCGGCGCCGTAGACGTCCTTGAAGCCGCCGCCGGCCTTCTTCAGGCGGCTGTGCGCCTGTTCGGCTTGTTCTGAGATTCGGTGGAGTTCGTCCCGGTAGATGTTTTTGGGGTCGTCGGAACTCATGTTCTCCCTTGAGGAGTTATCTGACCGGGTTGGTCCGGTCGTAGTTCTTCTTGGTCTGGACCAGGTTCAGGCCCGCGTTGTTCAGGTTCCACATCAGGGCGTCCATCCAGTCGATGGTGTTGGTGTAGAACTTCAGATAGTCGTCGGCCAGTTCATGCGAGCCCTCGGGGAGCAGGCCGAAACAGGTGGACGTCGGCCTGGCCGCCGCGGCGAAAGCGTTTCGGGGAGCGGACAGCAGGCTCGTCGAGTCATCGGTGGCCTTACCGCTCGCCTTCAGGTCTTCCGCCGAGTATCCGACTTCCTGGTTTTTTCCTGTCATCGCATTCTCCAGTCGGTCACTTCAGATTCGGAAGTTTCAGTGTCGTGCCTGGTTTCAGGGCCCCGGGGTCAGCACCGATGACATCGCGGTTGGCGTTGTAGATTTCGGTCCAGTATTTCTCGCTGCCGTAGATCCGCTTGGCGATCCCGGACAGCGTGTCCTGCCCTGCGACCTGGAAGGACGATGGCCGGGGAGCAGCGGTGCCGGTCTCCGGTCGGCGTTCCATCGATGGGGGAATGTCGGGCTCCGGATACTTCCCATGGTCGATGTGCACGGGCGGGACCGCCTGCTTGTAGGGGACGCCGATGGGTGGGGGAAGGTTACGCAGGGCGGTGCCGGGGATGATCGCGCCGGTGGAGTTGAAGAGCTGGACCTGGAAGTCGCCGGTGACGCCGAACTTACGGAGGGCCGAACCGTTCAGGGCGCCCCAGCCGCCGTTCAGCACCGCCACCTTGCCGATGTCCTTGGCCATTTGCGCCACGGTCTTGCCTTCGAGCCGGTCGTTGGCGATCGTGTAGCCGGTTCCCGTGATGGCGCCTGCCGCGAAAAGGGCCTTGGCGCCGTACGCCTTCTTCGCCTTGTCCCAGCCGACGCGGCCCCAGGGGAAGGCCGACGATATCGCCGCGGAATTCACCATCTCCGCGTACTGGAGGCCGAAGGGCGCGAAGAACGACTGGCCCTTGATCTTCCGGCCCAAGCCGACGAACATGAGCTGGCCCGCGCCCATCTGAAGGACGAACATCTTGGAGTAGCTCCGCCAGGACGCCAGGGCCGTCTTACCGAAACTCAGGCCCTGCGTCCCGTTCAGCACCCAGTTCTGCGACTTGAAGACCGTCAAGGCCCTTCTGAGGGACTTGTGCCTCTTCATCAGCTCGGCCAGCTTGCGCAGCGGTACGGCGATCTTCTTGAGCAACCAGATCAGCCGCGCCAGGATGGTGGCCGCGAGACCGGCGCCCTGAGCGGCGATCTTGGCTCTGGCCATCCACGCGGCCCACCTGCCCATCACGCCCGTGAACATGGACAGGGCCACGCTGATCGCCACCGCCTGGAGGATGGATTTCAGCAGCTCCCGGAACGCCCGTTTGGTCTCGTGAGTGGCCTCCTTGGCCATGAGGAGCACTTCCGACACGTGGCCGAGGCTCTTGACCAGCGCCTGCCGTTCGGCCGGGTCGAAGTAGGTGTCGACCATCTCCTGGTGGTGCGTGGCCGCGCCGCCGGTCCACTGCTTGCGGCCCTTCTGCACGGCCGGGTCGATGTATTTGTCGCCCACGGACTCCAGGCTGCCGGCCAGCTGCCTGCACGCCTCGGACATCTGCGCCAGCTGGCGTTCGTCGTTGTCGTTGCCGGCGGCCTTCATGGCGTTCATGATCGTCGAGATCAGCTGCGACAACGCGTCGACCTCGGCGCGCGGGTCAAAGTTAACCATGTGCTCCCCTCAAGCGTCGCCCTGTGCTCGATCCGCGAGCGCAGGGAGGCGCCCGAGGCCCACCCTCCCAAGCCGCGCCCGATGGGCCAGGCGGCATCGGGTCATGTGGTCATGATCGCTGCGGTGCCCCGCATTGTGGCACGCAGAGGGATGTTCGGCTAGAGATTCGACGATCAAGGACGTCCTGCGGCAAGTATGACCCCGCGCGTCACATCTGAACCTTAAGTGTTTGTTAGATCGGCGATGTGGATCTTGACGCTATCGATCAAGGATACATACGTTCGGTCACGCTTCGCGACTGTTCGCAGCGCCAAGACCATCGGCGCCGGACGGGCGAGGCGTACCCCCCACAGCCGAGACACCGTCCACAGACGGGAGAACGGATCATGGAACCCACCTACCTCATCTGCCTGCCCTTCGCCGGGGCCGGCGCCTCCTTCTTCAAGGGATGGCAGCGTTACCTGGCCGAGGGCCTGAGCATCGTGCCGGTGCAACTGCCCGGTCGTGAGGAGCGCTTCGTCGAGCCTCCCCACACCGACGCCGCCCGCGCCGCGGACGAGGCGTGCTCGCAGGTGCTGCAGCGCATCGGCCCCGGTTCCCGGGTGGCCGTCTTCGGTCACAGCCTCGGGGCCGTGCTGGCCTACGAGCTGGCCCACCGGCTCAGCGGCGTGACCGGATTGCGGCTCGCCCGCCTGTACGTCAGCGGCTCCCCTGGGCCGTGGAGCGGGCGGGAGAGCCGCGCCACCGGCCTGGACGACGAGGCGTTCCTGGCGCGGATCCGTTCCTTCGCCGGATACTCGCACCCGGCCCTGGAGGACCCGGAGATGCGGGCGCTGCTGCTGCCCATGCTGCGCGCCGACGTCGAACTGCACGAGAGCTACCGGCCCCAGTCCGACAAGCCGCTGTCCACACCGATCACCGCCGTACACGGCCTCGACGACGAGCTGGTGGACATGGCGATGATCGCCCAGTGGGAGCGGGCCACCAGCGCCGGGTTCAACACCGCCGAGCTCGACGGGGGGCACATGTACCTGGCCGATGACCCCGCTCCCCTGCTGCGGCTGATCGGAGCCGACCTGGCGACGCCGGAAGAGCGGTGACGATGCGCCTGTCCGGGAAGACGGCCGTCATCACCGGCGCGGCCCGCGGGCTGGGCCGGGCCACTGCCCGGTTGTTCGCGCGGGAAGGTGCCGACCTGGTGCTGCTCGACGTCGCCCGCGACCTGCCAGGGGTGCCGTACGCGCTCGGCTCCGCCAGTCAGCTCGAATACACGGCCGAACTCTGCCGGGAGCTCGGCGTCTCCGTCCTGACCAGGCAGGCCGACGTACGGGAGACGCACGACATCGAGGCCGCGGTGTCCATGGCGGTCGGGCGCTTCGGCCGCATCGACATCCTCGTCAACAACGCGGGCATCGCCGCCCCTTCCGGCAAGGTGGCGCACGAGATCGACGAGCACGAGTGGCAGTTGATGATCGACGTCGATCTCTCCGGGGCGTGGCGCGCCATCCGCGCGGTCGGCAAGCTGATGGTCGAGCAGCGCTCCGGCAGCATCGTCAACGTCGCCTCGACCGCCGGGCTGGTCGGATATCGGCACTTCGCCGGATACGTGGCCGCCAAGCACGGTCTCATCGGCCTGACCAAGGCCGTCGCGCTCGACTACGCCCCGCGCAAGGTCCGGGTCAACGCCCTGTGCCCCGGCTCCGTCCGTGATGACTCGCAGGTCGAGGGCCGGATGCTGGCGGAGATCGCGCGCTCGCTCGACGTGCCGGCGGACGAGCACGAGGAGGCCTTCGTGCAGGCCCAGCCCATGAACGCCCTCATCGAGCCGGACGACGTCGCCTCGGCCGCCGTATGGCTGGCCTCCGACGAATCCCGGCAGGTCACTGGCAGCGTGCTCACCGTCGACGGAGGCTTCACGGCACGCTGACGCCCGCCTTTTCGCCACGACCACGCTCTGGAGATCACCGCGTGCCCCGAACCGATCTCATCCCCCCAGACCGCTCGTCCCACACCTTCTCAGGTCTCATCCCCTCAGGCTGCTCGCCGTCCGCGCACTGCCACGCCTGGTGCGTCAGGCTGCCCGACGGCGCTGATGCCACCCGGCTGGCCGGGCTCTTCGAACGCGCGGTCCGCACCTGGTGGGGGGACACGCCTGAGCGGCTGCCCCGGTTCTGGGGCGAGCGGGTTCCGGCCGCCTGTGACTCCGCGGTGGCGCGCCGCCGCGTCGAGGCCGAACTGCACCGACCTCTGGACGCGGAGGGCGCCTTGCTGCGCGCGGTGCTGCTGCGGTACGCGGACGGGCCCGCCGACCTCGTGCTCGTCGCCCATCGCGCCAATCTCGACGCGCTGTCGCTGCGCACCGTGGCCGATGTACTCACCGGGCGGGCTCGGTTTGAGGAATTCACCGGCAAGACGGCGAGTCATATCGTCGCCGCTGCGGACGCCGAAACGCTCAAAAGATGGCGGGAAGCGGATTTTTCCGGACGTATTGCGTGGGCCAGTGGCGACGACGCGGCGGGTAACCGTACCGGCCTGGTCACCGTGGCGATGAGCGAGTCCGGGGCGGACGTGTCGGCCACGATGGCGGCGGCGGTCGGGCTGGTGCTCGGGCGGTATGAGAACCAGGAGAACCCGGTCGTCGGCGTGCTCGGCCCCGTGCCCGAGCGGCCGGAAGGAGCGCTGGGTGCGTACGACGCCGGGCTCCTGCTGGCATTGGACCTTTCGGGCGGGCGCACCGCGGGCGAGCTGGTGGCCGAGACCGCCCAAGCCCTGGCCGGCGACGGCGGGCGGTGCGACGGGCGGCAGTACGCCGAACTCCTCGCCGAGACCGGCGGCCGGGTCGTGGCCGGTCTGGTCACCGACGGGCCGGCGGAGGGCGGGTCCGGCAGGCACGTTCCCTGCCAGACAGCCCCGTTCCCGCTCACGATCGTGCCCGGCCGTAGCGCGGACGGCGGCCTTCAGCTGGTGGTCCACCACCGGCTGGAAGACGTGGACGCCGACTCGGCCAGGCGCTTCGCCCGCCATGTCGCCCGCGCCTACGAGCAGCTGGCCGACGCGCCCGCCGACCTGGTCCCCGCCGACGTCGAGCTGCTGGACGAGGCGGAGACGCGGCAGATGATCGCCCTCGGCCGTCCGGCACGGCGGCTGGAGGGGCGGCCGGAACGGATCGACGACGTGTTCACCGCCCGCGTGGCGGAGCACCCCGACGCGGTGGCGCTCACCTGCGAGGGCCACTCCCTGACCTACGCGGAACTGGACGCGCGCGCCGGCCGCTTCGCCGCCGCCCTCCTCGACCGGGGCGTGCGTCCGGGGGAGCGCGTCGGCATCTGCCTCGGACGCACGCCCGATCTCGTGGTCGCCATGCTGGCCGTGCTCAAGGCGGACGCGGTGTATGTGCCCATGGATCCGGCGTACCCGGCCGACCGGCTGGCGTTCACGGCCCAGGACGCGGCCTTGCGCGTCGTCATCGCGGACAAGGACTTTGCGGACAAGGATTTTCCCGGCGGCGGGCCGGCGAGCGTGGTCCGGCCCGAGGAGCTGGAGACCCATGGGAGCGAGGCGGGCCGTGCGGGTCAAGGGCGGCGCGGGCCGGGTGCGGCCGCGTACGTCATCTACACCTCGGGCTCGACCGGGCGCCCGAAGGGCGTCGTGGTGCCGCATCGCAACGTCGTCGCCCTGCTGTCGGCCACCCGCGACGATTTCGAGCTCGGTCCGGGTGACACTTGGACGCTCTTCCACTCCAGCGCGTTCGACTTCTCCGTCTGGGAGATCTGGGGAGCGCTGCTCACCGGCGCCCGGTTGGTCGTCGTGCCGTACTGGGTCTCTCGCTCGCCCGAGGAGTTCCGCGAGCTGCTGGCGCGCGAGCGCGTCACCGTGCTGAACCAGACGCCGTCGGCGTTCGCCCAGCTCATGGAGGCCGACTGGCGGCAGGAGGAGCGGCTGGCGGTCCGGCTGGTGGTCTTCGGCGGTGAGCCGCTGGACGCCCGGCCCTTGCGGGCCTGGTTCGACCGGTATCCGGAGGACCTGTGCCGGCTGGTCAACATGTACGGCATCACGGAGACGACGGTGCACGTGACGGCGCAGAACGTGACCCGCCGCGAGGCGATGACCGGGTCACGGTCCGTGGGGCACGCCCTGCCCGGCTGGCACCTGTACGTCCTCGACGAGCGCGGCCGTCCCGTGCCGTGCGGTGTCCCCGGCGAGATCCACGTCGGGGGAAGCGGGGTCGCCCTGGAGTACCTGGACCGTCCCGAGCTGACCGCGCGGCGCTTCCTGACCGATCCCTTCACCGTGGGCCGCGTCTACCGCAGCGGCGATCGGGGCAGGCTGCTGCCGGATGGCCGGCTGGAGCACCTCGGCCGTCTCGATACCCAGGTCAAGCTGCGCGGATTCCGCATCGAGCTGGACGAGATCCGCAACGTCCTGCTGGCCGACCCTTCCATCACGGCGGCCGCCGTGGTGCTGAACGGCGATCGGGACGCCGCGGGAGCGCGCATCGACGCGTACGTGGCGCCGGCCGGCGGCGATCCGGCGGCGATGCGGCAACGGGCCGCCAAGCTGTTGCCGGAGCACATGCTGCCCGCCACCATCACGCCTCTCGACACGCTGCCACTGACCGCCAACGGCAAGCTCGACGTTCGCGGGCTTCCCGTGCCGCTCGTCGCGCCCGCCGCGCCGATCCGGGCTCCGTCAGGTGAGCTGGCGGGCGCGCTCGCCGCGGTGTGGGAGTCGGTGCTCGGCGTGCCCGTCGGCCCCGACGACAACTTCTTCGAGCTGGGCGGCAACTCCCTGTACGCCATGCGGGTGGCGGCGGCCATGCGCGACCGCGGCCTGCCCGCCTTTCCGATGCGCGAGCTGTACCTGCACCCGACGGTGAGCGGCCTCGCGGGGGTGATCTCCCATGAGTGAGCGGCTGCTGGACGGCTGGAACGACACGGCCACGGACTATCCCCGAGACAGTCGCGTCGAGCTGCTCTTCGCCGAGCAGGCCGAGGCGGCGCCCGGCCACCCGGCCGTGGTGCACGGAAACACCACGCTCACCTACGCCGAGCTGCACCGCCGCAGCACGCTGCTGGCCCAGAGGTTACGCCGTGAAGGGCTGCGTCCCGCCGAACCCGTGGCGCTGCTGCTGCCGCGTACCCCCGACCTGATCGTCGCGGCGCTCGCCGTGCTGAAGGCCGGCGGGTTCTACCTGCCGATGGACCCCGCCCATCCAGCGGATCGGATCTCCCAGCTGATTGAGGACAGCGGCGCCGGCCTCCTGCTGACCACGCGAGAGCTGGCCACACGAGAGCTGACCACGCGAGAGCCGGCCCGCGGGCAGGCCATCGCGGTGGACGCCCAGGACTGGTCGGCCGAACCCGAGGCCGACCTCCCCGTGCCGGGCGGCGCGTCGGACGTCGCGTACCTGATGTACACCTCGGGGACCACCGGACGGCCCAAGGGCGTCCTGGTCCCGCATCGCGGCATCGTCCGTCTGGTGCGGGGCGTCGGCTATGTACGGCTCGACTCCACGGCCCGGGTGGCGCAGATCGGGGCGACCGGTTTCGACGCTTCCGTCTGGGAGACCTGGGCCGCCCTGCTCCGCGGTGGGACCGTGCACATCCTCGATCGGGAGACGTTCCTCGACGGCGCGGAGCTGAAGCGGGCGCTGGCGGACGGGGGCATCACCACGGCGCTCTTCACCTCCGCGCTGTTCGGTCAGCTCGCGGACGAGGACCCGACCGTGTTCGGGCCGCTGCGGGACCTGCTGGTCGGAGGTGACGTGCTCTCGGCCAAGCACGCCAGGTCCGTGCTGCGGGCCAATCCGGGTCTGCGGCTCGTCAACGCGTACGGGCCGACCGAGAACGCGGTCATCTCCACCTGCCACGAGGTTCGTGAGCCGATCGGCGCCCGCGTGCCCATCGGCCGCCCGGTGCCCAACTCCACCGCGTACGTGCTCGACCAGGACCGGCAGCCGCTTCCCGTGGGCGTCACCGGAGAGCTGTACGTCGGCGGCGACGGGCTGGCGCTCGGCTACCACGGGCGCCCCGACCTGACCGAGCACGCCTTCGTCCCCCACCCTTTCCGGCCCGGAGAGCTGCTCTACCGGACCGGCGACCGGGCGCGCAGACTGCCCGACGGGTCGATCGACTTCCTCGGCAGGACGGATCACCAGATCAAGGTGCGTGGTCTGCGCGTCGAGCCGGGCGAGGTCGAGGCCGCGCTGCTGGCCCGCCCCGGCGTGCGCGAGGCGGTGGTGGTGGAGCGGCGCGCGCCTGATTCGTCCGACGGTCACCTACGCGCGTACGTCTCGGGTGGGCATTCCCTGGAACCGGAGCGACTGCGGGACGAGCTCGGGCGCGTGCTGCCCGCTCACATGGTGCCCGCCCAGATCGTGGTGCTGCCCGCGCTGCCGCTGAACGTCAACGGGAAGGTGGACCGAGCCGCTCTGCCCGAGCCGACCCCCGCGGGCAGCCGGACGGCTGGGGACGAGCTCGAGCGAGAGCTCGTCGAGCTGTGGGAGGACGTCCTCGGCGTGCGCGGGATCGGCGTCGACGATCCGCTCGACCGGCTGGGCGGCAGCTCGCTCACCGCGACCCGGCTGGCCGCCAGGGTGCGGAAGAGGTTCGGGGTGGCTTGCCCGGTCTCGGCCGTGCTGGCGGTCCGTACGGTGTCAGCGCTGGCCGACCTGGTCCGTGCCGCGGACGGCACCGACGTGGTGGGGCCGCGTCCGTGCCAGGCCGGCGAGCGGACCCCGCTGTCACCCCAGCAGAAGGGCGTCTATGTCGAGCAGGTCAAGGACCCCTCCAGCACCCAGTACAACCTGCCGATCGTCGTCGACCTCCCCGGCCGGATGGACGCCGGACGGGTGCGCGCCGCTCTCTCGACGCTCGTCGAACGGCACGAGATCCTGCGCACCGACGTGGCCGTGGGCGACGACGGGCAGCCGTACCAGCGCGTTCACGAGGCGCTCCGTACGACGCTGGACGAGGTCGGCCTGTTTCGCGGTGCGGATCTCGACGGCTGGACCGAGCGGTGGATCCGCGCCTTCGACGTCCATCAGGCTCCCCTGTGGCGGGCGGCCCTGGCGCGGCACGACCATGGGACCCGGCTGGTGCTGGACGTTCACCACCTCCTCACCGACGGCCACTCGCTCGCCCTCCTGATGGCCGAGTGGGCGGCGCTGCTCAGGGGCGAGCCGCTCCCCGAGGTGGAGCTGCGTTACCGGGACTTCGCGCAGTGGGCGAACGGGCCGGAGCGGCGCGCGCTGTCCGAGACCCAGCGTGGCTTCTGGGCCGAGACGTTCGCGCGGCCGGTCAAACCTCTCGATCTGCCCATCGACCTGCCCCGGCCGGCGGTGCGCCGGACGGAGGGGGACCACCTGTCGTTCGCGTTCGGCGCGGAACGCAGCCACGCGGTCAGGGAGCTGGCCCGCGCCGAGGGGGTGACGGCGTTCCAGGTGATCCTGGCCGTCTACACCGTCTTCCTCGGGCAGGTGAGCGGGGGCGACGACGTGACGGTCGGGACGCCCTTTTCCGGACGGCACCTGCCGGGGGTGGACCGGGTCCAGGGGATGTTCGTGAACACCCTGTGCCTGCGGGCCTCCCCGGCCCCCGAGCTGCCGTTCCGCGCGTACCTGCGAGCCGTGGCCCGGCACGCGCTGGCCGCCGGCGACCACCAGGATCACGCGTTCGACGCTCTGGTGGCGATGCGGGGCGAGCATGACTTCAGCCGCCACCCGCTCTTCGACGCGTTCTTCGCGATGCAGGACACGGGGCTGCACGAGGTGGACTTCCTCGGCGGCCGGCCCCGGTGGCGGCCGGAGGCCACCCGGCGCACGATCTTCGACCTGGACCTGCAGGTCGAGGACTCGCCCGAAGGGTACGACGCCCGGCTGGCGTACGCCACGAACCTCTTCCTGCGCCCCACCGTGGAGACGTTCCGTGACGAGTTCCTGTCCTTGCTCGACGCGGCACTCGCCGAACCGGACACGCCGCTCGGCGAGCTCGGCCGGGCGCCTTCGGCCCGGCCCGGCCTGCCCGCGCTCGCGTTCGACTTCGACTTCTGAACTGGAGGGGCCATGCAGTCCATCGAGACCCTGGGCAGGCTCAAGGTCGCGGCCGCGAAGCGTCGCCGCGAGGGGGTGTTCTGGCGCGCCCAGCTCGCGGCGCTGCCCGAGCGCGCCGGCTTCCCGTCCGACACGCACCGTGGCCCGGCAGGGGAGGCGGGGCGCGCGGTCACCACGCTCGACCTCGGCCCCGAGCTGACCGCCAGACTCGCCAAGCTGGCCCGAGGCGAGGACCTCGCCCTGCGTTCCGTGCTGATCGCCGTGCTGGGCGCGTTGCTCCAGCGTTACGGCGGCGGCGAGGAGTCCGTGCTGGCCACCCCTCCCGTCCCCGTGCCCGGCAGTCCCGCGCCGCTGGCCTCCTCGCTGGTGCTGCGGCTGCCGGTCACGCGGGACACCACGCTGCGCGGGCTGCTGGGCGAGGTCGGGGACCGGCTGCGGGCCGCGATCGACCACCAGGACTACCCGCTCGAGCTGCTCGCCGCCGAGTTCGGGACCGCGGCGGGGGAGGGCGACGACCCTTTCGCCGACGTGCTCGTGGACGCGGTCCGCGACGAGGCGGAACCCGCCGGGCGGCCCGGCTTCCCGCTCGCCTTCGCCTTCGTACGCGGGCAGGCCGGGCTGGCTCTGGAACTGCGGCACCGGACCGGCACGCACGGCCCCGGCGCCGCCCGGCGGCTCCTCACGCACTGCGTGATGCTGCTCGACCAGGCCAGCGCCGCGCCCGACACGGCGATGGCCGCCTTCGACCTGCGATCCGACGACGATCTGGCGCTGATCGACGAGGCGAACGCCACGGACGCCGCCTTCGAGGACACGGTGCGGCTCGACGAGCTGTTCAGCCGCCAGGTCGCCGCGACCCCTGACGCCGTGGCCGTGGTGGGTGACGGCTTCCTGCTCACGTACGCCGAGCTGAACGCGCGCGCCAATCGCCTGGCGCACACGCTGCGCGCCCGCGGCGTGGGCCGCGACGACCTCGTGGCCGTGCTGGCGGATCGCTCGCCGGAGATGCTCGTCGCCGTCTACGCCGTGCTGAAGGCGGGGGGCGCGTACCTGCCGATCGACCCGGGCAACCCGCGCGACCGCATCGCGTACATCCTCGGCGACAGCGGCGCCGGCCTCGTCCTCACCCAGCCCCGCCACCTGGAGCTGGTCGGCGACGGCGTCGCCGTCCTCGACCTCATGGACGAGGAGGCCTACGCGCAGGAGGTGAGCACGCCGCCGGTCGAGGGCGGCGCCCACGATCTCGCGTACGTCATCTACACCTCGGGTTCGACCGGTGCTCCCAAGGGCGTGCAGATCGAGCACCGGTCGGTCGTCAACCGCATCGGCTGGATGCAGAAGGCGTACCCGATCAGCTCCGCGGACGTCATCATGCAGAAGACGCCCACGTCGTTCGACGTCTCGGTGTGGGAGCTCTTCTGGTGGACCTTCGCCGGGGCGTCGGTGTGCCTGCCCGAGCCCGGCGCGGAGCGGGACCCGGAGGCGCTGACCGCCGCGGTCGAGCGGCACGGCGTCACCACGATGCACTTCGTGCCGTCCATGCTGGGGGCCTTCCTCGACTTCGTCGCGGAAACGGACGAGCAGTGGCGGCTCGGCACCTTGCGGCAGGTGTTCGCCAGCGGCGAGGCGCTGCCGGCGCACCACGTGCGACGCTTCCACGAGGTGGTCACGGGTTGCCGGCTGATCAACCTGTACGGGCCCACCGAGGCGGCCGTCGACGTCACCCACTACGCCTGCCACGGCGGCGAGAACATGGTGCCGATCGGGCGGCCGGTCGACAACACGCGCGTCCACGTGCTCGACGCGGACCTGAAACCCCAGCCCGTCGGCGTCCCGGGGGAACTGTGCGTCGCCGGGGTCCAGCTGGCCCGCGGGTACCTGCGTCGCCCCGACCTGACGGCCGAACGCTTCGTCGCCGCGCCCCACGCGGGCGAGCAGCGCGTCTACCGTACGGGGGACCTGGCCCGCAGGCTGGCCGACGGCGGCATCGAGTATCTGGGCCGCATCGACCACCAGGTCAAGCTGCGGGGATACCGCATCGAACCGGGTGAGATCGAGGAGCGGCTGCGGCAGCACGCCGCCGTGCGGGACGCCGTCGTCATCCCGCGCGGGCAGGATTATCTGTGCGGTTACGTCGTGGCAGCCGGGCCCCTGCCCGAGGACGAGCTCAAGGAGCATCTGAGGCGCACGCTACCGGAGTACATGGTCCCCGCCCGCCTCGTCACGCTCGCCGCGTTCCCGCTCAGTCCGAGTGGCAAGCTGGACCGCCGCGCGCTGCCCGACCCCGGTGAACCGGCCCGCGCGGTGGACCACGTCGCCCCGCGCACGCCGCAGGAGGCGGACCTGGCCCGCGTCTGGGCCGAGGTGCTCGGCGTCGCATCCGTCGGTGTGCACGACAACTTCTTCGCGCTCGGCGGCAACTCGATCCACTTCGTCACCGTGCTGGCCAGGGCCCGCGCGTGCGGCCTCGACTTCACCTTCCAGCAGCTCTTCGAGAATCCGACCATCGCGGGTCTGGTCGCGCTCGCGCGGGACGCGGATCCGGCGACGCGCCCGCTGCGGCCGTTCGAGCTGCTGACGCCTGAGGACCAGGCGAAGATCCCGGCTGGGGTGGCCGACGCCTACCCGATGACGCAGCTCCAGGCGGGACTGGTCTTTCAGAGCGAACTGTCACACAACACAGTCGAATATCACGACATCATCAGCTACACGATCCAGAGCTCGTTCGACGCCGGGTGCTTCGAGCGGGCGGTCCGGCACATCGTCGCCGCGAACCCGATCTTCCGTACCAGCTACCACCTCACCGGCTACGGCGAGTACCTGCAACTCGTCCACGAGGACGCGCCGTCACCGCTGTACATCGCCGACCTACGCGGTATGAACGAGGACGAACAGGACGCCTGGTATCACGTATGGGCGGAGCGGGAGAAGGCTCATCGCTTCACTTGGACAGAGCCCGGCCTCGTCCGGCTGCACGTGCACGTGCTCGGTGACGACCTGTTCCGCTACACGCTCAGCCAGCACAACTCCGCGCTGGACGGCTGGAGCATCACCCTGGTGCACACCACGCTGTTCGACACGTACTACCGGCTGCTCGACGGACGGCCGCTGCCGGACGCGGAGCCGGACGGGTACGCGCGCGACTACGTCGCACTGGAGCGCCGGTCCCTGGCCGACGAGGGCCACCGTTCCTACTGGGCGGGCGTGCTCGAAGGCAGCACGTTCACCGACGTGCCCCGCACGAGGGAATCGGCGTCGCCGGACGTCTTCCCCGTCGTGTTCCACGAGGTGGAGTTCCCGCGCGGCCTGTCCGACCGGATCGTGGCGCTGGCCGGGGCGCTGTCCGTGCCGGTCAAGAACGTCGCGATGGCCGCGCACGTCAAGGTCCTCTCCCTGATCAGCGGCGAGCGCGACGTCATGACCGGGTACGAGCACAGCGGCCGGCCCGAGGCGGAGGGCGCCACCCGTTCGATCGGCCTGTTCCTCAACACGGTGCCCTTCCGGGTGCGCACGGGCGAGGGCTCCTGGGAGAGCCTCGTGCGCGAGGTCTACCGGGCCGAGGTCGAACTGCTCCCCGCGCGGCGATACCCGATGGCGCGGATGAAGCACGACCTGGGGACACAACAGGCGCTGTTCGAGACGGCCTTCAACTTCACGCACTTCTATCTGCTCAGGCAACTGGAGGAGCTCGACGGCTTCTCCCTGCTCGACGTGCGGGCCAACTCGGAGACGGAGTTCGTGCTGCGCGCCGAGTTCTCCCGGCACTTCATCACCGACGAGGTGCGGCTGAGCCTGCACTACCACGCCCACCTGTTCGAGCCCTGGCAGGTGGCGCGGATGGGGGCGTACTACATCGCCGCGTTCGAGCAGATGACAGCCGATCCGGCCGCTCCCCATCACCTCGCCGACCTGTTGCCTCGCGAGGAAAGCGAGGCGCTGATCGCGGTGGAACAGAGCGAGAGCGTCCTGCCGAAGCTGGCCGAACATTATCGGGCGCGGATCGTCGACGAACACGGCCTGCGCGTGCCCTTCGCCACGCCGGGACGGATCGTGCTGAGCGCCAACGGGGTCACGATCCCCACCACAGGTGTGTACGGACGCCGCATGCCCGGCGGCCTTGAGCTGCTCCAGGAACCCCGCCGCCTGACGTTCCACCGTTCCGGAGAGCGGAGCGCCGCAGGGGAGACGGGCCGTCACCCCAGCCGTCACCCCACCGGCGCGGTGGGACCGCGCATCGCGGAGGCGTGGTCCAGGGTGCTCGACGTGCCGCTGGAGCAGATCACCCTCGACGGCAACTTCTTCGAGCTCGGCGGCAGCTCGCTCTCGGCCATGCGGGTGGTCATGGAGCTGGAGGGGCTCGTGTCACTCACCGACCTGATGCGCAACTCCACCCTGGGACCGCTGTGTGAGGTGGCCGAGGCTCGGCTGAACGAGGGCGCGCTTCGCTCGCTGTGGGCCGACTCCGACCTCGGTCTGCTTCGCTCGCTGTCGGCCGACCCCGGCCGAGCCCGGGCCGCCCTCGTGTGCTTTCCCTACGCGGCCGGCAACGCCGTCAACTTCGAGCCGCTGGCCACCGCCCTCGACAAGGCGGGCGCCGACCTGGCCGTCTACGGCGTGGAGCTGCCGGGCCATGATCCCGGCCGGCCGGACGAGCCCTTTCTGTCCATCGAGGAGGCGGCGCGGCGGGTGGCGGAAGAAATCCGCGGCCTCGCCGAACGGCCCGTGCTGCTCTGGGGCCACTGCGTCGGCTCGGCTCTGGCCGTCGAGACCGCACGCCTGATGGAGGCGGGCGGAAACGCGCCGCTCCACGTCTTCGTGGCCGGAAAACTGCTGCACGACGCCCGGACCACCCGCGAGTCCATGGAGCGGGTGGACGCGATGACGGACGAGGACATCGTGCGCTGGCTCGTCGAGGCGACCGGGTACTCCGGGCTCGACGTGCTCACACCCGCGCAGGCGGCCTTCGTCACCAGGACCTTCCGGCATGACTCCGGCTCCGCCAACGGCTATCTGCTGGCGGCGGCCGAACGGGGGCCCGTGGCCAGGCTGCGCGCGCCGCTCACGGTCGTGCACGCCTCGGACGATCCGCTGACCCCTGACCACCGGCGGAGGTACGCGGACTGGTCGCTGTTCTCCGATCGGCCGCGGCTCGCGGAGCTCGGGCCCTTCGGCCACTACTTCTGCCGGACGGCCCCGGACGCGGTGGCCACACTGCTGCGTGAGCTGGCACCACGTACGGAAGACCAGCCGGTATCACCTACGAAAAACCAGCCGGCACCACGTACGGAAGATCAGCCGGTATCACCTACGAAAAACCAGCCGGTTTCACTTACGGAAGATCAACGGAGCGAAACGCACTGACATGACCACCACGAACACCCCCCAGGCGGTCACGCCGCTGACCCCCGGCCAGCAGTACCTCGCCGGAGCGAGGAGCATGGTGCCGTTCCTCGCCTCGGCCATTCCCATGGGCATCGCCGGAGGCGTCCTCGGACTGTCGAGCGGACTCTCCGGCTGGGCGACCCTGGGCCTGGCGATGGCCGTGAACTCCGGCACCGCCCAGTTCGTCGGCTTCGCCCTCATCGCCGGCGGCACAGGCTGGGCCGCGATCATCCTCACCACGCTCATCCTGGGGCTCCGGATGCTCCTCTACTCCACCATCCTGATCCCGTACATCAAGGAAGTGCCCCAGCGGTGGCGGGTGCTGCTCGGGTTCGGGCTGATCGACGAGGTCTTCTTCGTGGCGATCGAACGGCTGAGGAAAGGCGAACTCACCCACAACAAGCACATGTTCTTCCTCGGGGCGTCCTCACTGCTGTACGTCACCTGGATGCTGTGCACGGCGATCGGCATGTCCCTCGGCTCGGCCGTCCCAGACGTGCGGGGGCTCGGACTGGACTTCCCGGTGACCGCCATGTTCATCGCCATGCTCGCGATCGGGCTGGCGAACTGGCGCGTGGCCGCGGCCATCTGCGCCGCGGGGGTGACCGTGATGCTGGCGCGGGACCTGCCGTACAACCTCGGCGTCGTGCTGGCCGCGGTGGTGGGAGCGGTGGTGGGGGCCGCGTGCGAGTACGCGGCGAAGACAAGGACGAAGGAGATCGCCCGATGAGTATGGCGCTGTTGATCCTCGGCATGGGGTTGTGCAGTTTCCTGCCGCGCTACCTGCCGCTGGCCCTCTTCGCCGACAGGGAGATGCCACCGCTGGCGGAGACACTGCTCAGGTACACGCCGCCGGCCGTGCTGGCCGCACTGGTGTTCCCGGCCGTTCTCGCGCCCTCGGGGAACGGCGTCGAGCTGACCCTGACGAACCCTTATCTGATAGGCGGCGTGGTCACCTTCGCCGTGGGTCTGGTGTCGAAAAGGTTCCTGCTCGTGACAGCAGTCGGAATTGCCGCTTTCTATCTCAGTCGCTGGCTTGTCGGCTGAATGTTATAGGCGCCTTAAGTTTGTCGAAATTCATTTGACACCCGACATCGTTCGGGCGCTTTCGCATGCCCTTTTTACCTGCTCTCAACTGGTGAGACATCCTTGACAATCAGCTATTGCGAGATGACCCTGCCGCCGTTAAAGTATGGCCCGCAGGTGCGGACTCGCAATAAAGAGACGGGGCATCTTTCGCGTTCTGTCTGTGCCTCAGGCGAAACGACCAAGAAAGGATGACCGGGTCTCCATGACGACCGTGTCCGCTGAGAAAGAATCACGTGCCTTAAACGTGACCATGCGCGTGCTGAACAGCGTCGAACGCGCCGGCAATAAACTGCCTCATCCGTTCTGGCTCTTCATCATCCTGAGCGTCGTGCTCATGGCACTGAGCTGGATCCTGTCGGCGGCCGGAGTGTCGGCGGTCAACCCCGCCGACAAGACGACCGTCGCGGTGAAGAACCTGTTGTCGAGCGAGGGCGTCACGCTGATGCTCGGCGACGCCATCAAGAGCTTCACCACCTTCCCCCCGCTGGGCACGATCCTGGTGGTCATGCTCGGCGTCGCGGTGGCCGACAGAGCGGGGCTGCTCTCGGCGGTCCTGCGCCGGGGCGTCTCCCGCGTACCGGCCCGGTGGGTCACGTTCGCGCTCGCCTTCACCGGCATGGTCTCCCACGTGGCCGCCGACTCGGCGTACATCGTGCTGATCCCGCTGGGCGGCCTGGCCTTCTACGCGGTCGGTCGCAGTCCGATCGTCGGTGTCGTGGTCGCGTTCGTCTCGGTCGCGGCCGGCTTCGACGCCAGCCCGGTCGTCACCCCTCTCGACGTCATCCTGGGCGGCATCACCACCGACGCCGCGCACACCATCGACCCGAGCTACACCGTCACCCCGCTCGCCAACTACTTCTTCTCCATCGGCTCGTCGGTCGTGCTGTCCATCGTCATCACCGTGGTGACGGAGACGATCCTCACCAAGCGGGCGGCGAGCATGCCGATCGACGAGGACGCCGAAGTGGGCGACCTCGGCGCGCTGGAACTGTCCGACAAGGAGCGGCGCGGGCTGCGCTGGTCCGGCGTCGCGCTGCTGGTGATCGCCGCGCTGATCGCGCTGTCCATCATCCCGGCCGACTCCCCGCTCCGCGGCGAGGGCGGCAGCCTGGTCACCGGCCCGCTGCTGAACGCGATCTCCGTCATGCTCGGCATCGCCTTCTTCCTCGTCGGAATCGTGTACGGCCGCGTCGCCGGCACCATCAAGAGCGGCAACGACGTGCCCGCGTTCATGGCCGAGGGCATGCGCGAGATGGCGCCGGTCCTCGTGCTGTTCTTCGCCATCTCCCAGTTCCTGGCCTACTTCAAGTGGACCGGCATCGGCACGATCGTCGCCATCAACGGCGCGGACCTGCTGAAGTCCGCTGGAATCAACGGCCCGATGATCTTTGTCGGCATCCTGATCATCGTCACCTTCATCAACCTGCTGATCACCAGCGGCTCCGCCCAGTGGGCGCTGGTCGGCCCGGTCTTCGTGCCGATGCTGATGCTGCTGAAGATCTCGCCGGAGGCCACCCAGGCGGTCTACCGCATCGCCGACTCCTGCACCAACGCCCTCAGCCCGATGAGCCCCTACTTCGTGCTGGTCCTCGGCTTCATCCAGCGCTACCGCAAATCAGCCGGCATCGGCACGCTGATCGCCCTCACCATGCCTCTGTGCCTGATCATGCTCGTGGTCTGGACACTGTTCTTCCTGGCATGGTGGGCGCTCGGCATCCCGCTGGGCCCCGGCGTCCCCTCCTAACTCTCACCCGAACCCTCACCCGAAACGGAAGGATCCTTTAGTGACACCGGCTCCCACGTGGACCCGCCAGGCGCTCCCTGCCATGCTCGACGACCTGCGCACGCTCGTCGAACTGGAAAGCCCGAGCAACGACAAGCAGCTCCTGGACGGGGCACTCGACGCGATCTTCCGCTGGGCGGTGGACCGCGCCGGGGAGCCGGACGAGTTCACCCGTCACGACGGCGGCCAGTACGGCGACGTGCTGGAACTGACCTACCAGGGCACCGCCCCGGGATTCGTCCTGCTGGTCGGCCACTACGACACCGTGTGGCCGGTCGGCACCCTCGCCGACTGGCCGTGGCAGATCACCGACGGCGTCATCAGCGCACCTGGCGTCTTCGACATGAAGACGGGCCTCGTCCAGGCGGTCTGGGCGGTACGCGGGCTGCGCGAGCTGGGCCTGCCGCATCCCACGGTCCGCCTGCTGTTCAACGGCGACGAGGAGATCGGCAGCCCGGCCTCCCGCGCCCGCATCGAGGCGGCCAGCGCCGGGGCGCTGGCCAGCCTGGTCTTCGAGGGCGCCATAGACGGCGCCGTCAAAACCTCCCGCAAGGGAGTCGGCATCTTCCAGCTGTCCGTCACCGGGATCGAGGCCCATGCCGGCCTCGACCCCACCGCCGGAGCCAGCGCCATCCACGCCATGGCCGACCTGATCACCCAGATCGCCGCCCTGGGCGCCCCCGCGCTCGGCACGACGGTCAACGTCGGCCTGGTCAGCGGCGGTACCGGCACCAACGTCACTGCAGGCCAG
Organism: Nonomuraea sp. NPDC049158; assembly: GCF_040648335.1. Classification (NCBI taxonomy): domain Bacteria; kingdom Bacillati; phylum Actinomycetota; class Actinomycetes; order Streptosporangiales; family Streptosporangiaceae; genus Nonomuraea; species Nonomuraea sp. NPDC049158. The sequence goes on from NZ_JBEZDM010000003.1 coordinate 81,803, forward strand.
GCCACCTGCGGCATCGACGTACGCGTGTCCGACCCGGCCGAGATGGCCCGGGTGGACGCCGCACTCACCTCACTCCGCGCCCCCGACCCCCGGGTCTCCGTGGCGCTCTCCGGCGAATGGAACCGGCCACCCATGACCCCCAACCCCGCCTCCCAGGACCTGTACGCCAGGACGTACAAGGTGGCGATCGAACACGGCTGGGACCTTCGGGAGGCGGGCGTCGGCGGGGCCAGCGACGCCAACTTCATCTCAGCCCTGGGCCGGCCCGTCCTCGACGGGCTCGGTCCCGTCGGAGCGGGATCCCACTCTCGGGGGGAGCACACCATCGTCGAATACATCCCGGAGCGCACCGCCCTGACCATCGGGCTCATCGCGGGCTTCGCCAGCTAGTCGCCCAGTCACGCGACCTTGGCCGGGTAACTGGGCCCGGCTTGCGCTGTGGGGTGCCGGCCTGGACACCGTCACCAATACGGCCTCGCTTATAGGAAGGATCTCCACGCTCACCACGACGGCCTCGCTCAGGCGAATCATCTCCGCGCTTCGCGCTGACGCCGGGCCTGTGCTGCCAGGTGGGTATTGCCGGGCAAGAGCCCAGATCGCGCGTTTGAGCAGCGGTTTTCGGTAAGCCTAGGTTCGTGATGTAGCCAGGCTGGCCAGGTGCAGGTGTTCGTTCGGGAAGTGCGGTCGGCGGGCCTTGGAATGGAGGCGCGGGCCTCGGGGTGCAGGCCGAGCGGGTCCTGGGTCACTACCAGGGTCAGCAACTGGGCCTCGGCCAGTTTCAGCGCTCGCCCGATCGATCGTCACGTACGGTCCGTGATAAGGGTGTTGATGATCGGTCTGTGACAACAGGTCAATCCTCAACACCCTTTGTCATTTCCCGAACGACTCAGGACCTATTCGTCGCTAGGCGCCGTCCTTGTCCAGCAGCCGATGGAGCGTGCGTTCCACGTCGGCCATTGTGCGCTGCAGGCAGTCGAGTCTGTCTAGCATCTGGTGCTGAGCGGATGTGAGCTGCTCCTTGGTGTGCCGGCGAAGGCCGGCGATCTCGTCTCCGAGAGCTGCGAAGTCCTGGGACGTTTCCGCCTTGATGCTGGCGATTTCAACTCTTATCCGCTCAACGGCGACCGCCGTTGAGGCGATGGCGGCGTGTATGCCTTCCAGGCATGGGCAGCCGTTCGTCGGGAGGCTCGCATGTTGGCGCCGCGCGCGAGGGCCGCGATAGGCCCCATTACGGGAACGCGCTGTCGCTTCGACGGCTGCCGCGCGAAGCTTCACGTCGCGAGTCTCCGCCTCTTCGTTCATGTACCCCTACCTTTTCGGTAGCTGGAAGGATCCCGGCTTTGGCGGCCGAGATCACTGTGTGTGAGTACATCGTCGCAAGAAGTTGTTGTCGATGACGCACGGTCACCGGAATCCGGGTGGGGTTTTATTCATCGCGGTGTGGCAGAGATGCACCTGAGTCCGATTTTGGACTCCAGCGAATGTGTCGCGAGTGGGACATTCTGGGACGCTACGGGCTGGCTAGGTTTTGGTAGCGGGAGGGTGAAGTTGCTAGGCGCCGGGAGTGCAGTTGTACAAGTGGCCGTAGCGCTTTTGGGCGATGCGCATGAGCTCGGTCATGTCCTTGATCGCATCCCTGCCTTTGGCGATTTGGGCCAGGCCGATGTCGATCAATCGGTCCTTGTTGTCGCAGCGAAACTTCGCGCTCACCTGGAACGGCTGGTCGGGGAATGATGCATTCGGCAGGTGCGCGGCCAGTCCGTCACCGAGATCGCTAGGGAGCGGGACCCCGCCGTGCCTTGTGTATACCTGGCGCCTGTCATTCAGCAAAAGGTCCAGATGCTCTCGGGGCATCCCAGGGCCCTCCTGCATCCATCTCACGTCCAGAGGCCGAGGGTTCGTATCAGGAGCCCAGCAGTCGCCGTTCTTCTCGTTGCCGTCGGTTTTCTCCGCGAGAGGCCCGCTCGCCCCAGTGACAACGCGAAATGCCTGCTCGGGGATGAGTTTGCAGACGTATGGTGCGGCATCCGCGACAGGTTGGGGGGCTGGGGCTGGTGTGGAGACGACGTCGTTTGTCGGAGTACAGGCTGCAGTGAGCAAAGCGAGAGCAGCCAGAGCGACGGGCAGACGGGAATGCCTCATTTGCCGCCTCCAGAAGGAGGAGTCTCGAGGCCGAGATAGTCGTCCACCTCACTGGTACTGCGAAAGGTGTTCTTGAAACGGTCGTGCAGGTCGCTACTTCCTCCGGTTGTGCGAGTCCATGCGAGGAACTGGCTGTATTCCTTCGGAGTCATCTCGGCGAAAGGTTTGAGCGTCGGCGGGGTTCCGGTCGCGAACACGCGATCCTTCATGTCGAGCCCGTCAAGCAGTCCCTTGTTCAGCATGGCTGTGGCGACCATCTGCTCCGCCAGCCTCTCCACCGCCAACCGGTTGTCCGCCAGTGTGCGATACGTGTCATCCAAGCCTCGCCGGTTTTCGGACATCTGCTGGGCGACCCGGATGGCGATCTCGTCACGCGCGACTCCGGCGAGCCTGTCGTACTCCTTGCCGACCAGTTCGCTGAAGGCGCCGGTGGCCAATTTGCCCACCTGCTTGGCTCCTGGCACCGGGAGCAGCCCAATCGCATCGCCCACCATGGTCTTCAGCGACTCGTCCGCCTTCTTGTCGTCCAGTCCTTGAGCGATCAGCGCCTGGCGGCGAGTCTCCACGATGAAAGTGAAGGGAAGCGCCTCCTCCACGGTGCGGTCCACCAGGAACTGCTTGATGTCAGCCGTGTCGACCCGCCCATTTTTGTCGAAGTCGAACTTCTTGACGTCGGCCTTCGTGAAACCGAGCCGCTCGGCATTGGAAGCGTTGAGGCCGACTGGAGCCACGGTGTCCAGCGCCGCTCGCATATGTTCAGTCTGTGCTCTCACCAGCGCCTCAAACCCGGCGTCGTGGGAGGCGGCCAGCACCAGCGCATAGGTCAGGTCTTTAGCCGCGACGTTGCCAAAGGCCTCATGGTTCACGAGGAGCTTAGAGACCTGGTCGATGTTGGCCGCGATCGCGCGGGCCAGAGGATAGCTCAGGGGAGCGAAACGATCGAACGTCTCTCTGTTCTTTATCTCCAGATTTCCGTTCTCCCCTTTGCCAAAGGCAGGGCGGACCTCGTCGGCGACGGTCTTCATCATCTCGGCCGCCAGCTTCTGGGAGGTCTCATCCCGGCCGGTCGTCGCCGTCACCAGCAGGTCATTGAACGGCGCGTAGTCGCCCAGATAGCGAGAGGCACCCCACCGTGTCGTCAGCAGATAGTGCAGCACGGATTCCTTCCACCCGGCCGGGGTCTGGTCCAGCAGAGCATGGGACGCCTCCCGGCTGGACTTCGCTGCATGGAAAAGATCGTCCACCAACGATGAGGCCCTCGCGCCTGGATTGCCCACATGCGTTCCCGGTCTCAGCATGGTGCCAAGGCCGAGCGCGCCCGCCAGGTCGACTATGGGAACCTGGGCTCCCGCGAACATCCGGCCCAGTAGATCCTTGCTCGCCGCCCATTCATCCTTACGCTGCTCGTACTCGTAGACGATCACGTCACGCCCGACGACCTCCATGAACTCCTTCGAGTACGGAGGCTTCCCGTCGTGGGCACGCCAGATGAGCGCCTGAGCCTGGTAGCCCGTGTACTTCGTGTCGCCGGCCTTCTGCTGGGCCCGGCCCTCCCTCACCAAGTCCTTGAGGAATTCGGCGCCCATGTACGCGGGATTCTTCGGATCGGTTCCCCTGGCCAGAGCCGCGCTCAGCATGCGCAGAGCGTCCTTGCCCTGGCTGGAGACCTGGGCCAGGCGATCGGAGTCCCCGTGGGTCCCGGCGTCGCGCAGTCGCGCGGCCAGCGAGCCAGGCAGTCGCGTCACGCCCTGGGTGCCCAGCGTGCCCAGGAATGCCTTCACGAACTCCGCGTCCCCGGTCCGCGCCGCGTATTTCTTCAGCTCGGCCAACGCCTTGGCGTCCCCATCCGCAGCGTTCAGTGCGGCGCGGCCGGCCAGGGTTCCGTCCAGCAGGCCCTTGGCGGCCTCCAGGCCGTCGGGCATCTCGAGGAAGCTCCCGGCTGCCGTGCTCATGCCGAAGGTGACCTTCTGCCGCTGCAACTCGTGGACCAGTTTCTGCCGCCGCCGCAGGTCCTCAGCCTGCGTGGTAATACGCCCGGCCAACTGCCGCAGCCGAGCCGCCGGAGAAGTGTCGAGCCCGGCGCCCTGCAATTCGCTGTGCAGGGCCTGCGCCAGCTCTTCCAGTCGCCTGGCGGCCTCGGTGTGCTTGCCCGCCATCGCGTCGAATTCGGACGGCTTCACTCCGGTGAACTCCGTCATGGCTTGTCCGGAAGGGAAGCCAATTTCTGGTTCGCGCTGTGTACGGCCTGCGTGAGCATGTCCTGCAACTCCCTCCGGTCCGCGTGGACCTGGGAGTCGAACCGGGCGCCCGTAGGACCCACCCACGCGTCGTTCTCCATCAGGCGGCAGGAGGGATCGAGCGCCCACCAGTGCTCGTCCGAGAGTCGCTGGATCCGCTCCGCCACGGCCCGCATCGTCTCGCGGTCGAGGTTGGCCAAGATGATCCCCTTGTACGGCTCGCTGCACCAGAACAGATCAGGAGGCGGCGTCCCTCACGTGGTCACACGGTAATCAACATCACATCAACAAAACAAGTTTAAGCGCAGTGAAAGGTATGGCGCGTTGGAATTTTGTTATGCAATGAGCTGCTTTGCCCGACCTCGATCTTGTCAGGTGGGAACTGGCTGTGACCTGCGGGTCTTTCCGCCGGCGAGAGTGAAACTCATTAAGGATTCGCTGAAACGGTTGAGATGAGGCCAGCGCGAGATGGTTGACGAGTGCACCGTCACGGACGGGAAGATCATGGCCGCCGGTGCAGGCCGGGGCGGGAACGCAGCTACGCGCCGATTACGCGCTCAAACTCCCGTCGGGGACTGCCTATCGTGGTGGTGGAGTTAAGACAGACGCCCACCAGCGACGACGAGGGCATTGAGCAGGCCAAGCGATACGCCAGCAAGCTCCAGGCACCCTTCGCCAACGCGACGAACGGGCTCAGGCTCATGAGATCGGCCTCGACGCGGGGCTCAGCACAGAGACCGACGGCCACTCTTCGGCGGACGAATTGTGGGCGATGCCACCAGTCAAAGGGAGCTCGGCGCGTGGCTCACCATCGCGGAATGCTTGCGAGCATCGCTGCTAACCGCTGCGCCCAGCAGGATGCTCTAAAATCCTCGTGGCGGAGTCTGGTCGCTTTACGGATCAAGGGAAGACTCTCCGCATGAGCGGAGAGCCTTCCCTTTCTGCGAACATATTTACAAGTCGAACTCGCCGTCCTTCACGCCGCTGATGAAGGCGCTCCATTCGCCAGGAGTGAAGATGAGGGCCGGACCGCTGGGGTTTTTGCTGTCGCGGACACCTCGGCGTCCTCCGGACAGTTCAGCAACCTCAACGCAGTTGCCGCCGTCGGGCCCCGATCGGGTGGACTTGCGCCAGGTAGCTGTGTCGAGTTCGCGGGTCAGCTCGTCCATCGCTGCAGCGTCTCCTTGATCAGGTCTAGGGATTCGCGTTGGGACAGCGCTTCTGAGCGAATCCCCTCATATCTATATGTTAGGACGCGGACGTCCTCTGGTCGCTCGGTTACTCGACTCATGACGCCAGCGGATTCGACATACGCTGTGTCGAAGACGCCATGTGCCTGCGCGATGGCGAACCCGCCAGCAAGACCGGTCGTGGAGTAGGCCTTGAGGGGAAGAACCTGGATGGTAATCCGGGGAGCTTCGCCATCTTCGAGAAGGCGAGCGAGCTGCGCCGACATCACAGCGGGGCTGCCGATCGGGCGGTGCAGAACTGCCTCGTCGATCACAATCCACAACAATGGCGGTTTGGGACGCCTAAGGATACTTTGGCGTTCCATTCGAGCGATCACATGTTCCTCGACCTGTTCGGACGTCACGCCGACATCACCGCTCAGGACCGCCCTGGCGTAGTCCTCGGTCTGCAGCAGGCCGGGCACGACCAGCGGTTCCCAGGTCCGGATCGCCTCCGCCGTGGCCTCCACCTCGAGCCAGGGCCGAAACCAAGGAGGAGCCTGTGCATGACTGACCATCGGCCAAAGCCGCATCAGCGCTCCTTCCGCCTCCAGCGCCTCGTCGCAGTGGCGGGCGAACTCCTCCGTTGGTGACCGTCTGGCTGTTTCGATCATGCTGATCGTGCCGACGGAGTAGGAAACCGCTTTCGACAGACGGATCTGGGACCAGCCTCGGGCTTTGCGGTGTCGCCGCAACTCAAAGCCGAACAGTGCGGTCGGTGAATCAGTAGGGCATAGCTCGCTTTCCCTAGGCATCTGACCTCCAGGGGGGATGGCCACCGTTTCAACACGACTTTCAGCGAAACGGTTGATGGCTTATCGAAGTCGATTGACTACTCAATGTAGCCGAGCCTTGGGATGGTTGGAAGGCCGATCGAGGCCGACTTCTTCGGGTGGGTGAAGCAATGAAAGCAGCGAGTGCGGAGCCGAGGGTCATCGGCTGGATCCAGCTCGTGGGCATTCGCGAGTCCGTCTCGCACGCCCGCTCCGAAGTGCGCAGATGGCTCGGAGACGATCATCCTGCTGTCGACGACGCGGTGCTGGTGGCGTCCGAGCTCGTGACGAACGCGCTCCGGCACTCCGACGCCAAACCGTACGACTTCATCGGCCTCACCGTCACCGCGACGGACGAGATGGTCTATGTGGAGGTGCGTGACCCCGGTTCCGCCTTTTCCGGCCCGCACATCCGGCAGGAGCCGGAGGCGGAGGACGGGCGTGGGCTGCTGATAGTCCGTGAGATCTCCCAAGACTGGGGAACCCGAGAGCACGGCCGTGGGCTTGGCCGTACCGTCTGGTGCGCCATCCGGGCCGTCCCATCTTCCCCTGACCCGTCCGCTCCCGAATCGGTCTCCGGATCGGTTGGCGGGTGTGGCCCTGGCTGAACGCGCAGCCAGCCCAGGTCAGGTGGCTCCTCCTTCTCGAGGAGGGGGAGTGGGGGAGCCGCCGCAGAACGTCCGGCAGGGATCTTCCCCCCGTGGCTCCAGGCCGGGCGGGCCCCCGATGAGTGCACCCGCTTCGGCCCTCATCGGGGGCCATTCACAGAATGCAAGGAAGGTCTGTGAGCGGGCACAGTAAGTGGCGGACGACCCGGCATCGCCGCCTCGCCGGTGAAGTGAACGACCCCGAGTGCGCCAGGCTTTACGAAGAGGAGGAAGCCGAGCAGCGACTTGGCCAGCTTGTCTACGACCGGCGCGTTGCTCTTGGCCTGTCGCAGGCGGAGCTGGCTGAGCGTGCGGGGGATGACTCAACCGCAGGTGTCCCGCCTGGAGACGAGTGGTGGCAACATCACCGTGGCGTCCCTGAGGCGGCTGGCCGCCGCGCTGGACGCGGACCTGACCATCGGTTTCCTTCCTCACCAAGCTGCATGAGTCGGGCCCGACGACGTACATCACGACATCGATGCGGCGGTTGAGCAGCGGCATGTCTCGCGGGCGCAGGCCCTCGGCTGTCGGCCCGCCTGGCGCGCACGCGGCCGGGCCGCCCGCATAGCAGCCGCTCTTGGTGGGCAATGCAGGGCGAGGGAGGTCGCCCAATGGCTGCCGTGCCGAACATTGTCAGGCGGGTCTGTCCTGGCCGGTTGCGTGGTGCAGGAGATGCGCGACGGCGTCGGTGACGGGTGTGTCGCCGGTGGTGAGTTCGACGATGACGCGGCTCAAGGCCGGTTCGTGCAGGGCCGCGTCGATGAAGGCGGCCACGTCGTCGCGGGGCACCTTGCCGTACTCGATCGCCGGTCCAGCTGTGACCCGGCCGGTGCCGGGCTCGTCGAGGAGGGTGCCGGGGCGGATGATGAGCCAGTCGAGGCCGGTACGGGCGAGGTAGACGTCGGCGGTTTTCTTGACCTTGATGTAGTGCTCGAAGCCCTCGTTGGGCTCGCCGCCACGCAGCGCGTCGGGAAACACCGATACGAGGACGAAGCGCGACACACCGGCGCGGGCGGCTGCGTCTGCGGCCTTCTCCAGCCCCTTGCCGTCGATCGCGGTAGTGAGGTCCCTCCCGGTGCCGTGTGCGCCGGCCGAGAACACGATCGCGTCATGTGCGCTCATCCTGGTCGCCAGGTCGTCCACGGTGTCGGCGATGAGGTCGCCGGTCAGCGGGGTGGCGCCGGAGCTGCGCACGGTATCGGCCTGGGCAGGGTTGCGGAACATCCCCGTCACCGTGTCGCCGCGGGCGGTCAGCTGGCGGGCCAGCCGGTTGCCCACGCCGCCGGCGGCGCCGATCAGGAACACCTTCATGATCATCCCTTCGAGAGGTGTTTTCTTTCGGGTGGATGGCAGTGCGGTGAAACACCCGCCGAGAGGCGTGCTGGCGGCAGGCGGGCAGTACGTACGGTCAGGAAGCGAAGACCTGGGAGTCGTCGGCGAACGCCTTGAACTCCAGGGCATTGCCGGCCGGGTCGAGCAAGAACATCGTCCACTGCTCGCCGGCCTGCCCGGCGAAGCGTACATAGGGCTCGATCACGAACAGGACGCCCGCGGTACGGAGTCGGTCCGCCAGCGTGTGGAAGTCCTCGATGGTGAGGATCAGGCCGAAGTGCGGCACCGGGACGTCATGGCCGTCGACCGGGTTGTGGATCTGCTGGGCCCGGGTCGGCGCCAGGTGCGTGACGAACTGGTGGCCGTACATGTTCCAGTCGATCCAGGTTTCGGCGCTGCGGCCGTGCCGCAGGCCGAGTACCTCGCCGTAGAAGCGGCGGGCGGCCGTCAGGTCGTCGACCGGCATGGCCAGGTGGAAGCGTGGGATCGGGGAGTTCAACACGCTCATGATGGTGGGCCTTCTTCCTGGGAGGACGGGGCTGGGAATGTCCTAATGTCGACATTACGCCACAGATGGAGAGGTTGTTAACATTGAGACAATCTCTGGAAGGTAAAAGCTGATGGGTGAACAGACCACAGTGGCTCCCGCTCGCCGTCGAGGGCTGGCCGACGAGGTCGCCGATCGCGTTCGGGAGGCCATCTTCGGCGGCGTGTACGCCCCGGGGGCTCAGCTGCGCGAGGTCGAACTGTCCCAGGCTCTGGACGTGAGCCGTGGCCCGGTACGCGAGGCGCTGCTCCTGCTCGAGCGCGAGGGTCTGGTCCGCAGTCAGTGGCATCGCGGCGCCACGGTGATCACCCTGTCCCCGCAGGACATCGCCGAACTGGACAGCCTGCGCGGCGCGCTTGAGCACCTGGCCGTGCAGCGGGTGGTCGCCCACGCTTCCGAAGAGGACCTTGCCAAGATCGACAAGGCGGTCGACGGCATGGGGCGCGCAGCGGACGCGCACGCGATGGTCCGCTGCGACCTCGCGTTCCACGACGCCGTCTACGACGCCGCCCACCACCGGCGCCTGAGTGAGGCATGGCAGGCGATCCGCTCACAGATCCACCTGTTCCTGCTGACCCGGATCGGCCGCAGCTCCGATGGCTACCTCGAGCACGTCGCGGACGAACACCGCCTGCTCGCGGACGCCCTGCGTGCCGGCGACGCCGACGCCGCCTTGGAGCTGTTCGCCGCCCACCGCCACCATGCCGCCCAAGTGCTCACCGCTCACGACTTCCCGCCGGGGCAGGACGATCAGAGCGTCTTGGGGTCCACGGCGAAGCGGTAGAGCACATCGCTCTTCAGTACGCGCTCGCGGCCGTTAGTGAACGTTGCGTTTCTATGGGGTGAATCGTATGCTCCTTAGAGAACGATTCGTTCTCTAAGGAGCGTGCCATGGGCCTCGTGCTGCCGGGTTTGATGCTGGCGATGCTGCTGGGCGCGCTCGACCAGACGATCATGGCGCCTGCTCTGCCCGCCGTGGCGGGGAGTCTCGGCGGGCTGGACCAGATGCCGGCGGTGATCAGCGCCTACCTGGTCGCCGCGACCGTCGTGATGCCCCTGTACGGCAAGCTCGGCGACCGGTACGGGCGTAAGCCGATGATGCAGGCGGCGATCGTCATCTTCGTCACCGGTGCCGTGCTGTGCTCGGTGGCTGCCTCGATGCCGCAGTTCATCGCGTTCCGTGCGGTGCAGGGCATCGGTGGCGGCGGGCTGATGATCGGGGCACAGGCGATCATCGGCGAGGTCGTCAGTCCGCGTGAGCGCGGTCGCTATCTAGGTCTGATCGGTGCCGCGTATGTGGTCGCCGCGGTCGGTGGACCACTGCTGGGCGGGTTCTTCATCGATCGGCTCAGCTGGCGGTGGATCTTCGCCATCTACCCGCCGCTCGGGCTGCTCGCCCTGGTCGTGCTGACGGCGACCTTGCGGCTCCCCAAGCCCGAGCTCACGGTCGAGAATCGCGCGCCGATCGACTTCGCCGGTGCGGTCACGTTGGCGGTCGCCGTGGTCGGTGTGGTCATGCTGGGACAGACCAGGAACCTGGCCTTCCTCGCCCTGGCCGTCGCGGGTGGGGCGGCGTGGCTGGTGAGCGCCAGGTACGCCGCCGATCCGATCCTGCCGCTGCGTCTCTTCCGCGACCGCGCCTTCGCCGTGCCCGTGGCGATCAGCCTGCTCATCGGATTCACGCTGTTCGGGACCATCGCGTACATGCCCGCCTACCTGCAGATCGCCCTGCGCTCCACCGCCACCCAGGCGGGCCTGCTGGTGACCGCGCTCATGGGGGGCGTGCTGACCACCACCATCGTCTCCGGCAGGCTCATCACCAGGACGGGACGCTACAAGCCCTACCCGGTGGCGGGTACGGCGCTGACGGCGGCCGGGCTGGCGCTGCTCGGCATCGTGGGCGACCGCGGGGGACCGGTGGCGATCGCCGGCGTGATGCTGCTGATGGGGCTCGGCGTCGGACTGGTCATGCAGGTCATGGTGCTGGCCACGCAGAACGCCGTCGACTACGCCGACCTCGGCACCGCGACCTCGACGGTGACGTTCACGCGGCAGATCGGTGCCTCGGCCGGAGTCGCGCTGGTGGGGGCGCTGATCACCTGGAGATCCGGCATCACCGCCACGGAGGCGGCGGATCTGCCTGGCAGCGTGCGGGACGCCTTCGCCGCGGCCGTGCCGCCGGTGTTCGCGGCCATGGCGCCGCTGCTCGTCGTGGCGTTCGTCCTCGCGTTCGCGCTGCCGGCGCGACCGCTCCGCACCACCGCTTACGCCGAGGAGAACCAGTGACATCCGAGGAGGACCGGTGAACAGCCGAAGAGAACCAAGTGAAAGACGACCAGGAGCAAGTGAAAGACGGCGAGGACCGAGTGAAAGCCGAGGAGGGCAAGTGAAACTCGTAGCACCCCTGAACGCCTTCGGCCGCGGCGACCTGGCTCTGGCCGGAGGCAAAGGCGCCAACCTGGGCGAGCTCGTCAAGAACGGTTTTCCCGTCCCGGGCGGTTTCGTCGTGACCACCGCCGCCTACGACCTGGTCACCGACGGGCACGACACCCGTACGTACTTCGAGAACGTGGACATCCCCCCGGACCTGCGCGAGGCGATCACCAGCGCCTATGTCGAGCTCGGCGGCGGGCCCGTGGCGGTTCGGTCCAGTGCCACCGCCGAGGATCTGCCGGGGGCGGCGTTCGCCGGGCAGCAGGACACCTACCTCAACATCGTGGGGGAGGAGGCGGTGGTCGACGCGGTCCGCCGGTGCTGGGGCTCGCTCTGGACCGAGCGGGCCGTCGCCTACCGCGAGAAGCGGGGTGTCGACGCCGCCGAGGTGCGCATCGCGGTGGTCGTGCAGCGCATGGTCCAGTCGGAGGCGGCCGGCGTGCTGTTCACCGCGAACCCGGTCACCGGCGACCGTACGCAGATCGTCGTGGATGCGAGCAGCGGGCTCGGCGAGGCGGTCGTCTCGGGACTCGTCACGCCCGACCACTACGTGCTCGACGCCTCGGGGCGGGTCACCTCCTTCACGCCGGGCCGTCGCGAGGTGGTCATCCGCGGTACGGCCGGCGGCGGCGTCGTACACGAGACCGGAGACCCCGCCACCGGCGAGGCGCTGCCCCGCGCGGCGCTCGCCGAGCTGGCCCGGCTGGCGAGCGAGGTCGCGGCTCGATTCGGCCGCCCGCAGGACATCGAGTGGGCGTACGCGGGCGGCCGGGTGAGCCTGGTGCAGGCCCGTCCCATGACCGCGCTCCCGCCGCCGCCCGTGGGGTCGCTCAACCCGGTCCAGCGCAAGGTCGGCAGCGTTCTGCTCGAATATCTGCCCGTACGCCCCTATCCGATCGATATGACGACCTGGCTGCCGTACGGTCCGGCGGGCATGATGGCCAAGGTCGCGGCGGCCTTTGGCATCAAGGGGGTGTTCGAGGACTTTCTGCAGGAGGAGGACGGTGTCGTCTACCGGTTGGTGCCCCGCTCCCCGCGTGTGACAGCCGGTCTGCTGGCCATCCCGTTCCGGCTCGTCCGGCGGGCCAGGCGCTACGATCCCGCCCGCTGGACGGAGGATCCGCGCTTCCAGACCTTCCTTGCCGCGAGCCGCGAGCTGGCGGCCCGTGACCTGGCCTCGATGCCCTGGCCGGAGCTGATTCGCGTGCCCAGGCAGGCACTGGACCTGGTCCGGCCGGTGACGGACCTGCGCACCGACTACCTGCCTGGCACGGGGCTCGCCCTGTTGCGGCTGCTGGTGGCGGTCAAGCTGTTGCGGCGCGGCGCGCTGTTCGGCGAGCTGATGACCGGCGCGCGTACCCGCACCTCCGACGCCAATCAGGCGCTGGAGGAGCTGGCCGAGGAGGCCCGGGCGACCGGAGCGCTCGACGCGGATCCCATGCCCTCCGGGTTCGCCGCGAAGCTGCGCGGCTTCCTGGCCGAATACGGGCACCGGGAGACGGTGACCCCGATTCTGGTCACCCCGCCGACCTGGGGCGAGGCCCCGGAAATCGTCCTCGGAACGATCAGGGTGCTCGCGGCCAAGCCGCCCTCTCCCGCGCCCGCCGCGGGCAAGGCGGCTGTGGGAGTGGGCGGGGCGCTCGAGCGGGTGCTCCGTCACCCCCTGTTGCGGGCCGGGCGCCGGAGGGCCCGGGTCGTGCGCTGGGTCGAGGCGGCTCGCGCGGGTCACGCCTTCCGCGAGGACAGCCACTTCTACTTCACGCTCCCGCTGCCCATCCTGCGTCGGTCGCTGTTGGAGATCGGGGCGCGGCTGCGCGACGCGGCCGTGCTCCAGCGGCCCGAGGACGTCTTCCACCTGCGGTTGGAGGAGCTGGAGTCGATCAAGGATTTGGCCGCCTCCGACGAGTGCCTCGATGGCCTGCGGGCGGTCGTGCAGCAGCGGGCGGCCAAGCGGGAGGAGCTCTCGGGTGTGCGGCTCATCGACCCGCGGGCGATCTTCCCCGTCCGTGACGCGGGCGACGCGATCGTGACCGGGACACCCGCGGGCGGCGGCAGCGCCACCGGGCCGGTCAAGGTCATCCGGGATCCGGCCGAGTTCGGCGGCCTGACGAGCGGGGACGTGCTCGTCTGCCCCTACACCAACCCGTCGTGGACCCCGCTGTTCCAGCGTGCGGCGGCCGTCGTCGTCGACACCGGGAGCGCCGCCTCGCACGCCGCGATCGTCGCCAGGGAATACGGCATCCCGGCCGTCATGGGTACGGCCGGAGGCACGTCCACGCTGGTCGACGGGCAGGTAGTGACCGTCGACGGGGACGCGGGCACCGTCGTCATCGCCCACTCAAGCGGGGATGCGGCCGCCTCCGACCCTGGCAGGGATGCGGCCGCCGCGGTCTCTGACGGGGGTGTGGTGGCCCCGGTCTCAGATGACGGCGCGGGCACGGTCACCGCGGCCTCATAAGATGCCTGTCATGGTCACCGACCACCGCAAGCTGCCGCGGCGGCGCGGCGAGGCGCTCAACGTCGCCATCTATCAGGCGACCCTCGCCGAACTCGCCGAGGTCGGCTACGCCCGGCTGACCATGGAGCGCGTCGCCGAGCGGGCCAAGGCCAGTAAGGCCTCGCTCTACCGGCGCTGGCCCACCCGCATCGAGCTGGTCATGGACGCCGTCTATCACGTACTGCCCGACGCGCTGTCCGTCCCCGACACGGGCAGCCTGCGCGGCGACATACTGGCGGCGTTGCGGCGGACGGCCGAGGCGCTGGCCGGTCCCGCCGGTGAGGCGATGCGCGGGCTGCTCAGCGAGGCACTGGGCGACGAGTCGCGGGCGGCAACGTTCCGAGAGCACTCGCAGGGCACCGGCAGGCGGCTGATGCGGGAGATCGTCCGCCGGGCGGTCGAGCGCGGCGAGGTCGCTCCCGAGGACGTGACCCCGCGCCGGCTCGACGCCGGTCAGGCGCTGCTCCGGCAGCACTTCCTCTTCCAAGGCCTGCCCATCCCGGACGAGCTCCTCGTGCAGATCGCCGACGAGGTCATGGTCCCGCTGTTCACCCGCGCCTGAGCCCGGCGGGCAGACGAGCAGGCGGGCAGGCGGGCAGGCGGGCAGGCAAGGCGTTCACCCCGATCTGGCTCCGGCGGGCAAGCTAAGCGTTCACGCGGGCTTGAGGCCCAGCAGCGCGCCCAACGTGCGCACCGACTGCTCGAAGCCCCCACGCCTGTCGTCGATCGTGTTCTCGAACTGGCCGAACACCTCGAAGTTGACCCAGCCGTACAGGCCGGTCCACGCGGTGAGGCCACGGAAGATCAGGTCATCGGGGACCCCGGGCATGATCTGGCGCAGGTTCGCCGCGTCCGCCGACAGCGCGGCGGGGGCGGGCGGGGCAAGGTCGGGCGGGGTCAGCGCGCCCGCGTCGTACGCCTGCGCGGTGATCCGGCCGAACACCGCCACATCCCGCAACCTGGCCGCGATCGTCTCCTCCGGCGCCTGGTAGCCGGGCACGGGGGAGCCGTACAGCAGCGTGTACTCGTGCGGATGGGCCAGCGCCCAGTCGCGTACGGCATGGCAGACGGCCAGCCAGCGCCCCGCGAAGTCGCCGGGCGGGCTGTCCTCGTCGGCGCGCTCCACCACCGCGCCCAGCGCGTTGTAGCCGTCGATGATCAGGGCGGTCAGCAGGTCATCGCGGCTGGGGAAATAGCGGTAGATGGCCGATGAGACCATGCCCATCTCGCGGGCCACCGCGCGCAGGGAGAGGCCGCCCGCGCCCTCGGTGGCCAGCTGGCGGCGGGCGATGTCGGTGATCTCCTTGGTCAGTTCGGCCCTGACACGTTCTCTCGCGGTACGGCTCGCAGTCATGTTCCGACCATATCAGAGCACTGCGAAAAAACGAGAGCACTGCTCTTGACGATTGCTGCTCTGATGAGAGAGCATTGCTCTTGTAAGCGAACGGCAGTCACGCGGAGGTTGAGATGCTGAGCATCGCCAAGGGAGCCAACATGGCTCTGATGTTCTTCCTGGAGCTTGGTGTTCTGGTCTCCGTGGGGTACTGGGGCTTCACGGTGAGCCCCAACTGGGCGATCAAGCTCCTCGCCGGGCTCGGCGGGGTGGCACTGTTCATCGGCGCCTGGGCTCTGTTCGGTGCGGGTGGCGGCGCCAACGCCACGTTCCCGCTGACCGGCCTGGCCAGGGTCGCCCTGGAGATCCTCTGGTTCGGTGGCGGCGCCCTGGCGCTCTACGCCGCGGGCCAGGTCGCACCGGCCGCCGTCTTCGCGGCGCTCTTCGTCCTCAACGCGGTCCTCCGCATCGTCTGGAAGCAGGTCTGATCATGGGTAAGCACGTCGTCGTGGGTTCCGGTCAGGTCGGTACGCATCTGGCCACCAAGCTCCTGGCCCAGGGGCACGAGGTCACCGTGGTGACCCGCTCGGGCAGCGGCCCCGCCGGGGTCCACAGGGTGGCGGCCGACGTCGCCGACGTGGCACGGCTGACGGAGGTGGCCAAGGGCGCCGACGTCCTCTACAACTGCGTCAACCCGCAATACCACCGCTGGCTGACCGACTGGCCGCCGATGGCCGAGTCGTTCCTCGGCGCCGCGGAGGCCACGGGCGCGGTGCTGGTCATCCTGGGCAACCTCTACCCCTACGGCCCGGTCAAGGGCCCGATGACCGAGGACCTGCCGCTCGCCTCGGCCACCCCGAAGGCTCAGGTGCGGGCGAAGATCTGGAACGACGCGCTGGCCGCGCACAAGGCGGGCCGGATCCGGACGACCGAGGTGCGCGGCTCCGACTACTTCGGCCCCGGCGCCACCGACCAGTCGCATCTGGGCGGGCGGTTCCTCGTGCCGTTCAGGGCGGGCAAGACCATCCAACTGGTGTTCCCCGCCGACATCTCGCACAGCTGGACGTACCTGCCCGACGTGGCCGACGCGCTGATCGTCGCGGGCACCGACGAGCGGGCCTGGGGGCGGCCGTGGCACGTGCCCACCAGCGACCCGCTCAGCTTCCGCCAGATCGGTGAGCGGATGGCGGCCATCGAGGGGCGGCCCGCGCCCAAGCTGGCCACGCTGCCGTGGCCGCTGGTCCAGGCGATGGGCCTGTTCTCGCCGATGGTCAGGGAGCTGAAGCACGTCCGCTACCAGTTCACCGCGCCGTACGTGCTCGACTCCTCGGCCTTCCAGCGGACGTTCGGTGTCGCGCCCACGCCGATCGACGAGGCGCTCGCGGCTACGCTCGAGGCGTGAAAACAGCCATGATCGGCCTGGGCGACATCGCCGAGAAGGCGTACCTGCCCGTACTCGCCGCCCAGCCGGGCCTCGACCTGCACCTCTGTACGCGTAACAGCAAGGCCCTGGACCGGCTCGGCGACACCTACCGGATCGCCGCCCGGTCCAGCTCGGTGGACGACGTGATCAAGAGCGGGGTCGAGGTCGCGTTCGTGCACGCCGCCACCGGGGCCCACCGCGAGATCGTCGAGCCGCTGCTCGACGCCGGGGCGCACGTCTACGTGGACAAGCCGATCGCCGACAATCTGGCCGACTGCGAGGCTCTCGTACGGCTGGCCAAGGCGAAGAAGCGCTCGCTGATGGTCGGCTTCAACCGCCGGTACGCCCCCGGATACACCGGACTTCTCGCCCTTCCTCGGCACCTCGTGCTGATGGCGAAGAACCGCGAAAAATATCCTGATGTGCCTCGCCGGGCGATATTTGATGACTTCATTCATGTGGTCGACACGCTCCGCTTCCTCGCGCCCGGTGCGGTCACCGGGACCCGGATCAGGACGCGCGTCCAGGACGGACTGGTCGAGCACATCGTGCTGGAGCTGTCCGGCGACGGCTTCACCGCCATCGGCCTCATGAACCGCGTCAGCGGTGCCACGGAGGAGACCTGCGAGGTCATGGGCGACGGCGTCAAGCGCCGGGTGGTCAACCTGGGCGACGTGATCGACTACGCGGGCGGCGAGACGCTCACCAGGCGGCCCGACTGGGTCCCGGTCGCCCGGCAGCGCGGCATCGAGCGCATCTGCCTGGAGTTCCTCGCCGCGGTCCGCGACGGCCGCACGATCAGCGCGGACGACGCGCTGATCAGCCACGCGATCTGCGAGGACATCGTGGCGAACGCCTCCTGACCGGCCCCCGCAGCGCCCGAGACGCCCGGTTCGCGGCCAGTGCCGGGCCGCTGCCGTTACGAGCGCGGTCTGTGCCGGACCGCCGTCATGAGCTCTGTCTGCGGCGCATCCAGGCGTCGGCGCCGGTCAGCAACCGGCTGAACGGCTGACCCCCGAGCCGGGCCAGCACGGTGAACCCGCCCGCGTCGCTCATCGGGCTGGAGGACGACACGACCCCCGCCACCTCCTCCCCGTACACGGCCGGACCGCCGCTGCCGCCCGACGGCGCGTGGCAGTTCTGGGTCACCAGCACGCCCGGCCCCTGGGCGGTGGCCTCTTTGGCGTCCCCCACGCAGTGGTACATCCGGGTGCCGGGATACCCCCGCCCCGCCGGGTAGCCGAGCAGGTCGAGCCCGCGCAGCGACGTACCCCTGCGGGTGGCCAGCGGGCGCAGCCCAGGCCCGGTCGCGTCCTCCAGCGTGCCGCCGCGCCGCATCACCCCGACCAGCCCGACGTCGTACGGCAGCAACTCGGCGGAGTACGGCCGGCCCCGCCACTGATCAGGCACCCAGGTTCGCACGGCCGGCCAGACGCCGAACGGCGGCCGCCCCTGGTCGAAGCCCGGCAGGAAGACCACCTGCCGCAGCGGCCGGCCGTCGTGGTAGAGGCAGTGCGCGGCCGTCAGCACCAGGCTGCGGCTGCGCGACCTGATCACCGTGCCGCCGCACATCACGTTCGTACGGGCGTCCGGATCACGCCCGAGCAGCACCCCGATGAGCCGTTGGACGCCGGTGTAGGGGCGGGGGACCAGCGCGTACCCCAGGCGGTCGCCGTCCGGTGTCAGCACCTTGCGCGTAGGCACCGATCGCTGGGGCGCCTCCGCGAGGCCGGTCGGATCGAGCAGGGCCAGAGAGAGCACCATCCTGAGCACCCGTACACTCTAGGCCGATGATCATAAGCGCTCTGACCTGCGACATGAAGGTTTACCTAACTGTGTACTGAGCGCTGAGGGTGCGCAGCCGCGAGTGCGCCGAATCGTAGGCCGTTGGGGTACCGAGGTAGGACTTGGGAAGTTTGGCGACCATCGTGTAGTTGGTGTCGCATACGTTCCCCACCGGTGCCTGCCCGCCCTGGCTGACCAGCTGGTAGGCGTCGAGCGTGTCGAGCCCGGTCAGCGCCGACGTCCAGGTGACCAGGTCGTGCTGGCTGATGCGGTAGGCGTCCTCCAGCGGCCGGGCCGATCCGGTGGACATCAGATGCAGATCATCCTCCAGCCGCGGCCAGGGCGTCGCCACCCCCTTGATCAGCTCGACCGCCACGACCGTGTTCATGGCGGCCTCGACCGCGGTGCCGCACACCTCGCCGTGGCCCTGCCGGCCGTGGCCGTCGCCGATGGAGAACAGGCCGCCCGCCACGTTGACGCCCAGGTAGACGGTGACGCCGGCGCGCAGCTCGGGGGTGTCCATGTTGCCGCCGTGCGCGTCGGGTGTGATCGTCATCCGCGACTCGTTCGCGGCGGGCGCGACGCCGACCGTGCCGTGCATCGGGTCGAGCGGCAGCTCCACGCTGTAGTCGCTGTTGCGGGCGTGGTAGACGGCGACGCCCTTGGCGGTGTCGAGGTCGTAGCGCCAGACCCGCTCCTCCAGCGGCGGCTGCAGCATGGCTGTGGTGTGCGTGCCGGTCAGCGCGCCGAAGTGCGGGAAGGTGGTGGAGACCGCCCAGTCCCTCGCTGGGGTGATCGAGATGAAGTGCAGCGCCAGCGTGTCGCCGGGTTCGGCGCCCGTCACGTGGAAGGGGCCGGTGACGGGGTTCAGGTAGGGGAACTCGCACACCCGCGACGGCAGGTCGTCGACCGTGCGGACCCGGCCGCCGAAGCAGTCCTCGGTGAACAGCTCGAGGATCGTTCCCGGCGTCACCTTGCCCACCGGGGCGCGCCCGCCGAAGGTGTAACCGAGCTCCTCCGGAGAGGGACGATAGGAGACGACGTTCACGAGACCTCCGAGGGCAGGACGGGCTTGCGGCCCAGGACGTAGAGCGCGATCGTGGCGAGCAGCCCGATGCCGAGCCAGATGAAGCCGAGCCGCTGCGCCGCGACGTTGGCGTTGATGACGACAAGGACCAGCACGGCGAAGCCGACCACCGGCACCACGAGGTGCGCCAGCCAGCGGCGGCTGCGCCGCCGCACCACGTAGTGCACCACGACGGCCACGTGCAGCAGCAGGAACGCGGTCATCGCGCCGAAGTTGACCATGGTGCTGAGCAGGTCGATGCCCTTGTCGTAGAGGCTCATGCCGACGCCGAGCAGCAGCGAGACGACCGCGACCGCGAACGTGGCGTTCACCGGCACCTTGTGCTTGGGGTCGATACGGGCCAGGAACGACGGCAGTTGCCGGTCCCGCGCCATCGCGAACAGCAGCCGCGAGGTGGCCGCCTGCGCGACCAGCGAGTTGGCGAAACCCCAGGCGATGGCCGTCGCGACCGCGCACAACACACCCAGCCAGGCGCCACCGGCGTACGAGGCCAGGTCGTAGAAGGCGTCGCCCAGCTGGGCCCCCGGGGCCAGCAGGGCGGCCCGGTCGGGCACGAGCAGGGCCGCGACCCAGGTCTGCACCACGAACAGCACCGCGGCCAGCGCCAGCGCGGCCACCATGGACCGGCCCAGCCGCCGCGCGTCCTCCCGGTTCTCCTCGGCCAGCGTCGAGATGCCGTCGAAGCCGAGGAACGACAGCACCGCCACCGAGGCCGCCCCGAACACCAGCGTCCAGGAGAAGCCCGAGGAGTCGTAGAGCGGGGTCAGCGCGCCCGTAGTGGCCTTGCCCTGCGCCAGCGCGATGCCGCCGACGACCAGGAAGATCGCCAGCACGAGCAGCTCGGCCACCAGCATGATCCGGGTGATGCGCGCCGTCATCTGGATGCCGAGATAGTTCACCACGGTGTTGAGCAGCACGAAGGCGACGAGCCACAGCCACACCGGCACCGCCGGCACGAACGAGTTCATGGCCGTGCTCGCCACCAGGTAGAGCAGCGCCGGGACCAGCAGGTAGTCGAGCAGGATCGCCCACCCGGCCATGAACCCGACGGGCGGCGCGATGCCGCGGCCCGCATAGGTGTAGACCGAGCCGGCCATCGGGAAGGCCCTGGCCATCTGCGCGTACGACAGTCCACTGAACGCCATCGCGACCAGCCCGATCATGTAGGCGAGAGCCACCATCCCACCGGACAGGGCGAAGACGTTGCCGAAGATGCCGAACGGCGCGATCGGCACCATGAAGATCAAGCCGTAGATCATCAGATCCGCGAAGCCCAGGGAACGCTGAAGCTCCTGGCGGTAGCCGAATTGCTCGACGCTGCTCATGGACGGCTCCTTGATGCAGGGGGCAATTCGCACGGTAGATCCAAAACCTCCTGCTGAACAGGCCGCGGGCGGCCCGACCAGGGTGTGATCGCGCGGGCGAACAGGGCGGCGTGCGCCGTCATCCGCCGCCCGGACAGCTCGCGCTGCTCCGGCGTGGCCCCGTCGTGCAGCCACAGCACGCCGGCGTGCGCTGTCGGACCCAGCAGCGAGTACGCGAGATCGTCCGGCGATCCCAGATCGTCGCGCACCCCCAGGACGAGGTCGCCGCGAGCGTGGCGGCCGGGCGCGGCCTGGAGGAGACGTTCGCCGCCTGCTCGAACCCGTGGACCGAGCGGCTGGACCCGACGCTGTCGGCGGCGCTCACGACCTACGCGGTGCCAGGGGAACTGGCCCAGGCCGGCATGCTCCAGCTCTGCCGCGACCTGCACCGGCTGAACATCCTGGCCACCTACCGCCTCTATGAGAGTCGCTAGTTCTCCTCGCGGCCCTGGTCACTCCAGATGAGCAGGGCGACGCCGGCTGCCGCGACCGCGAGGTACACGGGGGTCGGGATGTCGAACAACCTGTGCAGCAGGCCCCATTCGGTGTCGAAGAAGACTCGCGCCACGAATCCGCCCAACCCCTGAATGACCGCGATCACGCCCAGAAATCCCCTCATGCCTCCACCCTGGCGGGCCGGTGGAGGCACGGGCATCGAACCTAGGGATACCTCAGGGCCTACTAAAGTTCAGGCCGTCACGGGTAGAGGCCGCGCATCTGGTGCGCCTCCGCCACCCGGCCGACGCCGATGACGTGCGCCGCCTGCCGCAGGGTGAGGTCGCGGGCCGTGGCCAGCGAACGCACCTCGGCGTAGGCGCCCTCCATCAGGTCGCGCAGCTTCAGCTCCACCTCGCCGCCGCTCCAGGAGTAGGCCTGCATGTTCTGCACCCACTCCAGGTACGACACGATCACCCCGCCCGCGTTGGCCAGGATGTCGGGCACCACGATCGTGCCGCCCGCGGCCAGGATCTCGTCCGCCTCCGGCGTGGTGGGGCCGTTGGCGCCCTCCACGATCAGGCGGGCGCGGATCCGCGGCGCGTTCTCGGCGGTGATCGCCCCCTCCAGGGCCGCGGGCAGCAGTACGTCCACGTCCAGCTCGAACAGCTCAGCGTGGTCCAGGGCGTCCGCGTGGCGGTAGCCGGACACGCCGCCCGACTCGGCGGCCCAGGCGCGCAGGTCGGCGATGTCGAGCCCGCCGGGGGCGTACACGGCGCCCGTCGCGTCGGACACGGCGACCACCGTGCAGCCGGCGTCGGAGAGGTACTGCGCGGCCGGGGCGCCCACCTTGCCGAAGCCCTGTACGGCCACCGTCACGCCTTCGGGCGAGCGGCCGAGCGCGCACATGGTGGCGATCTGGACGCCGCGCGCGGTCGAGCCGGTCCGGCCGAGCGAGCCGCCCAGCGTCAGCGGCTTGCCGGTGACCACGCCGGGCACCGAGTAGCCGGTGTTGACGCTGTAGGTGTCCATGATCCAGGCCATGGTCTGCTCGTCGGTGCCGACGTCGGGGGCCGGGATGTCCTTCTCCGGGCCGATCATCGGCAGGATCTCGTTGACGTAGCGGCGGGTCACGCGCTCCAGCTCGCGCTGGGTGAGCTCGGTCGGGTCCACGGCCACGCCGCCCTTGGCGCCGCCGTACGGGATGCCGACCAGCGCGCACTTCCACGTCATCCACATCGCCAGCGCGGTGACCTCATGGATGTCGGTGCTCGGGTGGAAGCGGAGGCCGCCCTTGGCGGGCCCGCGTGAGACGTTGTGCTGGACCCGGAAGCCCTGCACCACGTCCATGCGCCCGTCCTCGCGGCGCACGGGGACCGATACGGTCAGCGAGCGGCGCGGCGTGGCGAGCATCGTGCGGAGCCCGGCGTCGAGCCGGAGATGTTCGGCGGCCTGGTCCAGCTGGTGGAGAGCCGAGTCGAGAGCCTGGCGGCCAGGTGTGATCAGGGCCGGCGTCCTTGACGGCACCATGACGGTCATGGAAGGGAGTCCTCCTGTTGTCTACGCCCGGTACGTTGGGCAGGCGCCATTGCCTGCCTTGTTTGGGCGTTCGTGTCACGATCATCCTAGAGCGCGGCGTTTATCGCTGCCTACGGTTTTCGGATTGCCGTATCTAGGCTGATCTGTTGTCATCAATTACATGCGCTGAGCGGGATGCTGCAAACGCGCCACTCTGGCAGGCTTGCCCGGGCAAGTGTGCCGAACTGTCGAATCTGGGGGACTGATGCCCGCACTGGTCGTCGGGCCCATGCTGCGTTACGTCGATTCAGCCAGCGCCTCGATCTGGGTGGAGATCGGCGAACCCGGCGTGGTCACCGTGGAGGCCGCGGGCCGGGCCTTCACCTCGTCCACGTTCACCGTCCACGGACACCACTACGCGATCGTCGATCTGCTCGGCCTGACCGAGAACGTCGACTCGTACGTGGTCAAGATAGGGGAAGAGCAGGTGTGGCCGCTGGAAGGTTGGCCACCCAGCCGGATCAGGTTGTTCCCGGCGGAGGGGCCGAGCAAGGTGACGTTCGGTTCCTGCCGGACGAGCGTGCCTCATGACGGCACGTACGTCCTGACCCACGGCGAGGACGTGCTGCGCTCCTACGGCTCGCATCTCAAGGACGCCGGCGCCGAGGAGTGGCCGGACCTGCTGCTGCTCCTCGGCGACCAGGTCTACGCCGACAGCCCGTCGCCCGAGATGCTGGAGTTCATCGCCGCGCGCAGGGACAGCGAGCCGAAGAAGGAGATCGCCGACTTCGAGGAGTACGCCGAGCTCTACCGCCAGGCGTGGACCGAGCCGGAGATCCGGTGGGTGCTCTCCACCGTGCCCACCGCGATGATCTTCGATGACCACGACCTGCGCGACGACTGGAACACCTCCCAGACGTGGCGCGAGCAGATGGCCGCGACCTCCTGGTGGAAGCGCCGGGTGATCGCCGGGCTCGGCGCCTACTGGGTCTACCAGCACCTCGGCAACCTGTCGCCGGCCGAGCGGGCGGACGACGCGCTGCTGGCCGGCCTGCTGAAGGGCGAGGGCGGCGACGCGCTCGACGCCTTCGCCGAGCGGGCCGACGCCGACCCGAGCAGCAACCGGTGGAGCTACTCCCGCGAACTCGGCGACACCCGCCTGATCATGGTCGACACCCGGTGCGCCAGGCAGCTCACCCCGGGCGACCGGCGGATGCTCGACCCGGTCGAGTGGGCCTGGCTGCGAGAGGAGGTCGCCAAGCCCGCCGAGCGGCTGGTCATCGGCTCGTCGATCCCGTTCCTGCTGCCCGAAGGCGTGCACTTCGTCCAGAACTGGAACGAGGCACTCTGCGACGGCAAATGGGGCCGCTTAGTCGCGCGGCTCTCGGAGCGGTTCCGGCAGGCGATCGACCTGGAGCACTGGGCGGCCTTCCGCCGCTCGTTCGAGGACCTGGCCCGGCTGCTGGTCGAGGTCGACAAGCCGGTGCTGGTCCTGTCGGGCGACGTGCACTACTCCTACCTGGCCAAGGTCAACGGCCGGCCGATCTACCAGGTCGTCTGCTCACCGATTCGCAACCCGCTCAGCCCGGTGCTGCGCTGGGCCAACGTGTTCAGCCAGTTCGGCCTGGCCACGCTGGTCGGCGGGGTGCTGGCGCGGCTGGCCCGCATCCCGCGCCCGCCGTTCCGCTGGGAGGTCGTCGCCGGGCCGTGGTTCCAGAACGCCGTGGCCACGCTGACCCTGCCCGGCGAACTGGACTGGTACGAATCATCCGGTGACACGGTCAAGCACATCGATTCTGTACGGATTCCATGAAAACGGTTATCGTTGGCTTTTGTGTACCATGACCAGTACTCCGTCGCCGTGCCCTTCTACGACCTGTGGCACGAGGATGGGCACGTCCCGGAGATACGCCGGCTCCTTCCGCCACTGATCAGCGGCATCGGCCGGAGCATCATGGAGATCGGGGCCGGCACCGGCCTGATCACCGAGCTGATCGCGTGGGAGACGCCGGCGGAGATCTATGCCGTCGAACCGTCGCTCGGCATGCGCTCGGTCCTGGTCTCCCGCCTGGCCGAGCGCGCCGACCTGCTGTCGCGCGTGACCGTCCTGCCGTGCGGCGCGCTCGACGTGGAGGTCGACGAGCCGGTCGAGGCCATCGTGATGATCTCGGTCCTGCACGGCTTCGACGCCACCGAGCGGGAACGGCTCTGGCAGGTCCTGGCCAGGCAGCTCGAACCCGGCGGGCTGCTGGTGTTCAACCACCGCGAACCACCTCCTTCCGTCCCGGGCGAGCTCGAGCGCATGGGGTCGTACCAGGTCGGCAGGCACACCTACGAGATCTGGGGACAGGTGCTGGAGGCGGCGGGCGAGACCGTCAGGTGGCGCTTCCTCTACCAGATCAGGCAGCGTGGGGTGCTGATCAGCGAGGACGAGGTGGTGAGCGTCAGCCACCGGCCCGGCAGGGGGCGCCTGGACGCCGAGCTCGACGCGGCCGGTTTCACGGCCCAGCGGGCCGCGGAGGGCCTCCTGGCGTGGCGGCTCAACGGCAGTTCATGGAAATAGCGTGAAATAGGTGGAACCGAGGTCCCGCGTGCGGTCAACAACAGGGTGACCGCATGAGAGAGGACCGGCACGTGGTGGGTGTTCAGGAGAAACCTGAAACGCTGGACGACTCCGCGCTGATCGCGCAGTCGGAGATTGATCCGGAACGTTTCGCGGTGCTGTTCGACCGGCATGCCGACGAGATCCACCGGTACGCGGCCAGGCGCCTCGGTCCCGAGCCGGCCGAAGACGTGACGGGCGAGGTGTTCCTGGTCGCCTTCCGCGTCCGGGCGCGCTATGACCGCACGTGGCCGGACGCCAGGCCCTGGCTGTACGGCATCGCCACCAAGGTCGTCGCCCAGCACCGCAGGGCGGAGCGGCGGCGTATTAACGCGATGTCGAAGGTGAGCGCGGAGCGGCCGGGCTCGTTCGACGACCGCAGCGCGGACCGGGTCACCGCCGAGCAGCTCCAGCCCAGGCTGGCGCGGGCGCTGACCAGCCTCAGCGCGGCCGAGCGAGACCTGCTGCTGCTGGTGGCGTGGGCGGACCTGACGTACGAGGACGCGGCGCTCGCGCTGGGCGTGCCAGTGGGCACGATCCGGTCCAGGCTGCACCGGCTCCGCGTCAAGGTACGCAGAGCTCTCGGCGGCATCGACCCCTTCGCAGAGGAGCCCCAGCATGGATGACGAGATCCGGACGTTCGCGGACGGAAGGCCGGCCGCTCCGCCGTACCCGGAGGAGGCCCGCGCGAAGGCGCGTGAACGGTTGTTGCGCGAGGCCCGCGAGGGGCGTGGGTTCCGCTTTCCGAAGCTGGGCTGGCAGGCCGCGGCCGCGTTCGGGGTGACGGTCGCTCTTGTCGGGGGCGTGGCCGTGGCCCTGTCGGCGCAGCAGCCGAAGCTGGGGGTGGCCACATCGGCCGCCACCCAGTCGGCGGCCGTGTCGGACGGGGAGCTGCGGCCCAGGCCGGGGCAGTTCATCATGGTCGCGTCCGACACGATGTACGGCTCGTTCACGCAGACCAGCGGCAAGATGTCCCGCTATCTCTACCGGACGCACCGCGAGATCTGGCAGTCGGCCGACGCCAGCGCGGACGGCCTGCTGCTCATCGCGGGGCTCAAGCCCAAGCCGTGGCCGGGCGAGCCACTGCCCGAGGAGTCTCGCAAGTGGAAGGGGGAGAGCTGGATGCAACTCGCCTCCTGCCCGGACCGGCTCGCGGCCTTCCGTACCGACTACGCCTACCTGAGCACACTGCCGGACGACCCGGCGGCGATGCGGGCATTGCTCGGCAAGCGGCAGCCCGGTGAGAAGGGGGAGGCCGACCGGGCGGCGTTCACCGGGGTGGGCGACCTGTTCAGGGAGACCTACATGCCCAAGGCGCAGCGTGACGCGCTGTTCGAGGCGGCCAAGGAGATCCCGGGGGTGCAGGTGGCCGAGGGGGTCGAGGACTCCGCCGGGCGCCAGGGGGTGGCCCTGGGCAGGGAGTCGCAGGGGACCCTCGAGCAGCTGATCTTCGATCGGGACACGCACATGCTGCTGGGGGAGCGGCACACGGTCGTGGACGCCAAGGCCGCCGGCGCGCCGGTGGGCAGCGTGCTCGCCCTGACGGCCCAGCTGAAGGTGAGCGTCGTGGACCGGCTGCCGGAGCATGCGGGCAAGGTGGAGGGGGACAGCTCCTGCGTGCCTCAGCCCGGCGCGACGGCGGACTCCACCGGACAGCCGAGCGCCCCGCCCACTGCCGAGGTGACCGTCACGGCCACCGCTCCGGCTCCTGTCGAGACGACCGTCCCGCCCGCCGCGGAGCCGAGCAACTCGGTCGGCGCTGAGCCGACCGACTCGGCCAACGCTGAGCCGACGGTCACCATTGAGCCGTCGGCCCCGGTCCCTACGAAGACCGGCTGAACCAGTACGGCCCGCGCCCCGGAGTAGATGCGCGGGCCGTACCTGTTTCCGGATGTGGTCTCTAGCTCTCCCGGAACGAGGCCAGCGCGTCGGCGAGCTGGTCGACCGCCCAGACGAGGTCCTCCTCCGAGATCACGATCGGCGGCGCCAGCCGGATCGTGGAGCCGTGCGTGTCCTTGGCCAGCACGCCGCGCGCCATCAGCGCCTTGGACAGCTCGCGCCCACTGGCCAGCGACGGGTCGATGTCGACGCCCGCCCACAGGCCACGCCCGCGCACCGTCACCACGCCATCGCCGATCAGCTCGCCCAGCCGCGCGTGCAGCACCTCGCCGAGCTCGGCCGCCCTGGTCTGGAACTCGCCGGTGTTCAGGATCTCGATCACCGCGTTGCCGACCGCGCAGGCCAGCGGGTTGCCGCCGAAGGTGGAGCCGTGCTGGCCCGGCTTGATCACGCCGAGGATGTCCTCGTTCGCGGCGATCGCCGAGACCGGTACGACGCCGCCGCCGAGGGCCTTGCCCAGGACGTACATGTCGGGCACGACGCCCTCGTGGTCACAGGCGAACGTCTTGCCGGTACGGCCGAGACCCGACTGGATCTCGTCGGCGATCATCAGGATCCCCTCGGTGGTGCACAGCTCCCGCACCTGCGTGAGGTAGCCGTCCGGCGGCACCAGCACCCCGGCCTCGCCCTGGATGGGCTCCAGCAGCACCGCCACCGTGTCGGCGTCGATGGCCTCCCTGATCGCCTCGACCGAGCCGTACTTCACGATCCGGAAGCCCGGGGTGTAGGGACCGAAATTGTCGCGGGCGTCGGGGTCGGTGGAGAAGCTGACGATCGTGGTCGTCCGGCCGTGGAAGTTGTCCTCCATCACGATGATGTTGGCCTGCTCCGGCCGGACGCCCTTGACCTCGTAGCCCCACTTGCGGGCGACCTTGACGGCGGTCTCGACGGCCTCGGCGCCGGTGTTCATCGGCAGGATCATGTCCTTGCCGGTGAGGTCGCCGAGCCCGGCACAGAACGTGGCGAACTGGTCGTGGTAGAACGCCCGGCTGGTCAGCGTCAGGTTCTTCAGCTGCTCCTGAGCCGCCCCGATGATCTTCGGGTTGCTGTGCCCGAAGTTGAGCGAGGAGTAGCCGGACAGGCAGTCCAGATAGCGCTTGCCCTCGACGTCGGTCACCCACGCGCCGTGCGCCTCGTGGATGACCACGGGCAGCGGGTGGTAGTTGTGCGCGCTACGGCGCTCGCTTACGTCGATCAGCTCTTGGGTGGTGCTCATCTTAGTTCTCCCCCCGGATCTCGAGTGTGCAGCACTTGGGACCGCCGCCTGCCTTGCGCAGCTCCGACAGGTCGACGGGGATCGGCTCGTAGCCGCGCCGCTTGAGCTCCAGCTGGAGGTCGCCCGCCTCGGCGTTGATCACCACGTGGGTGCCGTCGCTGACCGCGTTCAGCCCGAGGACCTCGGCGTCGGTGTCGGTCGCGAGCACCGCGTCCGGGAACAGCCGGGCCAGCACCGCGCGGCTGCCCTCGGAGAAGGCGGCGGGGTAGTAGGCGACGTTGCGGCCGTCGATCGGGAACAGCGCCGTGTCGAGGTGGTAGAAACGCGGGTCCACCAGCGTCAGCGAGATCACCGGACGGCCGGTGAACTCCTGCGCCTCCTGGTGCGCCGCCAGGTTCGTACGGAAGCCGGTGCCGGCCAGGATGACGTCGTCGAGCGTGAGGAAGTCGCCCTCACCCTCGTTGACGTGCACCGGCTCCTTGACCGGGAAGCCCTGCTCGGCGAACCAGCGCAGGTAGGCCGGACCCTCGGCGGCCCGCTCCGGGAAGGCGAACCTGGCGCCGTAGACGCGCCCGCCGACGACCAGGGCGCCGTTCGCGGCGAACACCATGTCGGGCAGTCCCTCGACGGGATCGATGAGGCTGACCTGATGCCCGAGGCTCTCGTAAGCCGACTTGAGGCCCTCCCACTGCCGGATCGCGAGATCGCGGTCGGTGTCGGCCTCGGGATGCATCCACGGGTTGATCGCGTACTCGACCGTGAAGTATTCCGGGCGGCACATGAGGAAGTGCTTGGGCATGCAGGTCTCCGTCGGGGTCGTCGGGAAATGTCCCCGGAGGGGACGAAGACAGCCTAGAAATTTATGTTCGCGCAGGCCAAGGGGTTGACATTGCGTGTACGCGCGGGTCTGTTGCGAGTCTCAGCCACCGACCTGCGTTCTGTTGCGCTCACCCGGTAGGGCACCCCCGAACGGGTCCGATTCAGGCAGGGCGTCGCTGGTGGGAGGCACTTCGGGGATGGCTCCCGGGGGCAGGTCGACGAGCCGCGACAGCACGATCGAGCTCTTGGTCCGCACCACGAACGCCTCGGCGGCCAGCCGCTCGATCACCCGCTCGACGTGCCGCACGTCCGTGGCCCGGATGTGCACCAGCGCGTCGGCCTCCCCGGTGATCGTGGCCGCCGCGACGACCTCCGGGCACTTGGCCACGGCCAGCGCGATGTCGGACGGCTTGGTCTTGCCCTGGCAGAACAGCTCGACGTACGCCTCGGTGGTCCAGCCGAGCGCCTGCGGCGCCACCCTGGCGCTGAACCCGGTGATCGCCCCGGCATCGCGCAGCCGGTCGACCCGGCGCTTCACGGCCGACGCGCTCAGGGCGACCCGCTGCCCGATCTCCGCATAGGTCTGGCGGGCGTCGTCGACGAGCGCCGCGATGATGTCACGATCCAGCCGGTCCAGTTCCACGCGCCCTGTATACAGCCTTGTCCGGCTGGCGCGCGACGAGCGCGCCGGGGGAGACTGGGCGCTCGATCTTTCACCGGAGGATGCTGGACAAGTGAGCAGCGCTGCTTTTCCCGAGAATTTCATCTGGGGCGTCTCGACGTCCGCCTATCAAATTGAGGGCGCCAATGCGGCCGACGGCCGGGGGCCGTCCATCTGGGACACCTTTTCCGATTCGCAGGCCGCCTGCGACCATTACCACAGATATGTCGAGGACATCGGCCTGCTGAAAGACCTGGGCGTGACCGCCTACCGTTTCTCGGTGAGCTGGCCGCGGGTGGTCCCCGATGGCTCGGGGCGGACCAACACCGCCGGGCTGGATTTCTACGAGAAGCTGGTCGACGAATTACTCGGCGCGGGCATAACGCCGTACGCGACGCTCTACCACTGGGATCTGCCGCAGGCGTTGGAGGACAAAGGCGGCTGGGCCGTACGCGACACGGCCGCTCATTTCGCCGACTACGCGCGAGTCGTGCACGATCGGCTGGGCGACCGCGTCGACACCTGGTTCACGCTCAACGAGCCGTGGGTGGCGGCCTTCCTTGGGTACGGCTCCGGCATTCACGCGCCGGGCCGCACCTCGGCGGCCGACGCCTTCAAAAGCGCGCACCACATGCTGCTGGCGCACGGGCTCGCGACCCAGGCGCTGCGCCCGTCCAAGGTGGGGCTGGCACTGAACTTCGGCCCCGTCATGACGCCGGGCCAGGTCGGCGACCTGTCGCTGGAGCTGCCGGAGGAGGACGCGGAGGCGGTGGCCAGGATCGACACGCTGCTGCACCGGCAGTTCCTGGAGCCCGTGCTGCGCGGCGCCTATCCCGCCGAACTGCTTCCGGTCATCGAGCGGGCCGCGGGCCTCGACCACATCCAGGACGGCGACCTGGCCGTCATCTCCCAGCCGATCGACCTGCTCGGCGTCAATTACTACGCGCCGACCGTCGTACAGGCCCAGCCGAGTCAGCCCGCCGATCCTGCCTATCCGGGAAGCGCGGGAATTCTCTTCTGTACCGTTCCCACGGCGGTGACCGCGATGGGCTGGCCGATCGTCCCGAACGCGCTCCCGCTGCTGCTGCGCCGCCTTTCCAGGGAATATCCCGACACCCAGTTGATGCTCACCGAGAACGGCGCCGATTTCGTCGACGTGATATCGGGCGACGGCATTCACGACGTCGACAGGATCAATTTCATCGAGGAGCACCTGCGGGCACTCCGGGTGTCGATCGAGGAGGGCGCGCGGGTCAGCGGATATCTGCTCTGGTCATTGCTGGACTGCCTGGAATGGGCCGACGGCTACCAGCGCAAGTTCGGCGTCTACCACGTCGACTTCGCCACCCAGCGGCGGCGGCCGAAGGACAGCGCCCACTGGTACCGCGAGGTCGTCAAGCGCAACGGCCTGGGCGAGAGCCGCCCGAAACGGCCCACACTGGAGACCGTCGCCGCCCGCGCCTCGGTCTCCAGGGCCACGGCGTCACGCGTCATGAACGGCGAGGCGTCGGTCAGCTCGGAGGCCCGCGCCAGCGTGCTGCGCGCCGTACAGGAGCTGGGCTACGTCCCCAACGCGGCGGCCCGCAGCCTGGTCACGCGCCGCACGGAGTCGATCGCGCTGGTCCTGTCCGCGCCCAGGCCCGGCGGCGAGGCACTGACGGCGGCCGTCGTCCAGTACGTCACGAGCGTCCTGGAAGGGGCGGGCAAGCGGATCACACTCATGCTCGCCGACACGGCGGAGAGCCACCGGCGCATCGTCCAGCACGTCGAGGCCCGGCTGGTGGACGGTGTCATCCTCGCCACGCCGGACCGTACCGGCCCGCTGACCGAGCGCCTGACCCGCACGGGCCTGCCGCTGGTCCTGCTCGGCAAGCCGCCGGTCGCCTCCCTGATCCCTTACGTGGACGTGGACAACATCGGCGGCGCGGCGGCGGCGACGAACCACCTCCTGACCACCGGCCGCCGCCAGCTGGGCATGATCTGCGGCCCCCTGGACCTGGTCTCGGTCCAGGACCGCCTGACCGGCCACCGGAGCGCGCTCGAACGGGCGGGCATGCACCCCTTGATCGCCACCGCCGACCCCACCTTGGAGTCGGGCGCGGAGGCGGCGCGACGCCTGCTCGCGGACAACCCCCGGCTGGACGCCGTCTTCGCCACCTCCGACCACCTGGCGATCGGCGCGCTGCGCGCGGCCCGTCAGGCGGGCCGCCGGGTGCCCGAGGATCTGGCGATCGCGGGCTTCGACGACATAGACGCGGCCTCCTGCACCACCCCGTCCCTCACCACCGTCCAGGCCCCGGTCGCGGAGCAGGCCATGGCACTGGCCAGACTCCTGCTGTCGAGGCTGGAAGGCAGACACACCACGTCGGTCATCGTCCCGACCCGCCTCGTGGTGCGGGAATCCACCTAGACGGTCGCACCGCGTCCGGCTCACTCGGCCGGGCGCGGGGGCTACAGCGCGTCGGCGAGATGGGGGAAGACCTTGGACACCTTCGCGAGGAGATAGTCCCCGTACGTGCCGCTGAACGCCCGCAGATCCTGCCCGTCCCAGCGTGCGCGGCCCCCCGGTGTGTACGGGAGCGGCGGCACCTCGCAATCCCACCCGGGATCGAAGAAGAACGGATAACTCAGGCGCTCGTTGCCGCTCAGGTTGCGTACCCGGTGCGGAGTGGACCGGTAGAGGCCGCCGGTCAGCTTGTCCAGCATGTCGCCGATGTTGCAGACGAACGTGCCCGGCAGCGGCGGGGCGTCGATCCAGCCGCTTGAGGTGTGGACCTGGAGCCCCTCGTTGCCGTCCTGAAGCAGGAGAGTGAGCAGCCCATAGTCGGTGTGCTCGCCGACGCCCCACTCGTCCTTGTTCGGCACCGCGGGCGGATAGTGAAATATCCGGAAAAGGATGGTCGGATCGGCCGTGTAGCCGGTGCGGAAATAGTCCTCGGGCAATTCCAGGCTGAGCGCGATCCCCGACATGACGGCCTGGGCGACGCCGGTCATCGTGCCGAGGTAGTCGAGTACGGCCGCGCGCAGCTCGGGCACCTGCTCGGGGAACAGGTTCGGGCCGCGCAACGGCAGCCCGCTCGCGGGCTCCTCGGCGCCGAAGTAGACGCCTTCCTTCTGGTCCGGCCGCCCGGAGGTCAGCTCGTCGCCGACC
The DNA here is from genome assembly GCF_040648335.1 of Nonomuraea sp. NPDC049158. NCBI lineage: Bacteria > Bacillati > Actinomycetota > Actinomycetes > Streptosporangiales > Streptosporangiaceae > Nonomuraea > Nonomuraea sp. NPDC049158. The sequence goes on from NZ_JBEZDM010000003.1 coordinate 114,933, forward strand.
GGGAAGAACCCGCGCCAGGCCCGGCCGCCGCGCTCCATCGAGATCTCGTTCTTCACCTCGACCGGCAGCTCGAAGAAGCTCCTGGCCGCGGCGTCGAGGCGGGCGACGAGGTCGGGGGAGACCCCGTGGCCGGAGACGTAGAAGAAACCGCTGTCCCGGCAGGCGGCGCCGATCCGCTCCGCCACGGCGTCGGAGTCTCCTTTGGAGAGGAGCGGTGAGATGTCGATCACCGGCAATTCGCTCACGACGCCATTGTTCCGCATTCCCGGCGATTAGCATCGAAAGACAGGACCGCGTTGGAGGCCGCATGGGCTTCACTCGCCGGAACGAGCACGAGCACGGGGACGAATCCGACGAGCCACGACAGGTCGCCCGCATCGCCCCCGCCGCCGCGTACGACGGAGACCTCTACCACCTGCCCGACTGGGCGCAGCGCCGCCGCGAGGAACGCGAGCTGGGCCGCGCCCACGCCACCGACGGCCAGATCGACACCCTCACTCTCGAAACCGGCAGCGTGCCGCGCTTCCACGAGCTGGAGGACGAGCGCCTGGCCGAACTGGCCCAGATCGAGAACCTCACCGAGCGAGAGATCCAGCAGGCCCGCGCCGAGTTCGAGGCACAGAAGATCAAGCTGACCGAGTCGCAGCGCGCGTTCGGCGAGATCCGCCAGGCCCTCGACGACAGCCAGCGCCGGGTGCGGGAGCTGGAGCAGCCGAGCAGGCGCCCCGGCGACGGCCGCCCCAGCTCCATCGCGCTGTCCGGCAGCCGCTGGCCCGTCGTACGCCGCTGGCTGCCCGCCGCGCTGCTCCTGCTGCTCCTGCTGATCGTCGAGGTGCCCATCCTCTACCAGGTCATCCTGAACTGGGGCGACAGCGTGGCGATGACCGCCCTGCTCGCGGCGGGCGCCGCGTTGATCATGCTGGTCGCGCCGCACATGTACGGCAGGTCGTTCCGGGCCTGGCAGGAGAACGGCAGCCCCGCCAAGGGACGCTGGCTGCTGATCGCCGTCGCGCTCGTCTGGCTCGGCCTGATCGTCGCCGTGGCCGTGCTCCGCCGCGAGGCCCTGGTCAAACCGCTGGTCGTGGACGGACAGGAGATCGGGCCCACCTCCTCCGGCGTCGGCCTCCTGCCCACCATGATCCTGCTGCTCGCCCTGCTCGTCGCCACCGCGCTGATCGCCGCCGACCTGGGGCGCAGGATGCACAACCCCAACGACCGCCGCCTGCGCGAACTGCGCGCCAAACGCGACGCCGAGGCCGCCGACTGCGCCGCCGCCCAGGCCGACTACCAGCGAGACGCCGGGTACGCGGAGAGCGTCGCCCAGTACCTCCAGGCCGTCGAGCGGCGGCAGGCCAGCAGGATGAGGCAGCTCGACAGCGGCTTCGACAGCCTCGGCACGGCGTACCTGGGCGGCGTGGTGGAGGGCCTGCGCGACCCGGAGGCGGCGAGCTGGGCCGAACGCATCGTGGTCAGACGCCGCAGCACTCAGGGAAGCTGAGCGTCTGATCAGCTCGCGCGCTCGGCCTCGCCGCGCTCAACACAGAACTCGTTGCCCTCAGGGTCGCGCAGCGTCACCCAACCGCGCCCGTCGGCCTTGCGATGGTCCTCGTGCAGCTTCGCCCCAAGGGAGATGATGCGCTCCACCTCCTCGTCGCGGGTCCGGTCGGTCGGCATCCAGTCGAAGTGGATCCGGTTCTTCACCGTCTTGCCCTCGGGCACCCGGATGAACAGCAGGCCGGGCACGGGCGAGGGCGCCACGAGGAGCACCTCGGGGTCACCCGGCTCGTCCTCGTCGGACAGCGGCCACCCGGTCACCTGACTCCAGAAGGTCCCCAGCTCGTACGGTTCGGCACAGTCGATCGTCACATGGCGCAGAATCATGCCGCCAACCCTAGCCAGGTGATCAGAGCGGTCCCGCCATATCCCCCGATAGGCGGCGATCAGGTAGTGGAGAACGTGAACCAGTTGACGTTGACGAAGTCGGCCGGCTGCCCGCTGCTGAACGTCAGGTAGACCGTGTGCGTACCGGTCACCCCTGAGATGTTCGCCGGAACCGTCCGCCAGCTCTGCCAGCCGCCCGTGTTGGCCAGCGCGAAGTCGCCGATCGGCGTGGCTGTGGGGCTGTCGAGCCGTACCTGTACGAGCCCGCTCACACCGCCCGCCGCCCCCGACGCCACCCTGGCCTTGAACTGCCCGGCGGCCGTGGAGCCGAAGTTCACCCCGTCGAAGCGGAGCCAGTCGCCGTTGGCGATGGCGCCGACGTTCTGGCCGCCGCCCGTGTCCGTGGTGGTCTCGACGATGGTGCCCGACTGGGCCTGGTAGCTCTCTGCCTGGATGGTCGAGCGGGCGTCCACCCCGCCTGGCGGGTTGGTCGGTCCGGAGCCGCCGCTCTGCCATACCGCCACGTAGTCGACGACCATCGGCCGCCCCGGCACGGTGGCCGCGACCGGCGTCCCGCTGCCGGCCAGCGCGTTCGGGAACGCCCCGCCCATGGCCACGTTGAGCAGCAGGAAGTAGCCGGCGTGACCGGTCATGTTGGCCCAGCTCGTGGCGTCCATCTGCGACTGGCTCACGCTGTGGAACTGCTGGCCGTCCACGTACCAGCGCAACTGGTTGGGGCTCACGCCGCGGTCCCACTCGAAGCGGTAGGTGTGGAAGGCCTCCTGGCACGTCGAGCCGGGGCAGGCGCGGTTGGCGCCCAGGCCGGTGGTCTCGTTGCACGGGCCGCCGGGGCTCACACCGCAGTGCAGGACGCCCCAGACGGAGTTGATGCCGTTGACGTTCTCCATGATGTCGAACTCGCCGATGCCCGGCCAGTTCCAGTAGTTACCCCGGTACGGCGAGCCGAGCGCCCAGAACGCCGGCCAGTAGCCGAGGGCGGCCTGACCGGTCACGTTCGGCATCTGGATGCGGCCCTCGATGCGCAGCACCCGCCCGTCGGCCGGCTTGAAGTCGGATCGTGTCGTCTCGATCCGCGCCGACGTCCATTCGCCGGAGCCGCTGCGCTGGGGCGTTATGCGCAGGTTGCCGGCGCCGTCGAGGCCGAGGTTCGAGGAGGAGCCGGTGTAGTTCTGGATCTCGCCGGTGCCCCAGTTGCCCGGTCCGCCCGGGTACGCGTGCCCGGTGTCCACGATCCAGTTGGCCGACGAGGGCGGCGCGCCCGCGGTGCCGTTGAAGTCGTCCGACCAGACCAGTGACCAGCCGGAAGGGGTGGGGGGCACGGCCGCGGACGCGCTCACGGCCACGTGCACGAGGAGGGCGGCGAGCACCGCCAGCGCCATGGCCACCGCCGCCAAGCGCCTGCGGCTCGGAGATTGTGCTGCCATTCCTTGCTCCTGGGGGGATGCGGAGGCTTGAGCAGGGGTTGTTCGTGCTAGAGAGCGCTCTCTCACCGAGACGTAAACACAGGCGTAACGCCGTGTCAACACAGCCTTGACGGCTCAGAGTCAGGCCAGCGGCCGACAGTAGAGAGCGCTCTCGAACACGCTCCGCTACAGCAGGTCGACCGGGCTCGCTCCCGCCGCCTCGAACGTCTCCTTCCAGAAGCCCTCCAGCAGCGGGAAGCGGTCAGGGCTCGCCGTCTTCTCCCGCAGAAACCCATGCACGACCACCCCGTAACCCGCTAGATCGGGCATCAACTGCGACTCCCGCAACTGCTTGGCCTTCTGCTTTCTGGCGGCCTCGCTCAGGTCGAGCTTGTTGATGTTCAGCTCGCCCCGGTTGTTGATGAGGTCGCTGAACACGATGATCTGATGCGCCTTGTCCGGCTGCCGCTGCGCGCTCATCTGCTTGACCAGATACCGGAGCGCGCCGAGCACATCCGACCCTTGGCCTTCGGTCGGGCAGTCGAAAAGCTTGACCGCCCGGGGGAGCACCTCGGTGATGCGATGGGTCCGGATGCGGTCCTCGACGACCGGGTTCGCGTTGGGGTTCTCGGCCTTGGTCGCCGCGATGGACACCGGGTCCTGGCGGCACGTACTGCTTTCGGAGCTTGCGGTCACGGCGGCGTACGCGATCCAGTCGCAGCCCTGGGCGAAGGCGGGCAACTTGGAGGTCACATCGCTGCGGGAGGTCGCCGGATCGGCGTAACTCGTGGAGTCGACCACCACCCCGCACACGGCCTTCGCGTCAGTCCCACACCCAGCGACCCCGCCCACCACCAGCACCACCACGGAGACCGACGCCATTGCCCGTCGCGTGACGCCTGCCCAGGCCGCCGAAGCCGTAGTCCGTCGCCCGACGCCTGCCCAAGCCACCGGCGCCCTTGTCTGCAGCATGGCACCTGCCCAAGCCACTGACCGCCCCCAAACGCCTGGCCGCCGCCTGGCCGCCTGCGTCAGGGGCTCCCCCCGCCCCCCGGCGTCGCCGCCACCTCCGTCCGTCATCGCCTTCCTCCAGCCCTCGGTCCGTCATCCTCCGACCCGGCGTCCAAATCAGAGGCGGCAGATAAACCGGAGGTAGCGTCCGAATCGAAGCCGGCGTCCGAACGGAGGCCTCCATCGGAGACAGCGACCGCGCCGAGGTCTCCAGCGGCAACTTTCGAGTCTTGGTCGCCATCAGCAACCTCTGAATCCAGGTCGGCATCGGCGGTTGCCTCTCTTGGCAGAGAGCGCCGCACCTCGCCGGGCAGCGCCTGCGGTATGACCTCGGCGTGCCATACCTCGATCCGCGCCTCGACCTCCTCCATGATCCGCCCGATCTCCTCCCGCCCGGAGACCGCCGCCGCACTGTCCCCCGAGGAGTCCATCGCGATGACCTCGCCCTTCCACAGCGACGGAATCTCCTCCTTGCGCGGATGAGCCCGCATCACCCCACCCCGATAGGCGGCGATGAGCTGCTCGGCCCTGGCGTGCACGGTCTCCACGGCGTGGTTGCGCTCGATCAGCGCGCTCTCCCACTCCTGCGTGAGCCGCTCGATCTGCGCCCTGGCCCGATGAACCGTGTCACTGGCCTCCTGTAACACCACCCTGCGCCGCGCCTCACCCCGCCGCCGCCTGGCCTCCGCGATGGAAATGAACGCATCCTCCCCACCAGCCGAGGCCCGCGTCGAAGCATCGGCAGAAGCAGCAGCGGAATCACCCGCCGACCCAGCACCCTCGACGCCAGCCCCAACCCCAGCCCCGGCAATGGACCCGGAGCCCGACCCTGACGCCGACGCCGACGCCGACGCCGACCTTGGCCCGGACCCGTTGCCGTAGCCGCCGTCCGGCCTCAGATCCGCCCGCCCAAGCTCCCGCAGTATCGTCTCCCGAGCCCCCACAGCCCGCTCGAGCAGCGCCGTCCTGGTGGCCGCGAGCCGCCGATCAACCTCGGTGATCCGCTCCCGAGCCAGCGCACGCACCTCGGTCACGTACGAAGGCTGGAACTCCGGATCCGTGAATTCCCCAAGCGGATGCTCCCGGGCATCCCGCATCCCCTGCCGGCGCGCTTCCTCCCGCTCGGCCAGCGGATCGCCCGCCCCCCACTTGAACAGCCGCGACCAGAACGCCATCCGCGTCTCCCGGCACAGAACCGCTACCCGACTAGAGTGCCCTGAAGGCCCACCCTAATCGCTCAATCCCCACCCAAAGCGGCCCTCTCCTGTTCCCGCCTTTGGCTATGTCGCGACCGCGTTCCCCGCCGAGGCGGCGGCCCGCGGTGACGTGGGCGACGTGGACCACAACCAGACCGTTCGCAAGGCGCTGCCCTTGGTGATCGCCGGTTTCACTCAGTGATGTCATCAGGGGGATTTCAGGGATCCCCTTGAGGCCGGGTACGGAGCGGGTCGCCCAGAATTGAGCACCATGAAGATGGAGAGAACGGCGGTGATCGCGGGCCTGCTCGGGCTCGCGGCGGTGTTGACCGGATGCGGCGCCGGTATTACGTCCGAGGCGGACACCGCGTCGTACGACCTCACCGACAAGGTGGCAGCACTGCACATCGAAGCCGACGCCGGCACCGTGGACGTGGTCGAGTCGGATCGGCAGGGCATCCATGTGATCGAGCGCCTCAACTGGCGCAAGAACAAGCCGACGACCCGCCGCGAGGTACGGGGTGACACGCTGGAGTTGGCGTTCGACTGCCCGACCAGTTGGGGACTGGGCGCCTGGGGCGTGACCTGCGACGTGAGCTACCAGGTCGAGGTGCCCAAGGGCCTGCGCGTCAAGGTCCGCTCCGACTCGGGGGACCTGACGCTGAAGGGGCTGTCGGGCGCGCTGGATGCCACGAGCGACTCCGGGACCGTCGAGGCCAGCGGCCTGACGGCCAAGGACGTCGCCGCGAAGACCGACTCGGGGGACATGACTCTGACCTTCACCGGACCGCCCGACAAGGTCACGACCGTCACCGATTCGGGCAAGACCGTGATCCACGTGCCGCAGACGCCCTACCGGATCGACGCCGAAACCGACTCCGGGAACAAGGTCATCAGGACCGTCAGCGACACCTCGGCCCCGCGTTCGATCGCGCTGTCCAGCGACTCCGGGGACATGGAGGTCGCGACTCCCTGAAGCCCTCCAGGCGAGCCGTCACAGGGGTGGCGTCGCGAAAATTCAGCCGTGGCCGCACGGCTGACGGCGCTCGACCGCTACGCCATGGTTCGACCGGCGACGGGCACGACGCTGAGGACCTGGTGCTATCTAGCGCTTAGAGGCTCCTAATCTCGCCGGGCTCCTTCGGGCCAGATCACCCGGACGGACATCTCCCGGCCCCGGGCCTCGGCCACCATGTCAGCGGTGCCGCCATAGCCTCGGGCGGGCTGTCCGTCCCAGACGGCGAACAACACATCGGCGTCGTCGAACATGCGCGCACTGGCCGTCATGTGGGACTCCGAGGTGGACTCCACGAAGTCCAGCCTGTGGACCCGGAGCGCCCGGCTCAGCAACTCGTCGTAAGCCGCATGGCACTCGCTCGGCAGCCCGTCTCGATACTCCTTGGCCGGAATCACGGCCTCCAGTACTCCTCCAAGGTCCAGCACCCCGCGAGCGAATATCTGATCGGCTCCATCCGCCAAACAGGACAAACCACTGATGTCGGGCCGGTACTCCGCGAGCGCCTCACGTACCGCCCGATCGACCAGTACGGCAGTCTCGTCCGGCAAGCCCCGATGGCCGGAGACGGCGATGCGGACCATGATCCCCCTCAGAGCAGAGTGGCGTGAAGACGTTCGTCGATCTACGCATGGCACCCCTCCGCCGATCCGGCCCGAGCCGCCCACCGAATCGCCCTGCGCTACGCGGCACTCCGCGTGTCGTACCCGCTCTCGCCGCTGATCGCCGGAGCACCGCCGTGTCCTTGACCTTGCAACAAGTGCTTAGCAGTACCCAAGAACAGCTCTCTCTCCAACATGGGTTGCGGAGAGACCTTGGACGAACTGGCCGGAAATCCACACGCCGAGATCAGACTCCAGAAATCGAGGACATCTGCGGTATGCAGGTAATTCGATGGCAACCTAAGGAGGGGTGGAAGTGGAAATCACTTACGCCGATGTCAGCTGGCTCGCCCGCGGATGGGAGTTAGGCGACATATGGTGTCTGACCTTCGTACGAGGTCTCGATGAGGCGGAGGCGCTACGGCGGTTGGGCACCGCCGAAGAGAGCATCCGGCCGCTGACCTACAGGGAGCTGACCGACGAAGGACTGTTTCCGCGGACGGCTCTAGCTGGGCGCCTTGAGGGCTGGGTGGTGCTCATCGAGCGGAACGGCTGCGAGGCGACAAAACCCGATGCCGTGCGAGCGCTGTCGGCGGGGACGGAGCTCGTATCCGTATTTCGGCACGACTACGCCACCGATCTGTTCGTGTACGCCATCGATGGGGATCGGCTGACTTCCTTCGATCCGAGGAAGCCCGCATGGCGGTACGGCAGCGATCCGGATTGCCTCCTAGAGGCGATGCGGGAGGTGGGTGTCCATCCGACGTACCCCTCGGAAGACCATGTCACGCGAGAGGCGGATATCAGCGCCGAGGCTCCGACAATGAACGAAGCGCTTATGCTCGCGGCCCGGCTGACGGGCGTCGTGCTGACCAAGGAAGTGTTGGACGGGCCGCTAATGGGCGGTGTTGTCGGCGCTCAGGCCGACGCCACTCTAGAAGAGGACGCCGGGCAACTGGCGACAACATCGCTTCGAACCGCCGACCTGTTTGCGGCGATGCGGCGAGATGGCCCGTAGCCGAACATGTCGATGCGGGAGAAGACCTCCCGTAGTCCGGTGAAGGGCATCGAGTTTCGCGGTATATGAGCGGGGGCTGCGAAAGAAAAACACCACCCCTGCAAGACGCGCAGGGGTGGTGCAAGGGGAGGGAAGGAAGTCAGCCCTTCTCGGCCTCGCCGGTGGCCTGTTCCATGGCGTCCTCCGGGGAGGCCTCCAGGTCCTGTTCGGCGTCGGCGCCGGCCTGGGCGGAGGCCTTGTCGAGGCGGACCCAGCTGGTCACGCTCTCCACCGCGAACAGGACGAACAGGTACGCCGTCAAGACTGCCAGCACCGGCGTCAGTACGCCCAGTGCCGCGCCGATCCCGATGATCAGCAGGCGTAGCTCCCAGCCGAGCCCCGCGTGGAAGACCCAGGCGGGCGGCCAGATGCTCTGCCGCGTCCGGTAGACGGTGTCGTACGTGTGGTAACCCACGACGTACACGAGCACGAACAGCAGCCACTTCGGTACGTCGGCCGCCAGCCCCACCGCGATGATCGTGAGGAACTCGGCGCCGCGCAGCAGCGGTGGGGTGAGCCAGTCGAGGCGGCCGAGGTGGTCGCGGGGGGCGGTCGGGAGCACCAGCAGGAGCACGATCAGCGGCGGCAGGAGCAGGATCGGGCCCGGCTTCAGTACGCCGGTGACCGTCACGGCCACCACCGCCAGCAGGGCGACGAGCGTGGCCGGGACCGGCGGGATGCCCTTGCCGATGCGGCCCGCCAGCGCGTGTACGAGAGGGCCGTCGTCGCGGTAGGCGAGGAGGCGGGCGGTCTGGATGCGGCGGCGTTCCTCGTCGGGATCCGGCGTGGGAGTAGCTGCGGCCAGTGGTGCGGTGATCATGCGAGCGACCTCATGAGGCGTCCGGTGAGGGTGTAGGCGGCGGCGACGGAGCCCCAGATCACCAGGGTGAGGAAGGTGATGCGGGCGTCGAAGAGGGCGGCGGTGATCGCGATGGCCGCGAACCGCTCGCCGATGGGGAAGACGATCATCTTACGCGCCCAGTGCACCGCTCGGAACCGCCCGGCGCGGGTCCACATCTTGAGCACGCCGCGGATGCCCTGACTGCGCTCCACCTTACGACGCTCCAGCGCCTTGCGCAGGGCGCGGTCGTCGGGGGCGTCCAGGGGCAGTGTGGGCAGCTGGGCGGGCGGTTTGCGGCGGTTGGAGACACCGAAGGAGAAGTCGAGCAGGTGGCGGGTGGACTGCAGGCCGAGCGCCGCCAGCGCGAGAATCCAGATGTCATCGCCGTTGCCCGACACGACCCAGCCGATGGCCAGGCCGGCGAAGACGACGTATTCCTTGAAGCGGTCGAAGGTGGCGTCGAGCCACGCGCCGAGCACGCCGAACTTACGGGCGTAGCGGGCGACCTGGCCGTCGACGCAGTCGAAGACGAAGGCGAAGTAGATCAGCACGCCGCCCGCCACCATCCACGGCCGGGCCCCGGTGGCGAAGCAGGCCGCGGCCAGCACGCCGAGCGTGATCGAGATCAGCGTGACCTGGTTGGGCGTCAGGCCGCGCCGGGCGGCCCAGCGGGCGATGAAGCGGGAGTAGGTGGAGACGAAATAGGTGGTGAAGAAGCCGTCCGCACCCTTGACCGCGTTGTCGAGTCTGGCGCGGTCCTCGTCAATGCCGGACATCTCGGTGCCGGCCTCGTTGACCTCCTCCTGGGTGGTGACCCGGCGGTAGAAGAGGTCGCGGCGGCCGCGGATGCCGACGGACACGCCCTTGCGGACCAGGCCGAAGACGATCAGCTGGATCAGGTCGTCGTCGGCGCCGAACGAGCCGGCCATGTCGGCGAGCTCGCGGCAGGTCTCCGCCAGCGTGGGAGCGTTGCGCGCGCTCACGTGCAGGGGGCCGAGCAGCGCCGTGTTGGGCCTGGTCACGGCGTGGTTGGCGGTGCCGACGGAGATGACGCGGGACTTGCCGGCGCGCGCGCGGACGGGCAGCCCTTCGAGCTTGTTGAGCCCGATCTCCGGCTCCGCCTCGTCGATCGGGACGATGTCCTCTTGCGCCTGGTCGACCACGTCCGGGCGCGGCTCCTTGGCGACGAGGGCCAGCGCGCCGCGCTTGGCCTTGGTGATCTGGTAGATCAGCTCGTCGTGGACGATCGAGTTGTCCGGGATCAGGAACAGGTTCTCCGTTGCGGACTCGGCTACGTCGGCCAGCGCGCGCAGAGCGGAGGCCACGTCGCCGGGCTCGATCGTGGCCGGCTGCGGATCCAGGGAGAGGATCTGGCTGCGCAGCCGTTCGGCCACGGTGGGATTGCCAGGCAGCGCGGCCAGCCTCAGGCCGGTCGGAGCGGTGTCGGGGCCGGGCGAAGAGCCCAGCAGGACCACGCGGGTCATGACTCCCTTTCGAGGCGGTTGCGGGGGGTTGAACAACGGGTAGAGCGGGGACGGACGTCAAAGTCTAGTGAGGGTTGCGCAAAGTCGCTCCATCCGAGCTCTGCGAAGCCGTTCTACCCGGGCTTTGCGAAGCCGTTCTACCCGGGCTTTGCGAAGCCGTTCCGCCCGGGCTTCGCGAAGCCGCTCCACCCGAGCATGACCTTGGCGCGCCATAGGATGGGCGAGTGAGTCTCTATCGTGACGAAGGCGTGGTTCTGCGCACGCAGAAGCTCGGTGAGGCCGATCGCATCATCACCATCCTGGCCAAGCGCACCGGCAAGGTGCGCGCCGTGGCCAAGGGCGTGCGCCGCACCACCTCGCGCTTCGGGGCCAGGCTGGAGCCGTTCACCCACGTCGACCTGCAGCTGCACACCGGCCGCACGCTTGATGTCGTCACGCAGGCGGAGACCCTCAGGCCCTACGGCGAGGCGCTGGCGATCGACTATCCCCGCTACACCGCGGGCACGGCGATGCTGGAGACCGCCGACCGGCTCACGCAGGGCGAGAAGGAGCCGGCGCTGCGGCAGTTCCTGCTGCTGGTGGGCGGGCTGCGCACGCTGGCCGACGGTGAGCACGAGGCCAGGCTGGTGCTCGACGCCTACTTCCTGCGCTCCCTGGCGGTCGCCGGCTACGCCCCCGCGCTGGACGCGTGCGCCCGGTGCCAGGCTCCGGCGATCAGGGCGTTCGCCATCGTGGCCGGTGGTGTGGTGTGCGGGGCGTGCAAACCGTCCGGATCGGTGGTGCCCGCGGGGGAGACGATCGGGCTCATGACCGCGCTGCTGCGCGGCGACTGGGCCACGGCCGACGCGTCGCAGTCACGGCATCGCGGCGAGTGCAGCGGCCTCGTCGCCGCATACCTCCAATGGCATCTCGAACACGGAATACGCTCTCTCCGACACGTCGAAAGGGAGCCTGCGTGAACGTCCGACCCCCGACCCCGCATCCGTCCGGCGCCGTTGCGCCGCCGATCCCGCGTGATCTGGTGCCCAAGCATGTGGCGATCATCATGGACGGCAACGGCCGCTGGGCCAAGGCTCGCGGGTTGCCGCGCACCGAAGGGCACAAGGCCGGCGAGGCGTCGCTGTTCGACGTCATCGAGGGCGCGCTGGAGCTGGGCATTCCCTACCTGTCCGCGTACGCCTTCTCCACGGAGAACTGGAAGCGCTCGCCCGACGAGGTCCGCTTCCTCATGGGCTTCAACCGCGACGTCATCCGCCGCCGCCGCGACGAGTTGCACGCGATGGGCGTACGGGTGCGCTGGGCGGGCAAGCCGGGCCGCCTGTGGAAGAGCGTGATCTCCGAGCTGCAGACCGCCGAGGAGCTGACCAAGGACAACCGCAAGCTGACGTTGCAGTTCTGCGTCAACTACGGCGGCCAGGCCGAGATCGTCGAGGCGGCGCTACGGCTGGCGAACGACATCGCGGCGGGCCGGGTCAAGCCGTCGAAGGTCAACGAGAAGGTGTTCGCCCGTTATCTGGACGAGCCGGAGATCCCGGAGGTCGACCTGTTCGTACGGTCGTCGGGGGAGCAGCGGTTCTCCAACTTCCTGCTGTGGCAGTCGGCCTACGCCGAGATGGTGTTCCTCGACCGGCTCTGGCCGGACTTCGACCGCCGCGATCTCTGGGAGGCGTGCGAGACCTTCGCCAAGCGCGACAGGCGCTACGGCGGGGCGATCCCCAACCAGATCCCCAACCAGGTCTAGACGATCCGGCCAGGGCGCGTGCTGATCTCACCCCTGAGTCAGGAGAAGCGATCCAGCCCGGTGAGTTCGCTGGAGAGGGCCCATAGCCGGGATGCGGAGTCGGGATCGACCGCCCACGGCTTGACACCGCCGATGAGCATGTCGTCGGTGATCGCGGGCTCTGCGATGTCGCAGTCCTGGCAGTAGGCGCCGCCGTGCTCGTCGAGCAGGGGCGAGGTGGCCGCCCATACGGCCGTCGCCGCGCCCTGGGCTGGAGTCTTGAAACCCTCGGCGTGCCGGCCGTCCCGGGTGATCCAGCCCTGGGCGATCTGCTCCTCTTGGGGGATGTGCCGTTGCAGTTCAGTGAGGATGCTGCCGGGGTGCACCGCGAAGGCACGCACGCCCCTGGCCGCGCCGAGGGTGTCGAGGTGGACGGCGAACAAGGCGTTGGCCGTCTTGGACTGCCCGTAGGCCGACCAATGGTCGTAGCCGTGGCGGAAGTGCGGGTCGTCCCAGCGGATGTCGGACAGGAAGTGCCCGGACGAGGCCACGGACACCACTCGTGCCCCGGTGGGGGGCAGCGCCGGGCGCAGCCGGTTGACCAGAGCGAAGTGCCCGAGGTGGTTGATGGCGAAGTGCGCTTCCCAGCCGGAACCGATGTGCCTGTGCGGGTAGGCCATGACGCCCGCGTTGTTGATGAGGATGTCGAGGGTGCGGCCGGTTTCCAGGAACCGGTGGCTGAAGGTCCGGATGCTGTCGGCGTCCGACAGATCGAGCTCTCGCACCTCCGTTCGCGGAACGCCGTACAGCGCCTGCCTCGCCACCGCGGGACGGCGGGCGGGCACGATGACGTGTGCCCCGGCGCGGACCAGCGCGCTTGTGGCCTCCAGGCCGAGGCCCGAGTAACCGCCGGTGATCAGGACGTTCTTGCCGGATAGCTGGATACCGGCCAGAACGTCGTTCGCTGTGCTGCGCGCGTCGAAACCCGACCCGATCTTGTGTTGCGTGATTGCCATGCCTCGAACGATAGAATCTAGAGTGCAATCTAGGTCAAGCTAGGCGGAACTCCATGAGCGAGCAGGCAACTGAAGATGCCCTATCCATCGGCGACGTCGCGAAGGCGACCGGGCTGGGCGTGCACGCGCTGCGGTTCTTCGAACGGGAGGAGCTCTTCCTCCGCCCGATCCCGCGCACGGCCGGGGGGCAGCGGGTCTATGGCCTGGCGGATGTGGAGTGGCTCCTGCTGTGCAACCGGCTGCGGGACTCCGGCATGCCCATCGCCGGCGTGAAGAGGTTCGCCCGACTTGTTCGATCAGGTCCGGGCAACGAGCCGGAGCGGCTCGCGCTCTTGGAGGAGCATGAAAGAACCGTCCGGGACAAGATCGCCGACTTGACGGCGAGCCTGGAGATCATCCATGGCAAGGTCCTCACCTATCGCAAGCATGTCGAGGACGGAACCGCGGCCGGACTCTGGTCGCCACCGCCGTCTCCGTAGGCGTGGTCAAGATCCCCTTCCGCGCCCAGATCACATTTCATGACAAGTCATGTCTTGTTATGGTCGGGCCCTTGCAAAGCTGACACGTTCTCTTCACTCTTCTCCCCATAGGCGTAAAGATCAGCTCTACTCCATGGCGTGAAGGAGAGCGTGTGCCGTCCACCCCCCATTGGCGTGCGATCTTGATCGCGGTCGCCGCCGCTGTCACCCTCATCCTCCCCCAGGGCGTGGCCCAAGCCGCGCCCGACCCGGGAAAGATCAATCAATCCGTCCAGGCCGACCTGGCAGCCGACGGAAAGGCCACCTTCTGGGTACGCCTGAAGGGCACCGCGGACCTCAGCGGTGCCCGCCGGGCCAAGACCAAGGACGACAAGGCCGAGCAGGTCTTCGAGGCCAAGAACGCCAAGGCCGACAGCTCGCAGGCGGCCCTGCGCAGGCTTCTGGACTCCCACGAGGCCGACTACACCCCGTACTGGATCGTCAACGCCGTCAGAGTGACCGCCGGCCCCAAGCTGGCGGCCGAGATCGCCACCCTGCCGGAAGTGGACCGTATCGACCCCGTACGGACCGTGTCGCTGCCGAAGCCGGAGCCCGGCAAGGCCGAGGCGAAGGTCAACGCCGTCGAGTGGAACATCGACCGCGTCAACGCCCCGCGCGTCTGGAACGAGCTCGGCGACCGCGGCGAAGGCATCGTGGTCGGCACCATCGACTCCGGCGCCCAGTTCGACCACCCCGAGCTGGCCGCCGCCTACCGCGGCAGGAGCCCTGACGGCTCCGTCGACCACAACTACAACTGGTTCGACCCGGCGCGCATCTGCCCGAGCGCGGCGCCCTGCGACAACCTCGGGCACGGCACGCACGTCATGGGCACCATGGTCGGCGCCAACGGCATCGGGGTGGCCCCCGGCGCCAAGTGGATCGCGGCCAAGGGCTGTGAGGTCAACACCTGTACGGACGCCTCGCTGCTCGCCGCCGGCCAGTGGATGCTCGCCCCCACCGACCTCAACGGCGCCAACTCGCGCCCCGACCTGGCCCCGGACATCGTCAACAACTCCTGGGGCGGCGTGGGCTTCGACCCCTGGTACAAGGAGATCGTCGACGCGTGGGTCGCCGCCGGCATCTTCCCGGCCTTCGCCAACGGCAACGAGGGGCCCGCCTGCCGGACCAGCGGCTCGCCCGGCCAGTACGTGAACAGCTACAGCGCGGGCGGCTTCGACGTCAACAACGTCCTGTACGCCCGCTCCAGCAAGGGCGAGGGCGAGAACGGCGAGATCAAGCCGAACCTCGCCGCCCCCGCCGTGGACGTCCGCTCCTCGGTGCCCGGCAACGGCTACGACAGCTACACGGGCACGTCGATGGCCTCGCCGCACCTGGCCGCGACGGTGGCGCTGATCTGGTCGGCCTCGCCGGGGCTCCAGGGTGACGTGGCCGCCACCCGGCCGCTGCTCGACAGCACCGCGATCGACGTCAACGACACCAGCTGCGGCGGCACCGCCGCCGACAACAACGTCTGGGGCGAGGGTCGCCTGGACTCCTTCGCCGCGGTATCCGCCGCGCCGCGCGGGGGTCTCGGCGACCTCAAGGGTACGGTCACCGCCGCGGGCAGCCCGGTGTCCGGTGCCACGGTCACCCTGTCCGGGCCGCTGAGCCGTACGGTGGTCACCGGGACGGACGGGACGTACGCCGTCCCGCGCCTGCTGCCGGGCGACTACCAGATCACCGCGGAGAAGTTCGGCTACGACAAGGGCAGCGCGACGGCGACGATCGCGGCCGACCAGAGCACCACCACCGACGTGGTGATGACCCAGAAGGCCACGGGCGTGGTCACCGGTACCGTCACCACGGCGGGCACGCCGGAGCCGGGCGCCACGGTCGAGGCGGCCGGCACGCCCGTCAGCGCGGTCACCGACGCCGCGGGCCGCTACCGGATGTCGCTGCCGAACGGCACCTACGACCTCACGATCACTCCGGTCTCCCGCTGCGCCAGCGGCGCCACGGCGTCCGTCACGGTGGCCGGGGACGTGACCAAGGACGTCGAGCTGCCGTTGCGCGGTGACGACTTCGGCTACACCTGCCGCAGCGCCGCCGCCCCGTACGTCGCGGGCACCGACAAGCTCGCGCTCACCGGCGACGACGAGGCGCAGCAGGTGACGCTGCCGTTCCCGGTCCCGTTCTACGGGGTGGGGCAGAGCAAGGCGTGGATCAGCACCAACGGATTCGCCACCTTCGCCACCGACAAGGTCGTCACCGGCAGCAACAGCAAGCTGCCCAGTGCTGGTACGCCCAACAACGCCGTCTACCCGTACTGGGACGACCTGGTGGTGGACGCCGAAAGCGGCATCTACACCGGCGTCACGGGGACGGCACCGCACCGCCAGTTCGTGGTCGAGTGGCGCAACGCGAAGTTCTACTCGGCCGCCGATCAGCGCATCTCGTTCGCGGCCCTGCTGGGCGAGGACGGCACGATGAGCTACCGCTACAAGGACATCGAGAGCGAGCGCGAGAAGGGCACCAGCGCCACGATCGGCATCGAGAACGCGACGGGCACCGACGCGCTCCAGTACGCCAACGAGGAGGCCGCGCTGTCCACCGGGCAGGGCCTGACGTTCATCGCGAGCAGGCACGGCCTGGTGACCGGCTCCGTCACCGACGCCAACGACGGCAAGCCGCTCGCGGGCGCGACGGTCAAGGTGGGCGACGTGGCCACCTACACCACCGGTGAGGACGGCGCCTTCTACGGGCAGGTCCTGGCCGGCGACTATGAGGTGGTGGTGTCGAAGGAGAACTACGGCACCTTCACCAAGACCGTCACGATCGCGCCGACGACGGTCACCAGGATCGACACCGCGCTGATCACCGGCCGGGTCAGCCCCTCGGTCAGCGAGCTGACCGTGGTGATGCCCACGAACGCGGCCAGGACCCGCACGATGGAGCTGACCAACCTCGGCTCGCCCACGGCGTACACCGTCACCACCGACCCGGCGCAGAGCTGGATCGGCGTCACACCGACGGCGGGCAACCTGGCCAAGGGGCAGGCGGTCACGCTGAAGGTCAGCGTGTCCAGCACCGGTGTCCAGCCGGGCACCTACCGCTCGGGCAAGCTGATCGTGAAGTCGGCCAGCGGGCGGCAGCCGATCATCGAGGTCACGGTGACGGTCGTGGTGCCCAAGCTCCAGGTGGCTCTGGAGGCCGGCGGCACCAAGGCCGTGACCGACACCGCCGGTGACGCGTGGACGGCCGACAAGAAGTACAGCACGGGCGGCTACGGGTATATCGCCACCTCGACCCGGACGGCCACCTCGTCCAAGGCCATCAAGGGCACCGACGACCAGGCGCTGTTCAAGTCGGCTCGCGAAGGGATGCTGGAATACCGCTTCGACAACGTGCCGGCCGGGACGTACACCGTCGAGCTGGACTTCGCCGACGTCAAGTCGACGCAGATCGGCCGCCGGGTCTTCGACGTGCTCGTCGAGGGCCAGCTCGCGATCCCGGCACTGGATCTGGCGCTGGAGGCGGGCACGTACACGGCCGTCAGCAGGCAGTACACGGTGAAGGTCACCGACGGCCAGCTCAACGTCCGCTTCGCCACGCGGCAGGGCATGACGATCGTCAACGCCATCCGCATCTCGGAGCGGCCCGACAAGGCCTCGTGAAACAGCCGGAATGACCCGGGCCCGCCTCTAAGGCGGGCCCGGGAGGCTCTTCAGCGGGCGCTGTGTAGTATCGCAGGTTCCCCCATCATGGTGAAGGGCGATCGTCCATAGCCGGGGAGGCCAGGGGCAGGGTGACCGCGACCTCGAAGCCGCCTGACGGCTTCGGCCCGGCGGTGACCGTTCCGCCATAGAGCTTGACGCGTTCGCGCATGCCGATCAGGCCGTGACCGTCCCCGTCCGGGGTGCGCGCCGACCCCCTTCCGTCGTCGATGACGCGTAACTCCAGCTCGGCGCCGTAATGGAGCGAGACCGTCGCCGTGGCCGGGCCCGCGTGCTTCAGCACGTTGGTGAGGGATTCCTGGACGATCCGGTAGGCGCACAGGTCGATTCCGGGGGGCAGCGGGCGTACGGCGCCGGTGATCGACATCTGCACCGGCAGGCCGGCCGAGTTCACCCGTTCCACCAGCTGTTCGAGCCGTTGCAGGCCAGGTGCCGGGTCGTAGCCGTCCGTGTCGTCGTTCGCCTCGATGCGCAGGACGGACAGCAGCCGTCTCATCTCGCCCATGGCCTCGCTGCCGGTGTCGGCGATGGTGGTCAGCGCGCCGCGCGCCGTGGCGGGGTCGGTGCCGAAGACGTACCGGGCGAGCCCCGCCTGGATCACGATGACCGACATGTGGTGGGCGACCACGTCGTGCAACTCGCGGGCGATGCGCACCCGTTCCTCGGTGACGGCGCGCCGCGCCTTGTCCTCCTGCTCCTGGCGCAGCCGTCCGGTGAGGTGGGCCAGCTGCTTGTTGCGCTCGACCAGCATCCGGGTGCTGTTGCCGAACGTCCAGGCGACGGCGACCATGATGCTCACCTGCAGGACGTTCGGCCAGGCGAAGTCGGGCGGGGCGAGGAACGCGGCGTGCCACCAGATGGCCGTCATGGGAAGCACGCAGGGGAGCGACACGGCCGGACGCCACCGGCTGGCCACGGTGTACAGCGCCAGCAGCGGCGCCACTTCGTTGAACCTGGAGTCGTAACCGGCCAGGTGGAAGACGAGCGCCGCGGCGCAGGAGATCGCCAGAACGGTGATGGATGCGCGCCGTCGCCAGGCCAGGACGAGGTTGGCCACCAGCGTCAACCCCACACCGACGGCGTCCATGGGACGCTCCGCGTAACCCGCCTCGGTCCCGCCCACGGAGAACAGGAACGTCAAGGTGATGGCGGCGACCGCCGCGCCGAAAGCCAGGTCGACGATGAAAGGGTTCATCGCGGCCAGCCGTCTGAGGGACGACAGCAGCTTTACCCGCATCAGCGCATGTTAGCGGCGATCTCCGCGCGCCGCTGGACGGCTTGGGCGCGGACCATCCGCGCGTACAGGCCGTGCCGGTCGCCGAGCAGCTGCGGTGGTGTGCCCGACTCGGCCACGCGTCCGCCGTCCAGGACGACGACCGTGTCGAACGCGTCCAGACCCCCGAACCGATGGGTGATCATCACCGTCGTCAGCCCCCTGCGGCGCCGCAGAACCGCGTGGACGACCTCGCGCTCGGCCAGCGGGTCGAGCGCGGACGTCGCCTCGTCCAGGACCAGGACGGGCGCGTCGCTCAGGAGCGCGCGGGCGAGGGCGAGGCGCTGGCGTTCCCCGCCGGACAACAGCGCGCCACGCTCGCCGACCACGGAGTCGTAGCCGTCGGGCAGGGCCATGATCCGCTCGTGCATCCTGGTGGTCGTGCAGGCCGCGATCAGGTCGTCCAGGCCGGCGTCAGGGGCGGCGTAGCGGAGGTTGTCGGCGATGGAGCCCTGGAAGAGCAGGGCTTCCTGCGGGGCCAGGCAGACGCGTCCGCCGGTCCGTACCGAACCCTCCGCCGGTTCGTACAGTCCGGCGAGCAGGTGGCCGAGCGTCGTCTTGCCCGATCCGTTCGGGCCGACGATCAGGGTCGTGGAGGCGGCGGGCAGGTCGAGGGTCACCTCGCGGAGCGCCCACCGGGTCTCGCCTTCCGGCCCCGCGTAGGCGTACGAGGCGCCCGCGACGCTCACCTCACCCGCTCCTGCTCCACCCACGGCGGGCGGCGGTCCCGGCGGCAGGTCCAGGTACTCGAAGACCCGCTCGAAGGCCGCCTGGGCGGTACGGAACTCCGTCGAGATGTGCAGGATCTGCCAGAGCGGCTGATAGAGCCTCGACTGCAGGACCACGAACGCCATGAGCGTGCCGGGAGTGATCCCGTCCATGAGCCCGGCCGCGACGAACACGATGTACGGAGTCAGGACGAAGAAGATGTGCCCCGCGCTCAGCACCGACTGAGCGGCCAGGCTCGCGCGGACGCCCAGCCCGGCCAGCCGTTCGCTCTCCGCGGCGAACACCGCGGCCTCGTGGCCGTCGCGCCCGTGCACCCGGGCGAGCGTGATGCCGCCCAGGGAGAGGCGTTCGGCGGCGATGGAGGCGATCTCCGCGCGGGCGCGCTGGCCGGCGGCGGAGAGGATCTTGAGCGCGCGTCCCGAACGGGCGGTGACCCACAGGATGGCCGGCGCCAGGCAGAGGGTGACCGCCGCGAGCCGCCACGATAGCGAGAACATCGCTCCCAGCGCGAACAGGAACCCGAGCAGGCTGCCGAGCAGGCTGGGCAGCGTGTCCTTGATCGCGTCCTCGATCTGGTCGGTGTCGTTGGCCAGCCTCGACTGGATCTCGCCGCTCCGCGCGGCGGCGAAGAAGCCCAGCGGCATTCGCTGCAGGTGGCCGAACAGCCGCGTACGCAAGGAGTGGATGATCCGCTGGGCCATGCGGGCCGAGATCCACGCCTGGGCCAGGTCGACGCCCGCCGCCCCGGCCGCGACGACCGCCGCGAGTGCGGCGATCAGGGCCAGCAGGCCCGGCCGCGGGCCGCCCGCGCCGAACAGGGCACGGTCGAAAACGACCTGGGTCAGCAGCGGGACGGCCGCGTTCAGCGCGGAGAAGATCGCGACCAGCAGCACGACGAGCAGGACGGCACGACGGTACGGCGCGAACAGCCGGATGATCCTGCGGGTCGTCACGACGTCCGCCCTCTCGGAGATCTGGAACGGCGTGCGGCCGATGCCAAGCCGCACGCCGCTCTCGCCATCAGTTGGTGTCGGTGCAACCCGGGTGCTTGATGCAGTGGCTCAGCAGCGCCGACTCCGAGATGCTCGGCTCACGCTCCTGCAGGTTCTGCAGGTCCTGAACGTCGAAAGACATGTTTCTCCCCCCTCTCTGGTTCCGTTTTCTTCGGGTATCACCGCGCTCGAAGCACGGTGAGCTCATGGGCTGGGCGTCCGATGACGTCGTCGAGCATCCACAGGCGCGGATGTCCGTGACGCAGACGCAGCAGGAAGGCGAGGACGCCCGCGGTCCCGCCCAGGTAGGTCGGCAGGATCCGGCCCAGGCGGTCGGGTACGTGCAGCCGGCCCGCGCGCCTGACGGCCCGCGCGGTCAGGCAGGTGGCCAGATCCTCCGCCCATCGGTGGTACCGCTCGTCCCCGGTGAATTCGGCCATGTCGAGCAGGAAGTCGCCTTCGCCCGGCAGGCCGTGACACAGCACCGAGCCCGACTGCCAGCGGGTCCGGTGTACGGCGACCGCCGCCTGTTCGGCGAGTTCCAGCGCGATCGGGTCGCCGGTGGCGCGCCAGTAGCGGATGAGGAACGAGCCGACGCCCGACGATCCGCTGCACCAATGGGGGCGGCGCGGCCGTACGGACTCGGGCTCGTCACGCCGGTACGGCCACCAGGCCGCACCTTCTTCGACGTCGGCGCAGGCGTAGAACGTGTAGGCCACCTCGCGCACGGTCTCCAGCCACTCCGCCTGGCCGAAGGCGACGCCCCCGTAGAGCAGGGCGGTGCCGATTCCCGCCAGGCCATGGGCGAAGCCGAAGTGGTTGGTGCCGGCGAGGCTGGAGTCATGGGAGGCCGGTGTCAGCCATTGCGGGCGTCCGTCGAGTGAGGACCGCGCGTCGTGCAGGCTCTGCAGCATCCGCGCGGCCCGCTCGCGCAGCGCGGCCTCATCCGCGCGGATGGCCAGGCGCAGGGTGGCCATCGCGCACCCGGCCAGGCCGTGGGTCATGTCGGGGCTGGGATGGTCGGTCGGCAGCCGGTACGCGGCCCGCACCGCGAAGTCCCTCGACTCCGCGTCCCGCGCCGCCTCGTACAACGCCCAGAGGGCACCGGATCGCCCGGCGTAGAGGCCGGACGGCCAGACGTCCTCTTCGGCGAGGCGGCGGCGGAGCCAGCGCGAGACGGCGTCGGCCTGTTCGGGTGGGAGGACGGGGAGGATGCCGGCCGCGCCCGCGCTCACCGCGCAGGGGTCGGCTTCGAGCCCATAGGTGATGTTGGGCCAGGGGGACGGGCTGTCGGGGCGGTCGTCCATGGTCTCGGCCAGCCAGGCGAGCCCGTCGGCGACCAGGTCGTCCGCGCTTGGTGGAACGCGTCGCGCGTGGGGCCGTTCGAGCTGCGCCTGTTCTTGGAGCTCGGCCAGGAAGCGCGCGCAGGCGTCGAGCGTCCAGCGGTCCTCGGGCTCGGCGAGCAGGCCCGCCACCATGGGCCGGAGCACCGCCAGAGCGGGATTGCCCTCGGCGACCCTGGCCAGAAGGTCGCCGGCGCGGGCGCCCCAAGCCGGGCCGGCCTCCTCGTCCTCCGCCAGGCCGAGCTCGGCGCCGACGGTGAGGAAGTACACCAGCGCGCCGAGGCTATAGAGATCCGCCGCCGCCGTGGGTGCCTGGCGGAAGGCTCCGGAGTGCGGCGCCAGCTCCGGCGCGAGATAGCCGGGGGTGCCGCCGATCATGACGGTGCTGTCCCGCTTGGCCGCGTACTCGAGGTCGACGAGCCGGATCTGGCCGTCGGGCAGGATCATGACGTTGCCGGGGGAGAGGTCCCGGAAGACGTAGCCCTGCTCGTGCACCTTCCGCAGCAGATCGACCAGGCGCGCGACGACCGGTATGACCTGCTCGGTCGGACAGCCGAAGCCGTCCTGGCCGAGAGGTGTCGCGTGCGCCTCCGTCCATCGGTGCGCGGTGTGGCCCGGCACCAGCTCCTCCGCGAGGAAGGCATGGCCGCCCTGCTCGAAGGCGTCCACGACGGCGGGCACGCCGCCGGTGGTGGCGAGGTCGTCGAGAGCGGCACGTTCCAGAGCCAGCCGGTCCTTGGCGTCGCGGCCGCTGAGGTCGGAGGAGGCGTGCGGGCGGCCCTCCTTGATGACGACCTCGCGGCCGGTCTTCGTGTCTTCGGCGATGTACACGCCGCCCCTGTTGGCGTGTCTGATCGCCTCCCGCACCACGAACCGGTCGTTGAGCATGACCGCGGCCGAGCCCGTCTTTTTCGCTGGTTGGGGGAAAGGGCAGGTCGCGAAGCTCGGCGGGGTGAAGGAGGCCGCCCGTTCGTCGCGGACCAGCTCCCCTCCCGGAGCGCGCAGCCGTACCTCGTAGAACCCGTCGTTGCCCAGCGTCCGGTGCCCGGAGAAAGCCCCATAGCGGTAGTGGACGAGGCCGCCCGCGCGGTAGGGCCGGTCGGAGAGGATCGCCGGGCCCGGCAGACCTCTGGTGGCCTCGTCGAGGAGGGCGGCCAGGCGTACCGCCTCGGCGTCGCAGGCCGGGTAAGCGGTGACGAACTTGCCCGCCTGCGCCCGCGCGCAGTGCGGGGCGAGCAGCTCCCAGTAGTCGCCGAGCCGGTCGGGGAACTTGAAGGCGCATCCCGCCTCGACGAGCACCCGGGAGACCTGGGCCAGCACGAAGGGAGCCGACAGCATCGTGGCGGAGACGTGCAGCTTCCAGCCCTGATCGGGCATCGGATAGCCGTCGGGAGTGACCCGGCACCAGAAATCGGCCGCCTCGATCGTCCAGCCGCCGTCGCCGGACCGTGCCAGCTCGTCGGTCACGAGGTCGCGCAGAATGGTCGCGTCCGCCGCCATGGCACTACCTCCCGAAGTCCGGCGCCGCTGTTTGGAGCGCTCCATAGGAGGGTGGCCGACGGGTCTTGCATTTCGCTGACAGGGGCTGTCGGCGCCTGACCGATCGTCGCGACGCCGCGGTTGTGTGTGCTCCAAGACCGGCGAGCATCTGGGCCGTGGCCTGCCCGATGCCGGAGGCCGCTCCCATCACGAGGGCCGACTTGCCGGTGAGATCGAACAGGGCACGGTACCGGTTGGTCATCTTCTGTCTCCAGTGTCAGTAAGAGTGTTCTATGGAAGCATCCAGCCCAGTACGGGAGTGGACTGGAGGAGGACCAGCAGGGAGATCAGTGCCAGCAGGGCGAGGCTGTAGCCGATGACCTTGCGGAAGATGTCCCCCTCCTTGCCCTGCAGGCCGACCACGGCGGCCGCGATCGCCAGGCTCTGCGGGGAGATCATCTTCCCGACGACGCATACATGGACAAACCCCTCGGCGGGTTCGAGATGGCCCCTGACACGGGGTCACCGGGGTGGAGGGTGAAGCGGCGATCCCCCGAAGCCGCAAGCCGGGCGGGGTGTCAGATCGTCAGGCCGCCGGGCCGGCGGTGACGAACGCGGGCTTGAGGGTCAGGCGGCGACGATCGCCGCGTTCTCCCCCAGAAGCGCGAGAACGACCGCCGTGTCGAGCAGCAGTGAGGGGATCAGCCGGACCCGGAACACCGCGAGAATGGCCGCCACCTCGTTCGCGTGAGCCGTGTCGATCACCGGGACGGGCAGGCGGGCGGCAGCGGCGGCGGCGTCGGCCAGCAGCTGCTCGCGCGCCGCGGCGTACTCCGCGCTGCGGGCGATCGGCTCCAGCCGCCGCCACACCTGCGGCATGAAGCCGCCGATCGCGCGGTAGTAGCTCAGCACCCGGGGATGGCCGTGTACGGTGCGGATCTCCTCGTACACCCGTGCCAGCTCCTCGCCGGGCGGAGTGCCGTCCGGCACGATGGTGACCGCTTCAGGGGCGACGCCACGCGGGCCCGGATCGGCCGGCGCGGGGGTGGTGCCGTCGAGCGCGAGGGCCGCGGGGGCGCCTGCGGTCAGCCCCCGGTACCAGCACGAGGCCAGCAGCAGGATCTCGGGCAGCAGCCGGTGGAACGTGATCGTGTAGCGCCGGATGTCGTCGCCGGCCGCCAGCTCCTCCGGTGCGGGCAGCAGCCCGGCCGGCACGCCCAGCCCCGCCGCGGCCTGCTTGAACTCGGGTGACCCGATGACCGGCTTGAACCGGTTCCAGGCCGGGACGAGGTAGTCGGGGTAGTTCGCGAGCGCCTGGAAGATCGGGCTGACGAACGGTACGCCCAGGTAGCCCGGTACCTCTTCGATCACCTGGGCGGTTTCGGGGGTCAATTCGGGCTTGCCGGGCAGCGACGGCAGGAGCACCGCGCCACGGGCGGCATCGCCGGGCTCCGTCGTGATGATCGCCTCAGCCCGCGGGCCGACCGACGAGGAGCTCTTCGAAGATTGCATGCAACGTAGGGTACAAACTTGGATCCAATTGCTCAAGAGGGTGTTTCAGCACTGTTTCTGGCCGCTACCGGATGGCCCGTGAACACGCTCCCGACCTGTCCGGGAGCGTGTCGGGTCAACCGGCTATGGGCGTCGTGCCGCCCAGGCGGTCCTCGTGGTGCGGACGTGGAGGTCGCCCCGCCGCAGGATGCCGTCGGGCCTTTCGTCGTCGAGAAGGGCGTCGAGTGCGGCCAGGTCGTCGGCGCTCAGCCGTTCGCCCAGCCCGGTTCGCAGGCGTCGCAGGGCCAACTGGGCGTAGCGGCCGGTGGAGGCGGGCAGAGGTGGCGTCAGGTCGACGGTGAAGACCCGTTCGGTCTCGACGGTGAATCCGGCCCGGGCCAGGAGTGGGCCCCAGTCGGCGCCCATATGCGGGAGTCTGGCGCCGCGCTCCTCGGCCATTGCGGCGCGGCAGCGCGCTTCGAGTCCGGGGCGGCCGATGCCGAGGTCGTCGGGCAGAAAGCGCGGGAAGGAGTCGAGCTCGACCGCCACCAGCAGCCCGCCGGGGCGGAGCGCCGTGCGGACGTCGGTGAGCGTGCGGACGGGGTCGGCCATGTGGTGCAAGGACGAGGCCGCCCACACCAGGTCGACGGGGTCGAGATCGGGCCAGGCCGCGTCCAGATCCGCCTGAACAGTGCGGACACGATGGGCCACGCCCCGTTCCTCAGCCTTCTTTCGGAGATGGTGCAGATAGTGCGCGGACATGTCCAGCGCCGTCACGTCGGCCTTCTCGAAGCGCTCCAGCAGGGCGAACGTGCCGGTGCCGGTCCCGCTGCCGAGGTCGAGGAGGTGGCTGGGGGCCGGGTCGCCGGCGAGCCGGCGGACCCAGGCGGTCACCTCGGACAGGTACGCGTGCAGCACCTCCGCGTCGAGATCCAGGAGTTCGGTCATCACGGCGTCGTCGGTTCCGGCCGCGGAGTGGTCATGGTGGGTTGCCATGTTCGGAGACTATGTCCGTTGTGCTGGTTTGGCATAAGGTCTTGCGTATGAAGCAAGACGGAGACCTCGACGGCTTGGTCCGCAAGCGGATCAGAGGACTGCGTACGGCCCGAGGCTGGTCACTCGACGATCTGGCGGCCCGCTGCTACCTCAGCCCGTCCACCCTGAGCCGGATCGAGACGGGCCACCGGCGCATCAGCCTCGACCAGCTGACCGCGATCGCCCGCGCCCTGGGAACCACCCTCGACCACCTCGTGGAGTCGGTCACCGACGACGATGTGGTGATCAGGCCCCAGCGCAACGAGGCACGGGGGATGACCATCTGGACGCTGAGCCGGGAGTCGGGGCCGCACGGCATGACCGTGGCCAAGATGCGGCTCACCAAGCCGCCCCCACGGGACCCCGCCGAGCTGAAGGTCCACCCCGGCCGGGACTGGTTCACCGTTCTGTCGGGAGCCGTCGTCCTCCTGCTGGGGGAGCGGACCATCGTGGTCGAGGCCGGTCACGCGGCGGAGTTCTCGACCATGATCCCGCACGCCTTCGGCGCCCACGACGGTCCGGCCGAGATCCTGACCATCCTGGAGCACGACGGAGAGCGCACCCATCTCCGCCCTTCGCCATGACCAGGCCAAGCCAGGATCAGGACAGGTACAGCCCGGCGGACGTCCGCAGGGCGTCGAGCCGGCGGCTGGCCGCGGCCTGGACGTCCTCGACATGGATGCGCGCCTGCCGCTCCGCGCCCTCACGGTCGCGGTTCGTCAGCGCTTCGACGATGCGCTGGTGGCCCGCCACGCAGGTGACCACCTCGTCCGGGGTGAAGAGGACGGCCATGTTGTACGTGATGCCGAAGTCGCGGTTGCGCAGCCATTCGTCCAGCAGCCGGCCGTTGCCCGAGGCCCGCACGATGGCCTCGTGGAAATCGCGGTTCATCCGCCCCAGCTCGGCCCGTGGGCGCTGGATGAAGTCCTCCATCGGCCCGTCGTAGAACGCGGCGATCGTGTCCAGTTGCTCCTCGGACGCGCGTACGGCGGCCAGCCCGGTGGCCATCGACTCAAGGGCGCACCGCACCTCGTAGATCTCGCGGATCTCGTCCGGCGTGTGCTCGCGCACCACCCAGCCCTGCCGCTCCCGGACGACCAGCCCCTGATCGACCAGCCGCATCAGCGCGACGCGTACGGGAGTGCGGCTGCTGTTGAGCCGCGCCGCCACCTCGTCTTCCGGAAGCCGCTGGTTGGGCCGGTATTTTCCCTGGAGGATCGCGGCGCGTATGTGCTCGTACGCCTGGTCGCCGAGCGACTCCCCGCTACCCGCGCGGGGCCTCCTGCGCTTGACCGCAGGCTCCTCCGCACGTGCTCCGCCGGGTCGTTCGGCCATCAGTCCTCCGGTCCGTCGCCTGTCATGGAGATTCTCCCAGTATGCGATGAGATCCAGAAACCTGAGGAGCCTGCGATCAAAGCGCCGTTGGCTAAGGTTGTGGCCGTGTCAGGTGTGGCTCAGTTAGAGGTTCCACGGGTGTCCGACGACGTGCCGGACGTCGTCGTCGTGGATGGGCGGGCGCAGTCCTACAGCGGCAACGTCCATGAAGAGCTCAAAGTGGTTCTCGTGCTGGACTCCGGATTCACCGTTCGCAGACGTGGCACGGCATTCCACGCCGCTCCCGGCCAGTTGCTCGCTCTCCATCCGGACGACGCCCATTCCGGGCAGCCGGACGATCCCGGGTCGGCGCACTGGCGGATCATGTGCGTGTCGCCGTCGTTGATCGCCGAGGTCGCCGCGCCTGACGCCGTGCGTTACGGGGATCCGGTGATCCGGGACGGCGCGCTGGCGGAGCGCTTCCGGTCCGTACACAGTTCTCTCTACCTGCCGCCGGGGCAAGCCGGTTCGGCGCTGCGGCAGGAGACGGGGGTGCTGGAGTTCGTCGCCGCGCTCGCTCGGCACGCCTACGATGCCGAGGGCGGAAGGGACACCAGGCAGCGGGCCCCCGAACTCGTACGTGAGTATCTGCGGGCGAACTTCTCCCGCAATGTGACGCTGGACGAGCTCAGCGCGATCGCGGACCTCAGCAAGTATCGGCTCGTCCGCGCGTGCACGGCGCGGTTCGGTCTGCCGCCGCACAAGCTGCATCTGCGTCTCCGGCTGGATCGGGCCAGGGAGTTGCTCCGGCGCGGCACGGGGATCGCCGAGGTCGCGTACGAGACGGGATTCCACGACCAACCCCATCTGACCCGGGTGTTCGCTCGAGCCTACGGAATGACCCCCGCCATGTATCAGTCGACCTATCGAGGCACGGCGTGGACCGGGTGGGCCTCGCGCTGATCCGGGCGGGGCAAGAACGTGCAATACGGATGCCGATCACGGTCGATAGATTCCTTTGCGTCGCCAACTTGGCGTGAATGTGAAGGAGATCCTGTGATGCGATACCGACTGCTTGGTCGTACCGGTTTGAGGGTTTCTGAGGCGTTTCTGGGCACGATGACCTTCGGGCAGGACTGGGGATGGGGCGCCTCCATCGAGGAGTGCCGCAAGATGTTCACCGCCTATGCCGAAGCGGGCGGGAACGTGATCGACACCGCCAACCGCTACACCGAGGGCAGCAGCGAGCAGATCGTCGGCGAACTGCTCGGCACCGACCGCGACCGCTTCGTGCTGTCCACGAAGTACACCCTGACCATGGACGGCACCGACCCCAACGCCGGCGGCAACCACCGCAAGAACCTGGTCCGTTCGGTCGAGGCCAGCCTGCGCCGGCTGGGCACCGACTACATCGACCTGCTGTGGGTGCATATCTGGGACCCCAGCACGCCCATCGAGGAGACCATGCGGGCTCTGGACGATCTCGTACGGGCGGGCAAGGTCCTGTACGTCGGGATCTCCGACGCGCCCGCCTGGCTGATCTCCCGCGCGAACACCATCGCCGAGTTCCGCGGTTGGACGTCGTTCGCCGGCCTCCAGCTGCCCTACAGCCTGGTCAAACGCGACATCGAGCGCGAGTTGCTGCCCATGGCCGCCGCTCTGGAGCTGTCGGTGGCCGCGTGGTCGCCCCTGGCCGGCGGTGTCCTGTCCGGCAAGTTCACCCGGTCCGGTGCCGACGGTCCGTCCCGGGTCGACCGCGCCACCATCTCCGAACGCGACCTGAGCATCGCGCGCACGGTGGACGCCGTGGCCGACGAGCTCGGTGTCTCCTCGTCGCAGGTCGCCATCGCCTGGACGCGGGCGCACCGGCCCTGGATCCACCCGATCCTCGGCGCCCGCACCCTGGACCAGCTGACCGACAACCTCGCCGCCATCGACCTGGAACTGCCCGAAGAGGCGGTGCGGCGGCTGGAGCAGGCCGCCTCGATCGATCTGGGCTTCCCGATGGAGTTCATCATGGACACCACCACCGACTTCGTCTACGGACCCAGCGGAAAGCTGGTCGACGGCCGCCCCGTCGGATAAGCGCGACGCCGGGCCGGATCGGCGGCTGAGCCACCCCTTTTGAAACAGGAGCCGTACCTCCCGGGGTCGGGACGTGGCGGTCTCCGGCGTCGTCCTGGTGCCGCAGGCCCACCCGCGCCCGGCGGGCGGCTGGAAGGTGGTCGTGGACGCGCACGGCGCCAGCGGCATCGCCGCGGACTGCGCGCCGTCGCTGATGCGCGACCTGTACCACGGCGACCAGATGGTCCGCTTCCTGGAGCAGGGGTACGCGGTCGTCGTCCCGGACTACGCGGGACTGGGCACGACCGGCCGTCCGGAACTGGTGAACAAGACCGCTGAGGCGGAGGACATCGCCGGGGCGGTGCGGTCCGCGCGCCAGGCGGTTCCGGGCCTGTCGGGAACTGGGTGCTGTGGGGCCACTCCCAGGGCGGCGGCGCCGCACTCGGCTTCGCCGAACGCCAGGTGACGTGCCCCGAGCCGGGCTACCGGGGCGTGGTCGTCACCTCGCCGGCCCGGGGCACCGCGATGGGCATCGACGACGGCCATGCCCGACATCCTCGCCTGGGTCGGGGCCCGGTTCGCCGTCGTTGAGACCCCTTGATGCGGGTCCTGAAAGGCGTTCCCGGGCGAACACCCGGTGAACGCCAAATGTCGGAAAAGCGTAGATGTGATCGTAACGATAGAGAGACACTTCGGACATATCAGACCGTGAGCATGATCACATGACGACTCCGTCCTCGCGATTAACGGTGACCGATGGCAGAAGCCCCTTCTGAGGGGCTGTCGCGGCCGCCCCTGGAAATAGACCACGACCAGCTCAGGAAGCACGCGGCGCCCGCCTTCGACGACGCGTCCGCGGCGGTGCGGCGGGCCGTCGGGAAGGCCGCCGACGCGCTGGGGGCACTGGGCGGCTGGCCGGTGAACGAGCCGGCCGACAAGGCGTTCGTCGAGTGGTACAAGCCGAAGCGCGACGAGATGCTCCGCATGATCGAGGACTTCGCGGCCGTGTACGCGGACATCGCCGACGGCATCCTGACCATGCGCCGCAACGTGGCCGCCGTCGACTGGGGTATGGCCGACGACATCAAGATCGCGGACGTGCCGGTCTACAGCTGGCCGGTGGAGGACCCTCCGTGATCCCCATCAGGCCGATGCTGTCGCCGACGGCCCTGAACGGGGCCAGGGTCCTGTCACCCGCCACGCTGATGACGACCCTGCTGCTGGCCTCCGCCGGGACGATGGTCGCCCTGCGGATCTACGCCGGCGTCACCGCGCCGGAGATCGACCCGGCGGAGCTGCGCAAGGCGGCCGCCGCCTTCCGCGAGCTGGCCGACGACCTGAACGGCCCGGAGCAGGCTCCCCCGCACGGCCACACCGAAGGCGTCGCCGGGATGGCCGACAGCGCCGCCGCCTCGGTGTGGAACAACAACGGCGGCCAGGGGGTGGACGCCTTCGCCCAGCTTTACATCCTGCGGATCATGGGCTTCCCCGCCGCGTTCGCCAAGGACTGCCGCGTGCTCGCCGCCGGCTGCGACGCCTACGCCGACCTGGTGGAGGGGGTGCGCAAGCAGCTCGCCGAGCTGGACAAGGCCATCGTGCAGCTCCTGTGGCTGGTCTGCTTCCAGCCGCTCACGACCATGCTGTACGGCGTGGCGCAGGCGATGGCCGCCGCCCAGATGGCCCGGCTGGTGAAGCTGGCCCAGACGGCCAAGGCCGTCTTCGGCGTCAACGTCGGCCGGATCCTGCAGATCTGCCTGCCGAAGTACGTACTGACCACGCTCAACTACGCCGCCATCGACGGCCCCGCCTACGCCGCCGGGGCGCTCACGCTGGACGCGGTGAGCGACGCCGCCCACGGCCGGCCGACGCGGTCGGCGGGGGAGAACGCCGGGGAGTTCGGCGGGATCGTCGCCGGGAACACCAGCTACATCCTCGGCTACGACGTGGCCAAGCTGGGCCTGCCCGGTCCCGCCACGCGGGGCGGCGAGCTGGTGGCCCGGCTGTTCGGCTCGGGGTTCGGCTACACGCCGGTCAAGAGCGCCGTGGACGGTGACGGCGAGCTCATGACGACGCCGGAGGAGTGGGCGAGCAAGGTGGAGGGACACGGCCTGCGGGCGCTCATCTTCCCGCCGGGCTGGAAGTTCGGCCGCTGAGTCCCACCAGCCATTCAGCCGGTGCTGCGCGGCGAAGGGGATGACCCGAGTTGATCCCCTCTCAAGCACCCGGCAGGATATCCGGACGTCCTTTACCCTCAATTTACGGATGACATGTCATACCGAAAGCTCCTGCCAGCGATCATCCTCGCGGCCGCGATCACCACCACCGCCGCGCCTCCGGCCAGCGCCAACGGCTTCGGCAGCGCCAACGGCTGCTGTCCCTTCGCCGACAACGGCAAGCACTGGTACAACTACGCGTCCCTGGAGACTCGTACCAGGACCGCCGTGAAAGCCGCTCTGCTCAACCTGGACTCCCAGACTGACATGACCGTGGCCCACGACACCACCGCGGACCCGAGCACCGACGTCGAGTCCTTCGACCAGTACTACGTCGACCACTGGGGCCTCGACTGGGACGGCTCCAGCACGGGCTACAACCTGTTCGCGTACTCGAAGTGCGTCAAGACCGTCGCCCCGGCCGACAGCAGCCAGCCGTGGCGTTGCGACCAGTACGAGGTCCGCTACGATCTGGCCGACATCGACTGGATGACCGCGACCCAGCGGCAGGCCCTGGCCTGTCACGAGGTCGGGCACACGGTCGGGCTCGACCACTCCACCGAGTCGACGTCGTGCCTGAAGACCGGAGCGCACAAGATCATCAAATACAGCGCGCATGATGTCGCCCACATCAACGGCCGCTACTAGGAGACCGGCGATGCGAAACCTCAAACTCCTCACGGCCGTCGCCGCCTGCGCCACCGCCGCGCTGACCGGATGCGCCCAGCAGGCCGCCCCGCAGGCCGCTCAGCAGCCGCAGCGCTCGTTCTGGTCCCAGCTCCACACGGACGCGGGTGGGACGGGCCAGTACCTCTTCGACTCCCTGGAGGACATCACCCCCGGCGCCCGGCCGTCCGGCGCGTTCCGGCCGGCCGCCGCGCTGGTGGAGGGCACGGTCGTCGGCGTAGAGCCGGGCATCGCGTACGCCTCGGACGACGACTCGCTGACGCCGCGGATCGTGCCCTACGAGAGCGGGGAGGCCGCGATCCGCTGGGCCAGCGTCGTGGTCAAGGTGGACAAGGTCCTCGCCGGCAAGCTCGGCCGCGGGTACACCGGGGGACAGATCCGGCTCCGGATCGAGCAGCCCACCGGCACGACGCTCGACGGCCTGCGCCAGTCGATCGGCACGGCCGGCCGCGGCCTGTTCTACGTGGACAACGCCCTGGACCGGGTCAAGCGGCGGGCCGCGTCGCCGCAGGCGCAGGCGTACCAGGCGTCCGTGCACCTCCCGATCGGCCAGGGGGTGTTCGTCGAGGAGAAGCCGGGGGCGGCGCTCGTCGCCCCCCTCACGGACGAGAACCGCGCCGCCCAGCTCCTGGGGACCGACGGCCGGCAGGCGCAGCTCAAGTCCGCCGGGGACTCCCCGCTGGCGCAGCTCCGCGGCCGGGCCCAGAAGTCGGCCTGCGAGAAGGGCACGGCGACGGACCAGTCCGGCTGCTGACGGATGCCACGGCTGGGCCCCGGCGGGGCCCTGCCGTGGCTGATGGCGATCTCGCCGGACCGCCGCTCACCCGGCCAGGTCGCGGACCAGCGACGGGTAGTCCTTGAGGGTGATGTTCTCGGCGAAGTCGTCCGCCATCTTCATCATGAGCTTGAGCATGAAGCTCACCTTGAACATCCAGTTGCGCATCTTGATCCGCCCCTTCGACGGCGGCGCCAGCCACGGACCGGCGTTGCCCTTCTCCGAGACCTTGGCGTACTCGCGGAAGCCCTCCTCATAGCGCTGGAACGCCACCCGGTGGTCGCCGTTGGCCACCGCCAGCTCACCCGCCAGCACGTACGCCCCCACCAGCGCCAGCCCCGACCCGAACCCGCCCAGCGTGTTGGCGTAGGCCGCGTCGCCCAGCAGCGCCACCCGCCCCTGGGAGTACCGGTCGACCTTCACCCGGCTGATCGAGTCGAGGTAGAAGTCGCCGGTACGGCGCACCGCGTCGAGGATCTCGGGCGTCCGCCACCCCATCCTGGCGTAGGCGTCGAGGACGACCCGCTTCATCGACTCGGTGTCGTAGCGGTCGTAGTCGAGGGGCGGGGAGGCGAAGACGAAGAAGGCCGACGCCTTGGGACCGCCGGCGGCGACCATCCTGCCCGGCTCGTTGTACATCTGCGCGTCCGCGCCGAACCGCTCGGGCACCTCGGCCAGGGCGTAGTAGTGGCCGAGGAACTCGACGTAGTCCGACTCGGGGCCGAAGACCAGGCGCCGGACGTTCGAGTGGATGCCGTCGGCCCCGATCACCAGGTCGAACGTGCGGGGCGCGGAGCGCTCGAAGGTGGCGTGCACCCCGCCGGGGGTCTCGGTCAGCGAGGTGATCGAGTCGCCGAAGACGTACTCGCACCCGGCTTCGACACTCCTGTCGTGGAGCAGGCGAGCCAGGTCGCCGCGGTGGATCTCCAGCTCGCCGCCGCTGAACTCGCCGGGCATCACCGCGAGCGTCCGGCCGCGCTTGTCGACGAAGGCCTGGTCCGTGCCGCCGGTCTGCAGGCGGCGCACGTCGTCCAGGATGCCCATGCGGCGCAGGACCGTCATGTGGATGTCGCCCTTGAAGTCGACGGCCTGGCCGCCGGGGCGCAGGCGGGGGGCCTTCTCGACGATCGTGACGCGGAAGCCGTAGCGGGCGAGCCAGTAGCCGAGGGCGGGGCCGCCGACGCTGGCACCGGAGATGAGGACGTTGGTGTTCTGCATGTCCACGACTCTCGCGGGGCGCGCTGACACCCTGGAGACAACCGGCTGACAGTATGCCCCGTCAGCCGTCGAGGACTGACAGCGCCTTGTCGCCCCTCAGCCGCCGATGAGGGTGGACAGCGCCTTGTCGCCGCTCAGCGCGGCGCCCTTGGCGAAGTGGGCGGCGAACACGTCCGCGCCCAGCCGCTCGGTCGCCGCCGCGGCGACCATGGTGACGTCCCGATCACCCGCGACGGTCGTGCCGCGCAGCGCCACCCCCACGCCCAGCAGGTACGCCGCCCGCTCAGCCGCCCCGTCGAGCAGCGCCAGCCCCGCGTGGCCCTCGGCGATCTCGGCCGCGTCCGTCGGCACCACCGTGCGCGCCAGTTCCAGCGCCTCCCCGTGTCTGCGCCTGGCCTCAGTGAGATCTCCCTCGGCCGCGGCCAGCCGGCCGAGCGCGGTATAGGCGAATGGCCTCATGCCCTCGGTCGCGTACGAGCCGGGAACGGCGGCGTCCAGTACGGCGGTGTAGCGGGCCCGCGCCTCATCGTGCCGGCCCGAGAATCGCGCGAGGTCGCCCCACGCCATGTTCAGCAACGGCAGCCCGCGCGACGTGCCCGTCCGGCGGGCCAGCTCGGTGGCGCGTTCGAGATCGGCGCGGGCCCCGTCCAGGTCGCCTTCCCGCATCAGCCCCGCCGCCCTGCGGCACAGCACGTCCACCAGCTCGTCCGCCGCGCCGAGCTGGCCGTTCAGGTCCATGGCCTGGCCCCAGAGCCGCCTGGCGGCCGCCCAGTCGCCGCGCCGGCTCGCGATCATCGCCAGCCATTCGAAGCTCTGCGCCATCCCCCAGCGCTCGCCGACGGCGCGGAAGCGGGTCAGCGTCTCCTCCAGCTGCCGCTCACCCTCGGCCACCTGGCCGATGTGCAGGTGGATCAGCCCCTCTCCCAGCATGGACACGGCCCGGCTCCACGGGTCGGAGCCGAGCAGCCGCCCGCGGTGCCGGGTGGTCACCGTGTCGGCCGGGCCCGCCGTCATGCCCCACAGCACGGCCAGGAACGGGTGCCGCAGCTCGCCGTCCAGCGTCGTCATCATGATGTCAGCGGCCCGCGCCCACCACTCGGGGGACACTTCCGGTACGGCCTGCAGCACGCACATGACGTACTCCTCCTCCAGCCCCGCGACCGGCTCGCCACCCATCAGATGCAGCAGCCGCATCGCGGACGAGGCGATCTGTTCGCGCCGCCCGCTCAGCCACGAGTACACCGACAGGGCCGCGACCAGCCGCGACGCCGTCTCCGGATCGTCCTCGACGGTGTGCCGGAGCGCGGCCCGCAAGTTGTCGTACTCGGCGGAGAGCCGGGCCAGCCAGTCGAGCTGTTCGGCCCGCCGCAGCCACGGGTCGGCCCGCCGGGCCAGATCGAGGAACCAGGCGGCGTGCGCGTCGCGGGTGCGCCGCTGCTCTCCCGCCTCGGCCAGCCGCTCGGCGCAGAACAGGCGGATCGTGTCCAGCATCCTGTAGCGCCCGCCGTCGGCCTCGATGAGCGACTTGTCGACCAGGTCGGCCAGCACGTCGCCGTCACCGCAGACGGCCTCGGCCGCCTCCAGCGAAGCTCCCCCCGCGAACACCGAGAACTGCCTGGCCACCTCCTGCTCCTCCGGGGTGAGCAGGCTCCAGCTCCACTCGACCACCGCGTGGAGGGTGCGGTGCCTGGCCGCCGCCGTACGGTCGCCGCGCGAGAGCAGCTTGAAGCGGCCGTGCTCGTTCAGCCGGTCGGCGATCTCCGCCGGAGTGAACGTACGCAGCCGCGCCGCCGCCAGTTCGATGGCCAGCGGCAGGCCGTCCAGCGTGGCGCAGATCCCGGCGCAGACCTCCATGACCTCCGGGCCGGCCGCGAACCCGGGCCGCACGGCGGCGGCCCGCTCGGCGAACAGCCGTACGGCAGGGTAGGAGAGGACGTCGGCGGGATCGGTGCCCGGCGGCGGCACGGCGAGCGGCGCGAGGGGGACCAGCATCTCGCCGGTGAGCCCGAGCGGCTCCCGGCTGGTCGCCATGATCGCGACGCCGGGACAGGCGTCCAGCAGCCGCCGGACCAGCTCGGCGGCGGCGGCCACCACGTGCTCGCAGTTGTCGAGCACGAGCAGCGACGGCTGGTCGGCGAGGGCGGCGACGAGGCGCTCGACCGGCTCGGGACGGTCCAGCGTGGGCACCTGCAACCCGGCCTCACGCAGCCCGAGCGCGCCCAGCACGGCCGGGGCCACCTGAAGCCCGTCGTCGACCGACGACAGATCGGCGAACCCCGCCTGCCGGCCCGGACCCGCCCGGTGGACGGCCTCGACGGCGAGCCGCGTCTTGCCCGTACCCCCAGGGCCGACGATGGTGATCAGCCGGGCGTCGCCGAGCGCGGCGATCCTGGCCAGCTCCTCCTCCCGGCCGATGAGCGGGTTGAGCGGGACGGGCACCCGCCGCCTGGAAGCCTGCTCCCGCCGCTCCTCGCCACGCAGGATCGCCAGATGCAGCGCCGCCAGCTCCGGAGCCGGATCGGCCCCCAGCTCATCGGCCAGCAACCGCCGTACCTCGTCGTAGACCGCCAACGCGGCGGCCTGCTGCCCGGAGGCGTGCAGCGCCCGCATGAGCTGACCGCGCGGCCGCTCGCGCAGCGGATGGGCCGCCACCAGCTCACGCAGCTCGGCGATCGAGGTCCCGCCGGGCAGGGCCAGCTCGGCCTCCGCCAGATCCTCCCTGGCCGTGAGCCGCGCCTCCTCCAGCCGGGCAGCCTGCGGCGCGGCGAACGGCGCGTCGGCCACATCAGCCAGCGCGGGCCCCCGCCACAGGGCCAGCGCCTCCCTCAGTACTCGGGCGGCCGGCTCGTGCTGCCCCGCGGCCAGCAGCCGCCGCCCATCCCGGGCCAGCCGCTCGAACCGGTGCGCGTCGATGTCCTCCGGCTCCACCGCCAGCCGGTAACCGGCGCCATGAAACTCCACCAGCCCCGCCGGCAGATTCCGCCGCAGCCGGGAAACGTGGGCCTGGATGGCGTTGGCCGCCCCGGCGGGCGGGTCGTCGCCGTACTGACCGTCGATGAGCCGCTCCACGCTGACCAGCCGCCCGGGGTCGAGCAGCAGCAACACGAGCAGCGCCCGAGGACGCGGCCCACCCACGGCGACCGCCTCACCGGCGGCCGTCCGCACCTCAAGCGACCCAAGGATCCCGAACTGCACGGCACCGATTCTGTCCCATTCGCCGGACATGTTCTCGCGAAGATCCACATCGCGGCCCTCATGGGCGTCGGCCCCGCCGAAGTTCCCTCACGATTGCCAGGCATGGCGGAAGCCCAGCCGGGCCAGCGTCAGCCGGAACTTGATCGTGCCCAGAGACGCCTCCAGCAGCCTGGCCTCGTCGAGCCCGTCGACATCGCGCAGCTGCCGGTCGTCGAAACCCTTGACGCGGTAGTCGTGGCGTGCTCGTGCGGGGCTCGGTGGCGTCCCTGCGAGGCGCCGGAGCTGTTGGTGCTGCGCCTCGATGCACGGCTTGGTTCGGTATGGAGCCCAGGCCCGGAACCGCGTCAACAGGCTGGTTAGCCGAAGCTTCGCTGGCGGGGCGGGCGAAGCCTTACGAGGCCTCGCCCGCCCACACGTCCCGTGGGTATCCACGTGGCTTGCTGCTACCCAAGCCAGTCTCTCCCCCTCGAGAGAGGGATACCCGATTTAACCTACGATCGCCCGGTCCGCGGACTCTCGTTGGGTTTAGCCGCCTAGGTCGGTTTTGGCCTGCGGCGGCTGTGCACCAGAGTACGGGGTGTTTTAGTTAAAAAGTGTTCTTTCGAGACGAACGTTGTCTAAATTTAACAGGACTCGGCAGCCCCTCACAACTTCTGTTCTCCCAGCTCAGAGCGCTTTGGAGCGCGGCATTGGTCTGATCCAAAGTTTAAAGCGGTTGAGTGCAACCGTTTGGAGTAGCGCAGGGGGTTGTAACGGTGGTCACGGCTGTGCCTTAAGTCCGCCATGCTTGGGATTGCACTCGCTTCGCTCCCCACGGGACTGCTACCCCGTTCGGGCGCTTGAGCGAAGCGAGTGGCTTTTGCCCGGTCCTTCGAATCCGACTCACGTCTGGAGAACGAACGATGGAGTTTAAGTTCTCAATCACTCATACGCATCCCCGCGCGAGGCAGATCAAGGAGATCAGGGAGGAGACGTCTTTCTGCCGGTGCAGGCATCGACTGCGGGCCGTCCTGGTCATTGCCGGGGCGGTCGTGTTGGCCCGCACAGGGCACCTGCCGCCTGTCGACGAGCTGCTCGGGGCGTTCGCCTAAGCGCCGGGTCGATCACGCCGATGCCTATCCCCATCTTCGGCCGGAAGCCGAAAAGCAACCCCGAGGCGTTCCTCGACTCCACCTATCCGGATAGCCCGCCCGACGTCAAGCTGCACGCACTGCTGTGCTGTGTGGCCAAGTCCGGGGGTGGGCTGCTGGACGGTGACTTCACCGCCGTGGCAAACCGCTGCAAGCTCTCCCGCGACCTAGTACAGCAGGTCATGACGGGCAACATCTTGAATGGCGATCCGCAATGGTGGGCCCTCGAAGCCCTGCTGAAGGCCTTCAACGCCTCTGCTGAGGAAATCAAAGTCGCAATGCGCCTATACAACCAGCTCGGCAGAGCGACGGGCACTGTCGTCGAGCGAAGGCTTGACAGGGAGAAGCTCCGCGACCAGGCGCTCCCCCTGGAGCCCCAATCCCCAAGTACCTCCAACCCTGTCCCTCCCTCGTCCCCGAGATCGCCTGACAGCGACGTACGACCCATAGAGGAGGCGTCGACCGGTTTCACCAGTTCGCCGCCCAAGATGGATATGTCGTGGGATTTTTCCATGCCGCCCTCGATGGACATCCCCATGTCCTTCGACGAGTGGCCCGGGTGTGCAGCACCACTACCTCTCGACTTGCCGCTCACCCCGTCCTCCACAGCCTCCGAGGCCCCCATCTCGGAGGTTCCGGTGGTGGCCACGGCCGCCAGTACGACCGTTGACGAGGTACAAGATCAGGAGCCGGAGGATCGCGACCTCGCCACCAACCAGGACGACAACAGCGAAGCCGACTTCGTCGAGCGGTTGAGTGAATATCGGATTCTCAAGGGCGAGCCGCCCTTTCGTGACATGGAAAGGGCACTGAAGGAGCGAAAGGACGTGAACGTGGAGCCGGTCACATACGGGACCTTCAGCAACATGCTCAGGAAGAACGCGCTGCCCACTGTGAGATCGCTCAAGGCCTTCGCTGCGGCCCTTGGCGACACCCAAGAGGAGATCGACGAATGGGTCAGGCAGCGCAACCTGATCCGAGCGGCGACGATCAGGAGGCGTACGACGGCATAAAGGACACTGTTCTCTCCTCCGGCCCTGGGCCTTCGGACCACACGGTCTGAAGGCCCAGGGCCCGGATGCTCATGCCGTTCACTGTCGTCCCCGGCCGCGGCTACGGTCGCGACGACGGCCTTGGCGGTAAGCGGTGGGCGGAGGCGCTCACCACTGATGCGAGGGCCTGTACGACTACGCAGGACGGTTTGCGCCTTACCGGTGTCGGTGGCGTGTCAGGTCAGGTTTTGCGCGCAGGCGGTGAGTAGGGAGGCCAGCTGTTCCACGTCGCCGGGCGGAAGGTCGGTGATCATGCGTTCCTCCACGTCGAGCACAACGCTGTGGGCCTGGTCGAGCAGGGATTGGCCCGCATCGGTGATGGTGACCGGCAGGGCCCGGCCTGAGGTCGGCTGCGTGGCGACGGAGACCAGTCCGGCCCGGGTGAGCCCGGCGAGCACGTCCCGCAGGGACTGCCGGGTGACAAAGGTACGTCGGGCCAGTTCGGCGGCCGGGGCACCGGGCGCGTCGGCCAGTGCCCGCAGCACCGCGTACTGGGACATGGACAGGCCAATCTCCCGCAGGCGCTCCTCACACGCACCACGAAATGCCTGGCTCACCTGCTTGACCAGATAGCCGACGCGCTGGCGGACATCCATTTGACTCATGACAGGAACCTTACACATAATCCTCCTTGTAAGGAACCTGACATGAGGAGAAGCCGTGCCCGCGACCACCACCATCACCGTCGACGCCCCGGTGGCGACCCTGATCAATGTCTTCACCGTCCAGGCCGACCGTCAGCGCGAGCTCGTCGAGCTGCTGGCCACCGCCACCGAGGAGGTCATGCAGCACCTGCCCGGATTTGTCGCCGCCAACATCCACGCCAGCGACGACGGCACCAGGGTGGTCAACTACGCCCAGTGGGAGAGCGCGGACGCCTTCCAGGCCATGCTCACCACCCCGGCCGCTCAGGTGCACATGCGCCAGGCCGCCGCCCTGGCGGACGGTTTCGACCCGCACCTGTACGCCGTCGCCTCAGTGCACCACCACTGAGCACGTCACCTCCAAGAGGGCAGCGATCCCACTACAGGGTGAGTTGGAGTGTCACCTTTTGATGGGTCGGCATGTAGCCGAGCGCGTCATTGACGGCGCGCATCGGGCGGTTGCTGTCGGTCGTGTCGGTCAACAGGCCATCGAGGTACGGGCAGCGCT
Source organism: Nonomuraea sp. NPDC049158 (assembly GCF_040648335.1). NCBI lineage: Bacteria > Bacillati > Actinomycetota > Actinomycetes > Streptosporangiales > Streptosporangiaceae > Nonomuraea > Nonomuraea sp. NPDC049158. The sequence goes on from NZ_JBEZDM010000003.1 coordinate 155,514, forward strand.
CCCGGGCCTGCCGGATGGCCTCGGCCTTCATCCAGCGAGCCAGGCCGTGCCCGCGATGTTCAAGCAGCACGCCGGTGCTGTAATGCTGGGCATCGCCCTTGCCGTCCCCTGGGACGACCAATTCGGTGAAGCCGACGACGGAACCATCCGACTCGGTGACGGCAGCCACGGTGTGGATCAGCTCGCCTCGGCTCTCGATCGTCCGCACCGCCTGCCGTACGCGGTCGACGTCCCAATGCACGGTGCCGTAGTCGGTGTCGTCCATCGGCATGTCGTCCATGGCGCGGTGGGCCACGGCGAACGTCGCGGCCAGTTCGCCGGGCACCATCCCATCCCACGCGACCAGCCGGTACCCGAGATGCGGGCTGCTGACGATCTCCCGAAGGCCGGCGAGGTCGGCCCGCGCGAGCGGCAGTCGCGTGTAGGTCAGGGTCAGCACTTTGCGGAAACCGTGTACCGACAGGAAGGACTCTCCCGGCGAGCCAGGCTCTGCCTCCGCGATGACGGAGCGCCGGCCCTCGTCGCGGGCCGCGGCCAGCGCGGCCGTCAGCAAGAGAGAACCGACGCCGGCACGCTGTTCGGCCGGGTGGACGTGGAGATCGAGCTCGGCCAGATGATCCTGACCTGCCCTGGTGAACAGGCGAAGAAAAGCCGACCCGACGGGAAACGCCGGTGGATCGGGCGGCCAGCCAGGCGAGGCGTCGGCTGGAAGAAGTGAGCTGGGAGTCAAGCAGAGGGATGATGCGAATCGACACGATGTCTCCGGCTTGCGGGGAGGTGGGTGATAGCAGAGCTGCGGCCTTGCCGCTGAACGGTCCTGCGCATCTGCTGCACACCTCCTGCAAGTACGGCCTCGACATCCGACGCGATCGGCAAACTCTAGCGGGCGTGATCATCGCGCGGCAGATCGGCTCACGTCGACCGATCGTGCTACCGCCGGCTTCGCCGCGACTCCGTCGGCTCAGCTGGTCGTGGCGTAGCGCAGCAGGACGTTGTCGGAGCCGTCGAGGCCGCGGACCTCCGCGACGGTGAGCCCTTCGACCGGCTGAGTAAAGATCGGCGTCCCCTCGCCGAGCGCCTTCGCCCCGACGATCAGGCGCAGCTCGTCGACGAGCCCGGCGCGGAGCAGGGCGTTCCAGGTGATCCGGCTGCCGAAGGTGACGATGTCGCCGCTGGTGCGTTGCTTGAGCGCCTTCACCCACCCCTCGGCGTCGGCACGCTTGACCACGGTCGTCTGGCCCGCCCACGGCGCGATCTCCTCGTCCGTGAGCGAGTCGGAGACGACGCTGACCTCGATCCGCTTGTAGATCGCGCCGAACTGCTGGTGCACCGTGGGCGCCTCGGGATTGTCAGCTTGGACCGGCCAGAACCCCATGAACATCCGGTACGAGTCGGCGCCGAGCAGCAGCGAGCTGGCGGCCTGGATCCGCTCCAGGTTGTAGGCGTCGAACGCGGCGTCCATCGGCAGCACGAGCGGGTTGCCGTCCGCCGCCGCGTAGAAGCCGTCAAGAGACATGATGTTGCAGACAACGAGCTTGGCCATGTCAGGCACTCCGTTTCCTCCGTAGATCAGCCTGTGGAGTCCACCATGTCCGGGGGGCGCGTCGGCCGACAGATGCAAATGTCACCAGACCCACGATGTCTTTCGCCAGAACCGACCGAGGTCACGCCTGTTGCGGGAACCAGCAACACCCCTGTTGGTGTGGACGCCCGCCGGGTTGCGCATCGTGGGCGACGACCCGCGGCTGGCGGGCTCACGTCGCAAGTCGGTTCACGTCCGGGGGAGCGGGGGCCGGCAGGCCACCGCCCGGGGTTCGGGGCGGAGCCCCGATCAGCACAGCCCGAGCGTCAGCGAGGACCACGCTTGGTCAGGCCCGCCGCCGAGCCCGATAGGCGGCCACGTGCATGCGGTTTCCACACGTACGGCTGTCGCAATACACCCGGGATCGGTTGCGGGACTCGTCCACGAACACCCGGTCGCAATCAGGTGCCGAACACGTGCGCAGCCGCTCCCACTCCCCTTCCACCAGCAGGTGCGCCAGCGCCACCCCGCAGTCCGCCGCCAGGTGCTCGGAAAGCGTCGCGTCCGGGGCGAAGTAGTGCATGTGCAGCGGATGCCCGTCGTGCTCCGTCAGCCGAGGCGTGATGCGGGTCCCCGACAGGAGCGTGTTGAGCAGTCGTACGGCCGTCGGCTGGTCCGGGGCGGTGAAGACGCGGTGGAAGGCCTCCCGCACCAGCCGCACCTGCCCCAGGTCGCGGGCCGTGAGCGCGCCGATGCCGCTGACCTCTCGCGACTCGACGAAGGCGTGCAGGTCGGCCGGTTCGGCCAGGCCGTCGTCTCCGCCGGTCGACGGGGACGTGTTGACCAGCTCTACAACCGTGGCCAGCGAATGCACCATGTCATGGCCAAACGGCATGTTGACTCCTGTCGACGACCGGCTCTAGCGTGGTCGCAGCGTATCTCGCTCCAAGGGCCCCGGGGGTTTCTGTGGGTGCACATCGTCGTATCGTGCTGATCGCGATCGCGGGTGCGCTGATCATCTCCACCTCCGCGCCGCTGGTCCGGTTGTCGGGGGTCTCGCCGGCGACCTCGGCGTTCTTCCGGTGCGCGTACGCGCTGCCGCCGATGCTGGTGCTGGCCTGGCTCGAACGGCGGAGGCTGGGGCCCCTCCCGGCCCGCAGTCGCAATCTGGCGTGGCTGGCGGGCGTGCTGTTCGCGTTCGACCTGTTGTTCTGGCACCACGCTATCAAGTACGTGGGCGCGGGGCTGGCGACCGTACTGGGCAATCTGCAGGTCTTCATCGTGGCCTTCGCGGCGTGGGCGTTGTTCCGTGAGCGGCCGTCGAACCGTCTGATGCTGGCCACCCCGGTGGTGTTCGCCGGGGTGGTGCTGATCTCCGGGGTGTTCGACAGCGCGGCCTATGGGGCGAACCCGGTGCTCGGGGTCGTGACGGGCGTGGCCACCTCGATCTCGTACGCGGCGTTCCTGCTGGTGTTGAAGGGCGGCTCGGGGCGTACGGTCGGGCCGTTGACGCACGCCACCGCCGTGGCCACGGTCGCGATGGCCGCGCTGAGCCCGGTGTTCGGGGGCGCCGACTTCGTCCCGAGCTGGCCGGCGCACGGCTGGGTGCTGCTGCTCGCGCTCGGGCCGCAGGTGGTCGGCTGGTCGCTGATCGCGTACTCGCTGCCCAGGCAGCCCGCCGCGCTCACCGCCCTGCTCCTGCTCGTCCAGCCGATGACGACGGTGGCGCTGTCGGCCGTGCTGCTCGGTGAGCACCCGTCGCCGCTCCAGCTCGCCGGGTGCGGGGTGATCGTGTTGGGCGTCCTGTACGGCTCGCGGCGCGCTCAGCCCGCCCGCACCGTGGCCGAGCAGCCGGAGCAGGTGCCGAACACCTCGACCGTGTGAGTGATCTCGGTGAAGCCGTGCTCGGAGCCGACCGTCTCCGCCCAGCGTTCGACGGTGGGGCCGGCCACTTCGACGGTCCGGCCGCAGCGGCGGCACACCAGGTGGTGATGGTGGTCGCCGCTGGCGCAGGCGCGGTAGACGGACTCGCCGTCGTCGGTGCGCAGCACGTCGACGAGACCGCCGTCGGCCAGCGCCTGGAGCGCCCGGTAGACCGTGGTCAGGCCGATCTTGGCGCCGTGGGCGCGCATCTCGGCGTAGACGTCCTGGGCGCTGCGGAAGCCCTCACTCTGGCGGAGGGTGTCGTGCACGGCGTCACGTCTGGTGGACATCATCACGTGACCTCCTCGACGCGCATGCGGGATCGCTCGCTCACTGTGGACTCCTGGGGTCTGCCTCGCCGTACGAACTTACCGACACCGAGGGCCAGGACGAAGCCGCAGAGGGCAAGAAGCACGATCGCGGCGCCCGGCGGCACCCTGGCGGACAGTGTAGAGGCGAGCAGCCCGCCCACCGCCGCGACGACGCCGAACAGCATGGCCAGCGTCATCGTCGAGCGGAACCCCCTGGTCAGCTGCTGACCGGTCGCCACCGGGATCACCATCAGCGCGCTGACCAGCAGCAATCCGACCACGCGCATGGCGATGACGACGGTCAGCGCGGCCGTGACGGCGATCAGCAGGCTGAGGAAGCGCACCGGCAGGCCGCTGGCCTTGGCCATCTCCTCGTCCTGGCAGAGCACGAACAGCTCCCTGCCGAAGATCACCACCACCGCGATCACCGCGACGGCTAGCGCGCCGATGACCCAGATGTCCTCGGTGGTGACGCTGGCGATGGCGCCGAACAGGTAGGAGTTCAGCTTGGCGTTGCTGCCACCCGGCGCGATGCCCATGAGCATGACGCCCCCCGCGATGCCGCCATAGAACAGCAGCGCCAGCGCCACGTCGCCACTGGTGCGCCCGCGCGCCCTGACCAGCTCGATGGCCACGGCGCCGATGACGGCCACGGCCACGGCGGTGAGCACGGGCGCCTGGCCCGTCAGGAAGCCCAGCGCGACACCGGTCAGCGCCACATGCCCGATGCCGTCACCGAGCAGCGCGAGCCTGCGTTGGACGATGAACGTGCCGACGGCGGGCGCGCAGAGCCCCACCAGCAGCGCCGCGATCAGCGCCAGCTGGAAGAACTGCGTGCCCAACAACTCGATCATGGCTCTCCCCGCCATCCGGAAAGCGGTCCCGCGGTCGTCTCGGCGGCATGCGGGTGCACGTGCTCGTGTCCCGGCCGCGCGCAGTCGCCCTCGGGCCGTGGTGGTCTGCCGTCGTGCGCGATCCGGCCCTCCCGGACCACCACGCCGCGGGTGATGAGCGGCTCGAGCGGGCCGAGCTCGTGGGCGACGAGCACGATGGTCTTGCCGTTCAGCACCAGCGTGGCCAGCGTATCGGCGAGCAACTGCTGAGTGTCGGCATCGACACCCGCGGTGGGCTCGTCCATGACGTAGGTGTCGGGTTCGCCGGCCAGCGCGCGGGCGATGAGCACCCGCTGCTGCTGGCCGCCGGACAGCGACTGCACCGGGTCGCCCGCCCGGTCCGCCAGCCCGACTGCCTCGAGGGCGCTCGCCGCCGCCGCCTTGTCCGCGGGGCTGGTCCGGCGCAGCCGGCTCTGCCTGGCGACGCGCCCGGAGGTCACGACCTCGCGGACCGTGGCGGGCACCCCGCCGCCGACGGCCAGGCGCTGCGGTACGTAGCCGATGCGCCACCACTCGCGGAACTTCGCCGGCGGTGAGCCGTACAGCAGGGTCTGGCCGCCCGAGAGCGGAGTGAGGCCCAGCAGGGCGCGCACCAGCGTGGACTTGCCGGAGCCGTTGGCGCCCATGAGGGCCACGACCTCGCCGGGGCAGACCGTGAGGTCGATGCCGCGCAGGATGTCGCGCCGGTCCAGGCTCACCCGGCCGCCGGTCATGGCGAAAGCGGTCTCGCCTGTGCCGCTCATCTCGTACACCCGCTCATCCCCAATGCGCCCGTCATGCCGTACACCCCAATGCGGTCTGCAAGGTCTTCAGGTTGTCGCGCATTCCCGACAGGTAGTCGCCCGACGGCTTGCTCTCCAGCGGGTCGAGCACCGCCGTCCGCGCGCCGACCTCCTTGGCGAGCACCTCGGAGACCTTGGGGCTGACCAGGGCCTCGGTGAAGATCGTGGTCACCTTCTCGTCCTTGGCCAGCTTGGCGACCTCGGCGATGCGGGCGGGGGAGGGCTCGGTCTCCGGGTCCAGCGTGACGCCGATCTGCTTGAGGTGATAGCGGTCGGCCAGGTAGCCGAACGCCTCATGGGCGGTGATCAGCGTCTTGGTCGCGCAGGTGGTCAGGCCCTTGGCGTACTCCTGGTCGAGGGTCCCCAGGGCGCCCGCAGTCTTGACCGCGCGGTCCCGGTAGCCCTGGGCGTGCGCGGGGTCGGCGGCGGCCAGTCGCTCGCCGAGCTTGGCGGCGACGGTGGCCAGGCGGGACGGGTCCAGCCAGAGGTGGGGGTCGTAGCCGATGTCGTGGCCCTCGGCGTGCTCGCCGGCGGGCAGCGTCTTGACGGCGGTCGCGGCGTCGAAGCTCTTGTCCTCGGCGACCGCGTCGTCCACGGCGGGCTGGACGCCCTTGATGTAGACGGTCAGGGTCGCGTCTTCGAGCTGGGCCACCTGGTGCGCGCCCAGCTCCAGGTCGTGCGGTTCGACGCCGGGGGCGGTCAGGACCGACACGCTCACGTCGGGGCCGCCGACCTGCTCGGTGAGCCACTGGAGCGGGTAGAAGGCGGCGATCACAGCGGGTTTGTCGGACGCCGCAGTCTCCGCGGCGCCGGAGTTGGAGCACGCGGCGGCCGCCAGGGCGGTCGCGAGGATGGCAGCACCGATTCGGGGCGTTCGGGACATCACGCCCCCGATTATGGGGAAAATGAAAATGATTGTCAAAATCTCCGGCTAAAACACTCCGAAGCGGTCGGCCGCGAGGACCAGCAGGAAGGCCAGCATCACGACTCGCAGCAGCCGCCCGCCGAGCCCCAGCGACGGCCAGGACAGGTACGCCAGCCAGCCCACGAACCCCAGCGCCGGCAGCACCGCCACGCCGCCCAGCCAGTTGTCCACGGCGAACCCGGTCAGCAGCAGCACCACCAGCACGGCGGGCGCCGCCCACTTGGGCACCTGCGTGAACAGGAACGTCATCGGGGTCGCGCTGCGCTCCTCGACGGCCTTGCGCAGGCCGGTCGCGCCGGGGGTGAAGAACTGCTCGCCGGCGGGAAGCGGCCGCCGGGCATTCCCGCGGCGCTTGTCGTTGGTGGCCACGGCCCGAGCCTAGCCCCGTCCCCATCCGGCGGCAGGTAGGGCGGCCAAGCGCTCGAATCGGACACCGGGTGCGGGCAGGTCAGGGGCTGGAATCGCCCAGCGGTACGTAATCGTCTGACATCCTGGTGTGCGTGCTCGCCGTCATCCGTTACACCGTCCCAGAGTCCCAGTCCCAAGACTTCGTCAAGCAAGGCCATGTCATCCTCCAGACGCTGGCCGACCAGCCCGGATTCCTGCGCGGCCGGTTGGCCCGCTCGGTCGATGAGCCCAACCTGTGGGCGCTGGTCAGTGAGTGGGAGGGCGCCGGGTTCTACCGCAGGGCCCTGTCCGCGGCGCGGATGGCGATGTATCCCCTGATGATCCTCATGGTCAACGAACCAAGCGCGTTCGAGGACGTCTATCTTCAAGACGGTGAGTAGAAATACTCGCGCGCGAGGGCTCGTGAGCGTCCCCTAAGCTGGGAGCTCACCCATTCCCTTCGCCGACCTCCAGTTGGAAAGAGACGCAACCAAAATGGCACGACGCACAGACGTCATGGACACGATCGTCAGCCTCGCCAAACGCCGCGGGCTCGTTTACCCGTCGAGCGAGATCTACGGCGGACTGCGCGCGTCGTGGGACTACGGTCCCCTGGGCGTCGAGCTGAAGAACAACGTCAAGCGGCAGTGGTGGCTGTCGATGGTCCAGTCGCGCGACGACGTGGTGGGCCTCGACTCCTGCGTCATCCTGGCCCGCGAGGTCTGGCAGGCCAGCGGTCACGTGGAGACCTTCACCGACCCGCTGACCGAGTGCCAGTCGTGCCACAAGCGCTACCGCGCCGACCACCTCCTCGAGGCGTACGAGGAGAAGAACGGCAGGGCGCCCGAGAACGGCCTGGCCGACATCACCTGCCCCAACTGCGGCAACAAGGGCGCCTTCACCGACCCGAGGCAGTTCAGCGGCCTGCTCAAGACCTACCTCGGCCCGGTCGAGGACGAGTCGGGTCTGGCCTACCTGCGCCCGGAGACCGCGCAGGGCATCTTCATCAACTACCTCAACGTGCAGCAGTCGGCGCGCAAGAAGATCCCGTTCGGCATCGGCCAGGTCGGCAAGTCCTTCCGCAACGAGATCACGCCGGGCAACTTCATCTTCCGCACCCGCGAGTTCGAGCAGATGGAGATGGAGTTCTTCGTCAAGCCGGGCAGCGACGAGGAGTGGCACCAATACTGGATCGACGAGCGCTTCCGCTGGTACTCCGATCTGGGCATCAACAAGGACAACCTCCGGCTCTACGAGCACCCCAAGGAGAAGCTGTCCCACTACAGCAAGCGCACGGTCGACGTCGAATACCGCTTCAACTTCGCCGGCGGTGAGTGGGGCGAGCTCGAGGGCATCGCCAACCGCACCGACTTCGACCTGACCGCCCACTCCAAGGCGTCGGGCGTCGACCTGAGCTTCTTCGAGCAGGACACGGGCGAGCGTTACGTGCCCTACGTCATCGAGCCGGCGGCGGGTGTCGACCGGGCCACGCTGACGTTCCTGCTGGACGCCTACAGCGAGGACGAGGCGCCCAACGCCAAGGGGGTCATGGAGAAGCGCACGGTGATGCGGCTCGACCACCGGCTCGCCCCGGTCAAGGCCGCGGTGCTGCCGCTGTCGCGCAACGCCGACCTGTCGCCGAAGGCCCGCGACCTGGCCGCGCAGCTGCGCCGGCGGTGGAACGTCGAGTTCGACGACGCGGGCGCGATCGGCCGCCGCTACCGGCGCCAGGACGAGATCGGCACGCCGTTCTGCATCACGGTCGACTTCGACACGCTCGAGGACCACGCGGTCACGATCCGCGAGCGCGACTCGATGGCTCAGCAGCGCATCTCCCTCGACGCCGTAGACTCCTACCTCCGCCAGCACCTGAACGACTAGTTTTCTTTTACGGCCGGCAGTGGCCAGCCCCACCCGCCCTACGTGGCCGGGCCCCGTCCAGGGGCACGCTCCTGCGGTTTACGGGGCTGGCCGCCGTGACGTGCGCATTGTTGACCCCGTTCGCGGTCTTTCCTGGACCGTGGGCGGGGTCAACGTCGTTAGAGCAGGTGGGCAAGGGCATCAGCGGCGGGCGCGGCTTCGGCATGCCGCCAGGGTGATGGCGTACGCGATCGGGGGCAGGACGAAGATCGCGGCGCGCAGGCCGTACACGATCCAGAGGTAGGTCTCGTGCGGTGCCACGAGGAGTGGCATCGGTGCCTTCGGGTCCGGCGGGGTCTCCGAGACCCACGTCCCGGCCCACAGCACCGTGAAGAACGTGATCACCGCCACCCCGAGCGCCGTGCGGACGGGCGCGTGCGAGGGGCGGTCCAGGAGGTTGTGCACGCGGCGGTCCCCGGTGAAGCGGCGCTCCAGGAACGGATAGAAGAGCAGGACCGTGAAGAAGGCGGCCAGGACCAGCATCGGGATCCAGAGGCCGACCTGCAGGACGAAGCCGCCGACGGTGATCTCCCAGGGCGGCGTCAGGCGTAGCGCGCCTTCCAGAACGCCGGAATACCAGAACGGCTGGGCCGAGGGCGGCCAGCCGCCGGGCTGGTACGCCCCGTGCTCCCACACCGGGTTGACCCGGACGAAGGTGGCCAGCAGCGTGATGACGGCCATCGTGAACAGCGTGGTGGCGCCGTTCTTGACGGCGAAGTACGGGAAGAACGGGCCGCCCGTGACCCGCGTCTCGTCCGACGCCGGGGTGCGGTGCTCGGTGTGCTTCTGCCGCCAGGTCAGGACGATCCCGTGCAGCGGCACGAGCGCCAGCAGGATGCCCGGCACCAGCAGCACGTGCGTCACGAAGACGCGCGGGATGACCTGGCCGGGGAAGCCGCCGTCGAAGACGAACGCCGACAGGTGGCCGCCGATGAGCGGGATCGACAGCAGCAGGCCCTGAGCCTCCCGCAGGCCGGTCATGGCGAGCTGGTCGGCGGGCAGTGAGACGCCCAGGAACGACTCGAACAGCACCAGCCCGAACAGCAGCACGCCGGTCATCCAGCTCAGCTCCCGCGGCTTGCGGAAGGCGGCGGTGAAGAAGACGCGGAACAGGTGGGCCACGATCGACAGCACGAAGATCGTCGCCGCCCAGTGGTGCATCTGGCGCACCAGCAGGCCGCCCCTGATGTCCAGGCTGAGCTCGCGTACCGAGGCGAAGGCCACGTCGGGGTTGGGCTTGTAGAAGAAGACCAGGAACGTGCCCGTCAGCACGAGCAGGACGAACGAGTACAGGGCGAACTCGCCGAGCAGGAACGACCAGTGGCTCGGGAAGAGCTTGCGCAGGTTCGGGCCGAGCCAGCCGGCCAGGCCGAGGCGCTCGTCCAGGTAGCGCGCGGAGCCCTGCGCGGCCTTGGCCGATCCGGCGACCAGGCGGGCCGAACGCTGGGGCTTGGTAGGAGTGGCCATCGGGCGCCTCCTGCTAGGGGGTGCTCCTGATTGTGAACCTTACCTCTGGATCTTTCAAGAATTGGTTTATACCAATTGGTATAAACCAATTCTTGGTCAAACAGAACATAAATTGGATTAGACCGGTGATAGGCCTTTCACCAGCTGAAACGTTGACTTAACCGATGAGTGCAGTTTCATCATGATTATCGCCGGTAGAGTCCGAACCAGAGGCGTTGATTGGAGCTGTGGTGGCCAAGTACGTTTACGACTTCACCGAGGGCAACAAGGATCTCAAGGATCTTCTCGGCGGCAAGGGAGCAAACCTCGCCGAAATGACCAATCTCGGGCTGCCCGTCCCTCCCGGGTTCACGATCACCTCCGAGGCATGCCGCCACTATCTGGCCGAGGGCGCGGTCCCCGACGGCTTGGAGCGGGAGGTGGCCGAGCACCTGACCGCGATGGAGAAGCGGATGGGCAAGACGCTCGGCCAGGCCGACGACCCGCTGCTCGTCAGCGTCCGCTCCGGCGCGAAGTTCTCGATGCCCGGCATGATGGAGACCGTCCTCAACATCGGGCTGAACGACGAGTCCGTGCACGGCCTGGCCAAGCAGGCCGGCGGCAACGACCGCTTCGCCTGGGACTCCTACCGCAGGCTCATCCAGATGTTCGGCAAGACCGTGCTCGACATCGACGGCGAGCTGTTCGAGCACGCGCTCGAATCGCTGAAGGGCGACCGGCAGGACACCGACCTCGGGGCGGCCGAGCTGCAGGGCCTGGTCGAGACGTTCAAGGGCATCGTGCGCGACGAGACGGGCAAGGACTTCCCCGCCGACCCCCGCGAGCAGATGCGCCTGGCCGTCATGGCCGTCTTCGACTCCTGGAACGCCCCGCGCGCCATCCTCTACCGCCGCCAGGAACGCATCCCCGCCGACCTCGGCACCGCGGTCAACATCGTGGCCATGGTCTTCGGCAACGTCGGCAACGACTCGGGCACCGGCGTAGCCTTCACCCGCGACCCCGGCTCCGGCCAGCAGGGCATCTACGGCGACTACCTGCAGAACGCCCAGGGCGAGGACGTCGTCGCCGGCATCCGCAACACGATCCCGCTCCAGGAGCTGGAGCGCCTCGACAAGAGCTCGTACGACGAGCTCCTGCGGATCATGGAGACGCTGGAGAACCACTACCGCGACCTGTGCGACATCGAGTTCACGATCGAGCGCGGCAAGCTCTGGATGCTGCAGACCAGGGTCGGCAAGCGCACCGCGGCCGCCGCGTTCTGCATCGCCACCCAGCTTGTCGACCAGGGCCTCATCACACTCGACGAGGCCGTCACGCGGGTGACGGGCGACCAGCTGGCCCAGCTGATGTTCCCGCGCTTCGACTCCGGCACCGAGAAGAAGAAGATCGCCAAGGGCATGAACGCCTCGCCGGGCGCCGCCGTCGGCAAGGTCGTGTTCTCCTCCGCGCGCGCCGTCGAGCTGGCCGGCCAGGGCGAGGACGTCATCCTGGTGCGCCGCGAGACCAACCCGGACGACCTGTCCGGGATGATCGCCGCGCGCGGCATCCTGACCAGCCGCGGCGGCAAGACCTCACACGCCGCCGTGGTCGCCCGCGGCATGGGCAAGACCTGCGTCTGCGGCGCCGAGGAGCTGGAGGTGTCGATCGGCGAGCGCAGGTTCACCGCGCCGGGCGACATCGTGGTGAACGAGGGCGACCTCATCTCCATCGACGGCACGACCGGCGAGGTCTTCCTCGGCGAGGTGCCCGTGGTGGACTCGGCCGTGGTCGAGTACTTCGAGGGCAGGGAGCCCGACGACGACCTGGTCCGGGCCGTGGACCGGATCATGCGGCGGGCCGACGAGGTGCGCCGGCTGGGCGTGCGGGCCAACGCCGACACCCCGGACGACGCGGCCAGGGCGCGCCGCTTCGGCGGTGAGGGGATCGGGCTGTGCCGTACGGAGCACATGTTCCTGGGCGAGCGCCGGCAGCTCGTCGAGGACCTGGTGCTGGCCTCGGGCGAGGAGGAGCGCCAGGCGGCGCTGGACGCGCTGGAGCCCCTCCAGAAAGCCGACTTCGTCGGGATATTTCAGGCTATGGAGGGTCAGCCGGTCACGGTCCGGCTCATCGACCCGCCGTTGCATGAGTTCCTGCCGGACCTCACCGACCTGTCGGTCAAGGTGGCCACCGGGGACGGCAATGACAAGGACCGCAAGCTGCTGGGCGCCGTCAAGCGGCTGCACGAGCAGAACCCCATGCTCGGGCTGCGCGGTGTGCGGCTCGGCCTGGTCATCCCCGGCCTGTTCGCCATGCAGGTACGCGCCATCGCCCAGGCGGCCAAGGAGGTGCCGGGAGCCAAGCCGGAGATCATGATCCCGCTCGTGTCCGCCGTACAGGAGCTGGAGGCCGTCCGCGAGGAGGCCGCCGGGATCCTCGCGGACCTCGGCGTCGAGGCCCTGATCGGCACCATGATCGAGACGCCCAGGGCGGCGCTCACCGCGGGCCAGGTGGCCGAGGCGGCCCAGTTCTTCTCCTTCGGCACCAACGACCTGACCCAGATGACCTGGGGCTTCTCGCGTGACGACGTCGAGGCGGCGTTCTTCTCCCGCTACCTGGAGCTCGGCATGTTCGGGGTGTCCCCGTTCGAGACCCTCGACCGTGACGGCGTCGGCCGCCTGGTCACGATCGCCGTCGAGGAGGGCCGCGCGGCCCGCCCGGACCTCAAGCTCGGCATCTGCGGCGAGCACGGGGGCGATCCCGACTCGGTGCACTTCTGCCACCAGGCCGGGCTCGACTACGTCTCCTGCTCGCCGTTCCGCATCCCGGTCGCCCGCCTGGAGGCCGGTCGCGCGGCCTTCGCCGAATGCGACTCCGACACCCGGTAAACAGCCGACACCCGGCAAAACAGCCGACGGCCGGTGAACAGCCCCGGCGCCCGCTAGACGGTCGCCTCCGCCTGCTCCAGCGTGGCAGGCACGTAGTCGTGACGCATGCCCAGGTCGCCCAGCCACTTCCGCAGCCCCGGAACGGCGGACGGATTGGCCGCGACCTGGGCCGCGTACTCCGACAGCGCCACCTCCTCGCCGTCGTCGAACAGCAGCCGCGCCGGGCCCGCCCACGACAGCGTCCACCGGGCCTGGCCGTGCTGGATCAGCACCGCCTCCAGCGCCTGCCCGAGCACCCCGGCCAGCAGCGTCTCCGACGGGTTCCAGCCCAGCTCGCGCAGCTTCTCCTCCAGCTCGGGCCGCCGCCCCCTGGCGATCACCTCGAAGGCCGCGTCGAGGTAGGGCCGGGTGGCGCCCAGCACCCGCTGCCCGGCCAGCGCCAGGTCGTTGAGCGCCTCGGCGTTGCGGGCCGCGTACATGCCCTGGGACACCAGCTCCTCCCATGACACCGCCCGCAGCGATGTGAGCGCCTCCGGCGTCCACATCGACTGCTCGACCGCCTGCACCGCCACGTTGGCGTCACGCAGCAGCGTGAGGGCCGAGCGCGGGTCGGGCACGTGCTCCGGCTCGGGCAGCAGCTCGATCGCGGCCAGCCGCTCGGCCAGGCTCGGGTGGGAGTCGTAGCGGGAGGTCTCCCGCGGCTCCTCGCCGAGCTTGGCCACCTCGGCCTGCCGGGCCGGGTCGCTCATCAGCGCGTGGAACCCGCCGAACACCGCCGCGGGCCGGTTGCCGCCCGCCCCGGTCATCGACAGGTAGCCCTCGGCGTAGATCTTCCAGGCGGTCGCCGTGCTGTGGATCTTGCGGAGCGCCTCCGACATCGCCTGGCGGCCGCCGATGGCCACCGCGAACCGGTCGGCCTCCAGCTCCTGCCCGCGCGACACGCTCTGGGAGAGGAGCATGTAGAGCTTGGCGTAGTACATGAACAGCCGCTGGACGTACGGGTTGCCGGCCAGCCCCTCGACGGTCGCGATCAGCCCCTCCCGGCCCCGGTAGACCGGCGCGCCCAGGCGGGTGTGGGCGCCGCTGTAGTGGCCCAGCTCGTGGCCGAGCACCGCGCGCATCTCGTCGACCGTGAGGGTCTGCAGCAGCGGCAGCCCGATGTACATGCGCCGCCTGGTGGCCTTCATGCCGAGGAAGCGGGTGTCCTCCGCCACGGCCGCGTTGACCTCGGGCACCAGGCGGATCTCGTCGGGCGGTGCCGTACGGACGCGCTGGGACAGGTCGTCGACCACCTGCCAGAGTGCGGGCTCGTGCTCGCGGGCGACCAGCACGCCCGGCTGCCCGCCGTCCTTGCGGCGGCTGGCCATGATCAGGGCGCGCACGAGCGCGGCTCCCGCCAGGGTCAGGACGACCGCGTACTTGAGGCCGTTGACGTGGAAGTCGACCAGCAGCAGCACATCGAAGAAGACGGCCGCGACCAGCACGAGGCCGACCAGCACGTAGAAACCGGCAAGCAGGGCGAAGGCCAGCAGGGCCCGGAACGCTGTGGTCATGGAGGAGGGGCTCCCGGGGAATGGGGTTCTCGCGAGGGTTGACACTAGCGGAGACCGGAAACTGGATAAAATCACAGCTCTTATGGCCCATTACGACGAGCACGACCAGGCGCGGTGGGTGCCGGAACCTCCCGGCAACCCGGAGCGCAGCGCGTTCGAACGCGACCGCGCCAGGGTCCTGCACAGCTCCGCGCTGCGCAGGCTGGCCGCGAAGACGCAGGTCGTGGGGCCCGGCGAGACCCTGGGCGGCGGCCAGCACATCCCGCGCACCCGGCTCACCCACTCCCTCGAATGCGCCCAGGTCGGCCGGGAGATGGGCGCGACGCTCGGCGTCGACCCCGACCTGGTGGAGACCGCCTGCCTGGCGCACGACCTGGGCCATCCGCCCTTCGGCCACAACGGTGAGGTGGCGCTCAACCAGCTGTCCACCTCGTGCGGCGGCTTCGAGGGCAACGCGCAGAGCCTGCGTCTGCTCACCCGGCTGGAGGCCAAGGTCCTCACCGAGGACGGCCGCAGCGCCGGGCTCAACCTCACCAGGGCCGCGCTCGACGCCTCCATCAAATATCCGTGGACCTGCGACAGATCGCCGAAGTTCGGGGTCTACGACGACGACCTGCCGGTCTTCGAGTGGATCAGGGACGGCGCGCCCGACGGCCAGGTGAGCTTCGAGGCGCAGATCATGGACTGGGCCGACGACGTCGCCTACTCCGTCCATGATCTGGAGGACGCGCTGCACTCCGGCCACGTCACGCCCGAGGCGCTCCTGTCGGCCACCGAGCGCCGCGCGGTCTGCGAGACCGCCCGCACCTGGTACGCGCCCAGCGCCGACCTCGGCGAGCTCGAGGCCGTCTTCGCCGCGCTGATCGCCACCCCGCTCTGGCCGCGCCGCTTCGAGGCCACCTTCGCCGACCTGGCCGGGCTCAAGGCGCTGACGAGCGGCCTCATCGGCCGCTTCTGCCGCTCCGCCCAGACCGCCACCAAGGACGCGTACGCCTCGCGGCACCGCGCGGAGCTCGTCGTGCCCCCGGCCACGCTGCTGGAGTGCGCGCTCCTCAAGGGCGTCACCGCCCACTACGTGATGACCACCGACGACCACCACGCCAACCAGGCCAGGCAGCGCGACCTGATCACCGAGCTGGCCTCTTTGATCACGCTCGGCGCGCCCGCCACTCTGGAGCCCGCCTTCCGGCCCACCTACCTCGGCGCGCCCGACGACGCGGCCCGCGTCCGAGTGGTCATCGACCAGATCGCCTCTCTCACCGACACATCCGCCATCGCTTGGCACAAGCGTCTTTCCCGATGACCCTCGGCGGGCGGATACTGCGCCCATGGCTACATATGTGATCGTCGGCGCGGGACTGGCGGGGGCCAAGGCGGCGCAGACGTTGCGGGAAGAGGGCTCCGACGACGAGATCGTGCTGATCGGCGCGGAGTCCGAACGCCCCTACGAGAGACCGCCCTTGTCGAAGGAGTACCTCCAGGGCAAGGGCGAGCGGGAGAAGATCTTCGTCCACGGTGCCGGCTGGTACGCCGACAACCGCGTGGACCTCAGGACCGGCCTGCGGGTCACGCGCCTCGAGCTCGACCAGCACGCGGTCCGGCTCTCCGACGGCTCGCGCCAGCCGTACCACAAGCTGCTGATCGCGACGGGAGCGAGGCCGCGGCGCCTGCCCGGACCCGCCCTCTACCTGCGCACGGTCGAGGACAGCGAGGCGCTCAAGGCCCGCTTCGCCGACGCCGAACGGGTGATCGTGGTCGGCGCGGGCTGGATCGGGCTGGAGACCGCCGCGGCCGCCCGCAAGGCCGGCTGTGAGGTCACGATCGTCGAACCCGACCCCACGCCGCTGTACCGGCCGCTCGGGCCCGAACTCGGCGAGGTCTTCGCCGGGCTGCACCGGCGCAACGGCGTCGACCTGCGCACCGGCACCGGCGCCGCGGAGATCACCGAGACCGGCGTACGGCTCAGTTCGGGCGAGCGCCTGACCGCCGACCTCGTCATCGTCGGCATCGGCGCGGAGCCCGAGGTCGGGCTGGCCCGGGACGCCGGACTGGAGGTCGGCGGCGGCATCCTCACGGACGCCGCGCTGCGCACCTCGCACCCCGACGTGTTCGCCGCGGGTGACGTCGCCGAGGCCTTCCATCCCCTGTACGGCCGGCGCATCCGCGTCGAGCACTGGGCCAACGCGCTGAACGGCGGCCCCGCCGCGGCCAGGTCCATGCTGGGCCAGGAGGTCTCCTACGACCGCGTGCCGTACTTCTATACCGACCAGTACGACCTGGGCATGGAGTTCTCCGGCGACATCCAGGGCTACGACGAGGTCGTCTACCGGGGCTCGGTGCCCGACCAGGAGTTCGTCGCCTACTGGTTGCGCGAGGGCAAGGTCGTGGCCGGCATGAACGTCAACGTCTGGGACGTCGTCAGCGAGATCCAGCAGCTCATCCGCTCCGGAGCGACCGTGGACCCGAAGGAGCTCACGTCGGATCGATGATGATCACGGTAGGAGTCGGGGTGGCGTGGGTCTTCTTTTTCTTCTTCTTGGGCTCCGTCACCGTCTTCGACGCGCACTGAACGGCGCAGCGCGGCGTCTCGCCCAGCCGGCCGCGCATCTTCAGCGTCTCCTCCTTCGGAGACAGCGTCTTGTTGCCGGACTGCCAGGCGTCGAGGTAGTCCCAGGGGTTCACCATGCCCCGGCGCACCCACCAGTAGGCGGGGCCGGTCTTCCAGGAGATCGCGAAGTACAGGTTGGTGCCGGTGTCGCGGGCGTTGCCGGAGTTGCCGACCCGGCCGAGCATCTGTCCGACCTTCACCCGTACGCCCGGCTTGAGGCCGTCGGCCACGGCGTCGAGATGGCCGCCGAGGTAGCGGACGCCGTCGTCGCCGATGATCGTGACGAAGCGGCCCTCGCGGGCGGCCCCCACGTCGGTGGTGGGCGACCACTTGTTCACGGTGTTGACCTCGTCGACCACGCCGTCCACCGGCGCCACGAACGCGCAGCCCTTGCCCGCCCAGATCACCGTCTTCGGGAGCACGAGCAACTGGCGCTGGTAGGTCGTCCGGCAGCCCTGGACGGGGAAGGCGTAGGTGTACTTCGACAGCTTCGGCGGCGGGATCTTGACCGGGTCCTCACCCTTGGGCGGCGTCTCGGCCGACTGAGGGTCGGCGGTTGGCGTCTGCGAGGGAATGGTGGCGGTGACGGACGGGCTGGCGCTCGCCGTGGGCGTGGCCGGTGACTGCGCGCTGACGCCCGCCACTCCGGTGGCTTGTGGCGAGCAGGCGCTCGCCAGCAGTGCGGCGCCCGCTAAAGCCGCCCAACGTCCGAGATGCCCCGCTCGCATGATCTCCACCCGTGTCGACGTGTCCACCGCAAACATTTACCTTTGTAGCCGACTGGGGAAGTGCTCCCGACAGATTTCCGCCTTTCGCGACGCGACGGTGACATCCTCTTACCGCCAGGTCACCGTCACCTCACGGAGGGCAGTCATGAGCCCGGGTGGGGCCGGTTGTCGTAGCTCAGGAATAGACTCACCGGCGTGGCTGGCAGGATCCGTGACGTCGATATCGCGCTCGTTCGTGAGCGATCGCCCATCGCCGATGTGATCGGCGAGCACATCCAGTTGCGCAACGCGGGGGGCGGCAACCTCAAGGGGTTGTGCCCGTTCCACGACGAGAAGAGCCCGTCCTTCAACGTCACGCCCGAGCGCGGCATGTATTTCTGCTTCGGGTGCACCGAGGGCGGCGACGTCATCACGTTCGTCGAGAAGATCGAGCACCTGACGTTCGGTGAGGCGGTCGAGCGGCTGGCCCAGCGGGCCGGGATCCAGCTTCAATACGACCAGGGCGGCTACGTGCCGCGGCGCGACCACGGCGAGCGGGCCCGGCTGATCGAGGCGCACAAGGCCGCCGCCGAGTTCTACGCCGACAAGCTGCTCGGCCCGGACGCCGCGCCCGGCCGGCGCTTCCTGTCGGAGCGCGGGTTCGAGCGGGCCGACGCCGAGCTGTTCGGCGTGGGTTACGCGCCCAATGAGTGGGAAGGGCTGACGCGGCATCTCCTGGGGCGCGGCTTCACCGCCGACGAGATCGTCAAGGGCGGGCTGGCCAAGGAGGGCCGGCGCGGGCCGATGGACCGCTTCCGCGGGCGGCTGATCTGGCCGATCCGCGACGCGACGGGCGACGTGATCGGGTTCGGGGCCCGCAAGCTGCTCGACTCCGACGAGGGGCCGAAATACCTCAACACCCCCGACTCCCCGCTCTACAAGAAGAGCCAGGTGCTCTACGGCATCGACCTGGCCAAACGGGAGATCTCCAAGCGGTCCCAGGCGGTCATCGTCGAGGGCTACACCGACGTCATGTCCTGCTACCTGGCGGGGGTGCCGACGGCGGTCGCCACCTGCGGCACGTCGTTCGGCGAGGAGCACATCAAGATCCTGCGGCGCTTCCTGCTCGACCAGGCGGAGTTCCGCGGTGAGGTGATCTTCACCTTCGACGGCGACGCGGCCGGGCAGAAGGCGGCGCTCCGGGCGTTCGCCGACGAGCAGAAGTTCGTCACCCAGACCTACGTGGCCGTGCAGCCCGACGGGCTCGACCCGTGCGACCTGCGCGTCAAGCAGGGCGACGCGGCCGTGCGCGATCTGATCGCCAGCCGCGAGCCGCTGTTCCAGTTCGCCATCCGCAGCACGATCTCCCGCTACGACCTGCGCAGCAACGAGGGCAAGATCGCCGCGCTCGACGCGGCGGCGCCGATCGTGGCCGGGATCAAGGACGTCGGCCTGCGCAAGCGCTACGCGATCGACCTCGACCGCTGGCTCGGCTTCATGGACGAGCGGTTCGTCATGCAGCGCATCGCCGAGGTCGGCGGCGCCCAGCAGGGGCGCCCGCGACGGGCGTCGAAGGCCGCGCCCGTCGATCCCAACGTGCGGGTCGAGGGCGAGCTGCTCAAACTGGCCATCCAGCGGCCCGCGCTGCTCGGTCCCCGCTTCGACGCGCTCGACCCGCGGGCGTTCACCGCGCCCGACCACGTGCTGGTGCACCAGGTGATCAGCGCGGCGGGCGGCGCCGCGTCGGCGGGCCACGGCGGCCGGGAGTGGGTCGACCGGCTGCTGGAGCAGTGCCACGACGACGTGACGCGGGCGCTGGTGACCCGGTTCGCGGTCGAGGCGATCCGGGCCGACTCCCACACCGAGGAGCGCTACGGGGCGGCCATGCTGGCGGCGATCGAGGCCATCGCGGTCGACCGGGCGATCGCTCAGGTCAAGTCGCGCATCCAGCGGCTCAACCCGGTGGAGGAGCAGCAGGACTACAACCGGCTGTTCGGCGAGCTGGTGGCGCTGGAGCAGCAGCGCAGAGTGCTCCGGGACCGGGCCGCGGGCAGCTGAGGGGTTGGGGGACGCTCTTACGGGCAGCCGTGGCGACCACCTGAGGGGTTGGGGGACGCTCTCGCGGGCAGCCGTGGCGACCACTTGAGGGTTTCGGCGGACCTGTGCGCATCCGCTTTGACGTAGCCCACCGATGGATGACGGGCCGCGAATGGCCCCTGTAACGGCTCGTTCGAGAGTTGCCGAGCACAAGATGTCGGGAACTTGTTGAATCCAGATGGCGGTGGCGAAATCCTTCACCGGCCGGGCGAGGCAGCGGTGTCAGAAGGCATTCGGGCAGGCTACGCCTGGTGTCCGGCGACAACCCCGCCCCGGACACTCCTTACTCGACCGCGTAATGGACTTTACTTTCCTGATCAAACTCCTGCTAAACCTTTAAGCGATCTCAATTTGGTAAGGGCCACGGCCTTACCTTCGGTTACAAAAATGGGTCTGCCATTTTACGGAACCAATACTGCAGACTGTGTCCCGTGGGTGCATCGGTACTGCCAAGTGGACCGCCATCCGTAGATCAAGTGGCGGACCTCGTCGCGAAGGGAAGGGAGCGCGGAAGCGTAACCGTCGATGACGTCGCAGCCGCGCTTGACCGCTCAGAGTTGCCGTCCGACGCGTTGGAACGCGTCGTGCGGATGCTCGCGGAGAACGGCGTGGAGGTTCTCGAACCCCAGGGAGAGGAAGAGACCACCCGCGCCGACGAGGAAGACGTAGGCAAGCGGGCGCCGACCAGCGATCTAGTCCGTATCTACCTGCGGGAGATCGGCCGGGTGCCGCTGCTGACAGCCGAAGAGGAGGTGGAGCTCGCCAAGTCGATCGAAGCCGGTCTGTTCGCCGAGGACAAGCTGGCCAGCGGGGTCTCGCGTCTGGCCTTTCCCGAGTTCAGGGAGCTGGTCTGGCAGGGCACTCGGGCGAAACAGCGCCTCATCGAGGCGAATCTCAGGCTCGTCGTCTCGATCGCCAAACGTTATGTGGGCCGTGGAATGCTCTTCCTCGATCTCATCCAGGAAGGCAATCTCGGGCTCATCCGCGCGGTGGAGAAGTTCGACTACACCAAGGGATACAAGTTCTCCACTTATGCCACCTGGTGGATCCGGCAGGCGATCACCCGTGCGATAGCCGACCAGGCGCGCACCATTCGCATACCGGTACACATGGTGGAGACGATCAACAAGCTCGTCAGAGTACAGCGGCAGCTTCACCAGGACCTCGGCCGTGAGCCCGCGCCCGAGGAGATCGCCAAGGAGATGGATCTCCCGGTCGATCGTGTGGTGGAGATCCAGCGCATCGCCCAGGAGCCGGTGTCACTGCAGTCGCCGATCGGGGAGGAAGACTCCGACCTCGGCGACTTCATCGAGGACGCCGACGCGGTCGTGCCCATGGAGGCCGCGGCCTTCATCATGCTGCAGGACCAGCTCGACGACATCCTGGCGACGCTGTCGGACCGCGAGCAGCGCATCATCCAGCTCCGCTTCGGCCTGGCCGACGGGCATCCGCGCACGCTGGAGGAGGTGGGCAGGGAATTCGGCGTCACCAGGGAGCGCATCCGGCAGATCGAGTCGAAGACGCTGGCCAAGCTCCGCCACCCGACCAGGGCGCAGATGCTGCGTGACTATCTGGATTGACTCTCGCGATCGACTCGCGGCGAAGAACGGCGGGCCCGGGGTTCTCCCCGGGCCCGCCGTTCGTCTACAGGGTTTCAGGAACAGCCCTCGAACTGCGGGACCGCGATGGTGCTGAGGTTCAGGCCGGCCTTGCCGAACCATTTGTGCAGCAGTTTCGAGGCCGTCCCGTCCTGGTACATGGTGGTGATCGCCCGGTTGACCGCCTCGCACCCCGCGACGTCGCCCTTGTGCATGCCGACCCCGGTCCGCTGCTCGTTGAACTGGGCGTTGACCAGACGCAGCCCGCTGCCGTCCTCGCTGGCCAGGCCGGCCAGGATGACGTCGTTGGTGGTGATCGCGTCCAACCGGCGGTCCTTGAGCGCCGTCAGGCAGGCCGCGTAGTCGTCCACCGGGACCACCTCGGCGGCCACCTTGCGCTCCTCCAGGACCCGCTGCGTCGCGTTCGAGCCCTTCACCTGGCAGATCTTGCGGCCCTTGAGGTCACGGACGTTCTTGATCGACGGTTCGTCCGGCCGTACCAGGATGTCCTGGTACGAGATGTGGTACGGCCCGGCGAACAGGACCTTCGCCTTGCGGTCCTGGCTGATCGTGTACGTCGCCAGCACGAGGTCGGCCCTGCCGTTGAGCAGGACCTTCTCCCGGTCGGACGCCAGCACCGGGATGAAGGTGAAGTCCTTGCCGAGCTTCTGGGCGATGTAGCGGGCCACGTCCACGTCGAAGCCCTCGAAGCTGCCGTCGGACTTGCGCACGCCGACCGACGGCAGGTCGGGACGGACCCCGATGACGATCGTGTCCTTGGACAGGATCGACTCCGCGCCGCCCATGCCGCACGCCCCGGCCAGCAGCGCGGTCAGGACCAGCACCGCCGGTAGCAGCCGTTTCATCGGTACTCCTTGAGCCGTGGCCACACCCCGGCGATGACCAGCAGCCCGAGGCCGCCGATCGCGAACGGGAGCAGCCGCCACAGGTTGTCCAGCGCGCTCTCGCCGGCGTCCGTGGCCCGCTTGAACACCGCCTCATGCTGCTCGGCGAGCTTCAGCAGCGCCTGGTCGTAGGCGTCGAAGGACTCGCGCACCGTCCCCAGCCTGGCCGACACGGCCTGACTCGCCTGCCCGCTGGCCGCCAGCGCGCGGAGCCTGGCGTCGGCGTCCTGGAAGCGCGTGTACGCCTCGAGCGCCCGCTCGCCGTCGTCCCCGCCGAGCTCGGTGCCCAGCAGACCGAGGAAGTTCTTGGCGCCCTGCGCCACCTTGGCCTGGTAGGTGTCCAGGTTCCCGGCCTCCAGGTAGATCACCGACTGGGACTTGTCGAGGAAGGTGTGCTCGTAGGTGTCGGCCCGGCCCTTGTCGAGCAGGAACCGGCTCTGGT
This sequence comes from Nonomuraea sp. NPDC049158, assembly GCF_040648335.1. Lineage (NCBI taxonomy): Bacteria > Bacillati > Actinomycetota > Actinomycetes > Streptosporangiales > Streptosporangiaceae > Nonomuraea > Nonomuraea sp. NPDC049158. The sequence continues at coordinate 178,418 of NZ_JBEZDM010000003.1, forward strand.
CGCCGTGCAGGCTGTTGCTGATCGCGCGGGCCCTGGCCAGCGTGAGTACCGAGTCGAAGCCGTAGGCCTTGGCGGTGCGCAGCTCCCGCATGTCCCGGCCGAGCACGTTCACCCCGGCGAGCAGTGCCACGATGGTCACGACGGTCGCGACCAGCAGCGCCGGCCCGAACACCCGGCGGAAGCGCCGCGCCAGGAAGACCTGCAGCCAGATCAGGCAGCCGAGGGCCAGCAGCCCGGCCACGATCACCGCGAACCGTAGGATCGGCACCATGACGCTCTGCTCGTCATAGGTGCTCCGCACGATCGTGCCGCTCTCCAGCGTCAGGTTGTACGCCTGGGGCAGCAGGACCAGCCGCATCAGGTCGGTGGCCTGCCGGTACACCTCGACCACCTTCTGCGGCGGCGGCCCGGCCGCGTGACCGGACTGGGTGTCGAGCAGCAGCGCCTGCCCGGCCAGCCGCTCGTAACGGCCGAGGCTGTCGAGCACGGACTGGACGGTCTGCCGCTCGGCGGGGTTGTCGCCGGACAGCTCGAACGCCTTCAGCAGCGCCTGGTTGGCCTCGGAGCGCCGCCGCTCGTACTGGGCGATGGCGGCCTGGCGCTGCGGGGCGTACTCCTTGCCCATCAGCAGCGCGTCGGCGACCTGCGCGTCCATGTCGCTCAGCCCGAGATACAGGCCGGCGGTGGCGACGACCTGGGGGCCCGCGTCGCGGCCGATCACCGTCAGCCCGTCGCGCGCGCTCACGCTCCCGGCCGCCAGCGCGGCGAAGAGCAGCGCCAGGGAGGCCACGGTGATGCCGGAGATGACCCGGATCCTCCCCGGCACACTCCGGCGCGCCGGAGCCCCCGGCCCGGCCGGCCCGACCTGGCCGGGCGGCCTGGCCTGGACGATGGTCATGCTGCCCCCTCGCGGGTCGTGACGGCGTTCATGACGGCCCTCCCACAGGTCATGACGGAGGTCACGACGGTCCCCTCGCCGGTCATGACGGCCCTCGCGCCGGTCATGGCGTGCCTTCGCGGATCGTGATGACGGTCCACGCGCCGACGTGGATGCGGTCGCCCGCGCCCACCCGGACCGGCACGTTGACCGCGACCGGCCTGCCGTTGACCTGGGTGCCGTTGGAGGAGCCCGGGTCGACGAGCGTCCACGAGCCGTCGTGCGCGGCGAGCAGCACGGCGTGCAGATGGGACACGCCGGGGTCCTCGGGCGGCCCGGTCAGGTCGATCTCCGGCCGCAGGTCGCGGCCCCGGCTGCGGCGGCCGATGCGTATCTGCTCGCCGGACAGCGCGAAGGACCGTTCGGGGCAGTACGGCGGGAAGGCGACGGCGTCGGCATCCGGGCCGCCCTCGGCGATCACCTTCTCGTAGTAGGCGCGGTCGGCGGCGGTGACCGCCTCCCAGCGCGCTCCGGACACCGGCGGCGCCATGGTGGGCGCGGCGCCGGAGTAGTCATGGCCGCACACCTCGCAGAACTGCCCGGCACGCGGCGTCTGGCAGACAGGACAGCTCTCCACCGCGGCGCCGGCTCCGACACCGGCGGGCGCGGCGGGTGCGGCCGACGACGTGACCGGTGGCGGGGAGGCGGCCAGCTGGAGGCCGCAGACATCGCAGTATTCGTCGTCGCCCGACGTGTGGCCCTGGGGGCAGGTCGCCATCAGCTGCCCTCCCCGTTCTTGCGCAGCTTGCTGGTACGCACCGAGCCGGTGTCGAGCTCGATCGCGTCGGCCTTGTCGACGTTCTTGCGCAGCCGGGCGGTGCCGGAGGCCGGATCCACCTCGACGACCTTGTCGAGCAGCCGGGCCGTGTCCTCGCGTCCCGAGTCGGCGGCGAGCTGTTTGGCCTTGGCCAGGCGGGCCGTCGCCTTCTCGACGTCGCCGGCCGCGCGGGCGCTCAGCCCGTCCTGGATCAGCTCGTGCAGCTCGGCCTGGCCGGTGTAGTGGGCGACCTTGCCGTTGATCCGGGTGGACTGGGCCAGGTCGTCGGTCCACTGGGCGAGCACGTTGCCGCTGGCGAAGACCTCCTGGGTGTCGGGACGGAGCAGTTTCACCCAGCCCGCGCGGATCTCGCTGCCGATCTGGCCGGGCGGCACCTCGACGCACAGGTGGTACTCGCGGTCCTCGGTGCCCCACGAGCCGGTCGGGTAGTCGCCGGTCAGCGGGTTGACGTCGGTGCGCTTGCCGGTCAGGTCGAGCAGCGTGGGGGAGACCTGCTTGACCCACTTGAGCGTCGCCGTCTGCGGCACCCACACCCGCATCACCAGCTCGGCCACGGTCTTGCTCATCGAGGTCTGGGTGAGGTTGCGGAAGAAGTCGGCCAGGTCACCCTGGTTACGGACGAAGTCAAAGGTACCCAGCAGCGCCTCGGCGACCTTGCGCAGCTCGGCGGGCACCCAGTCGTCGCCGACGCCGAGGCTGTCGCAGACGAACGCGCCCTCGCAGCGGGCCAGCGCGTCGGCGAACACGTTGGCGCGCTCGTTGTTCTGGCCGTCGGTCATCAGGATGGCGTGCTTGATCGCGTTCGGGTGGGCCGACAGCAGCTGGGCCGCCAGCTGCAGCCACTGGCCGATCGAGGTGCCGCCGCCGGCCCCCAGCTTGCCGATGGCCCGCTGCGCCTCGGCCCGGGTGGCCGCGCTGGCCCTGACCAGCTGGGGGCCGTTCGGGTAGACGACACGGGCCCGGTCGGTCCCGGAGATGACCGCGAAGTGCACGCCGTCGCGCAGGGTCTGCACGGCCGTCGCGGCGGCGGCCCGGGCCTCCCTGATCTTGCCGCCGCTCATCGACCCGGACGTGTCGATGATGATCACTTCCGCGGCCTCGGCCGGGGTGGCGGACTGGGTGGTCACCGTGCCGGTGGAGTTGATCGTGAGGATGGCGTGCACCTCGCGCCCGTCGATCGGGAGGTACTTGTTCTGGTCGATGTGCAGGGTGAAAGTGGGCTGGTCACCCATGTGCGTCTCCTAGAGGGATCAGAACGATGGTCACGTTGTCTTGCCCGCCGGAGTCGAGCGCGTGTCGCAGCATCGCGCGGGCCATGTCCAGAGGGCTGCCGGTGGAAGGGAAGGTGTAGCCGTCGAGGTAGCGCCACAGGCCGTCGCTGCACACGAGCAGCAGGCCCGGGGTCTCCGGCTCCAGTACGCGGACGTGCGGGCGCACGTCGCCGTAGTCGGCGCCGAGCCAGGCGGTGATCTCACCCGTCGGCGCGGCGTCGTCCTCGGTCAACTGGGTACCGACGACCTGACCGGTCGCGGCGGACCGGATGGCGGCCGCCGGAAGTACCCCGACCGGCCGGGTGTCGACGCGCGCCTCGGCCTCGACCGGCCGGGTATCGGTGGGAAGGCCGGTGTCGGCCTGCCGGGTGTCGGTGGGAGGGTCGGTCGCGACCGGTTGGGTGTCGGCGGACGGGTTGGTCCTGGTGGGCCGGGCGCCGGTGGACAGCCAGTACGCGCGGGAGTCACCCGCCCAGGCGAGCGTGATCCGGCCGCCTTCGACGACCGCCGAGACATAGGTGCACGCGGGGGCGTCGTCCATCGAGGTGGCCAGCTTGCCCACGGCGCGGCTGGCCAGGCCGAACGCCTCCTCGGTGGAGACGCCCCTGGCCAGGGCGGCGCAGGCCGTCTCCACCGCGGCCGCCGACGCCTCGTCCGCGCGCGGCGAGCTGCCCACGCCGTCGCAGACGACGACCACGGTCTGGGTGGCCGTGGACAGCAGCGCCATGGCGTCCTCGTTGCGGCTGCGGCGCAGGCCCTTGTCGGTCACGCCGGCCGTACCGCTGTCGAGTTCGAGCTCCGCGTGGTCGCGGCTGGTGGGCTGGCGCACGCCGCACCGCTCGCAGTAGCCCTCCGCGTCCACGGCGGGGGCGCCGCAGGACGTACAGGCGGGTGCTCCGAGTGGATGTCCGCACGCCTCGCAGAAGGAGTCGCCGGCGAGCACGGGTGCCTCGCAGACCGGGCACCGGACGTCGGCCTTCGGGGCGGCGGTGTCGTCCATCACACCCACGTCCGGGGGCGGACGGCGTTGGCCTGGTCGACGAGGGCCTGGCGCTCCTGGCGGGAGCCCGCGGCCACGGCCAGGCGGCGGAAGATGCCTTCCAGCCGCTTGCGTACGCCGGGCTCGGTGAACTCGGCGCCCGCCAGCTTCACGCCGCCCGGTGGTTTGCCGGCGTCGAGCCAGGTCAGCGCACTCTCCAGGAGCTCGGCGGTGAGCAGTTCGCGGCGGCGCGGGTCGAGGTCGGTGAGGTCGTCGAGGCGGTCGGCCGCGGCCGAGAGCTCGTTCGGCTTCCCTGGATCGGCCGCCCCGGTCGCTCTGGCCACCGCGGCCACGACCGCGAGCTGCGCGGCCACCCGGTGGCTCGAGGTGGTCGGCACCTCGTCGAGCACCGCGATCCGGCCCGCCCTGGCCAGCCCGAACGCGGCGCTCACGTAGGAGTGGTCGGTCCGCCACACGCTCTCGTACCAGCGGACCGGGTCGCCGTTCATGCACTCCAGCGCGAACGCCAGGCCCAGCTTGGGCGCGCATTCGCCGGGAAGCATCGAGAAGCACTCGTCGAAGATCTGCGCCGCCCGGTCGGCCTGCCCCGAGGCCAGCAGGTGGACCGCCCGGTACCAGGTCACCCGCCAGTCGCCGGGCAGCTCCCGCCCCGCCTCGTCCAGAGCGTGGAGCGCCTGGTCCGAGCCCTGTTCGGCGAGCAGCCGGGCCTTGGTCAGCAGCGTCTCGGGCGTCCGCGCCATCCCTTCGACCTGGCTGACCAGCACGCCGGGATCGCGGCCCACCAGGCCGGCCAGCGCGCCCGCCGCCGGGTCGGCGGGGTCGGCCAGCGGCACCGGCAGCGCGGCCGCCGCCTCGAGCGGATCGAGCCCGGCGAACACCCGCCCGCGGTCGGCGGCCAGCGCCGCCCCCGCCGCGAGCCGCTCGGGCCCGAACATCGCGGACTGCGCCGGGTACGGGACCCCCTCCGCCAGCGCGCTGATCTCGCGCAGCACGCCGACGAGCTGTTCCTCCATCTCCTCCGCGCTCTGGAACCTGGCGGCGGGATCCGGCGCGGTCGCCCGGCGCAGCAGCCGCGCGAACGACTCGTTGCCGCAGTCCGCCGGCAACGGGTTCTCCACGCCGCCCTTGGCCGGGCTGAACGACGGGATGGTCAGCACCGCCAGCGTCCTGGCCACCGTGTACAGGTCGGAGGCGACGGACGAGGGCTGGGTCTCCAGCTCGGGCGCGTGGTAGCCGACCGTGGCCCAGGACGTGCCCGGCGGCGAGCCGACGCGCTGGACCGCGCCCAGGTCGATGAGCTTGAGCCGCTTGCCGACCCTGATCACGTTGGCCGGCTTGAGGTCGCAGTAGACCAGGTCGTGCTCGTGCAGGTAGCTGAACGCGCGCAGGATCTCCCGCCCGTACATGAGCGTCTCGCGCAGCGGCAGCGGGCCCTGGCGGCGCAGCTCGTGCAGCGACTGGCCGCCGACGTACTCCATGACGATGTAGCCGAGGCCGGCGGAGCGCTGGAAGTTGATGATCTTGACGATGTTCGGGTGGTCGACCGTGGTGAGGAACTTCCGCTCGGCCTCAGCCGCCGCCAGCGCCTCGGCGTCGGCGGTGTTCAGCAGGCCCTTGAGCACCACCCAGCGGCCGTCGAGGTTCTCGTCGGCGGCCAGGTAGATCCAGCCGAGGCCGCCGTGCGCCAGGCAGCCCAGCACCCGGTACTGGCTGGCCACCAGGTCGTCCTTGGCCAGCTTGGGAGTGAAGGAGAAGGAGGTACGGCAGTGCGGGCAGAACCCGTCGGGCAGCCCGGCGCGCCCCTGCCGGGAGCGGCCGACCGGCTCGCCGCACGCCGGGTTGGCGCAGAACCGCTTCTCCTCGGGCACCATGGGATTGGCCATGATCGCGGTGGCCGGGTCCCGGTAGGGCACCGACGGCAGGTCGGCGAGCTCGCCCAGCACGCCCGCCCGCGACCGGCCACTGCTCAGCGGGCTGGTCATCGACCTGCTCACCGGCCGGGTGTCAGGGGAGACCGAGGGACTCGACGCCGTCCCCGTCCCCGTCCCCGTCCCTGTCGCCGGGGCCGAGGCGGGCGCGGCGGCCGTGGCCGCGTGCCCGCACAGGTCGCAGTAGCCATCTTCGATCGTGCCCGTACAGCCTGGCTGGGCGCATCGGGTCATCGGCCACCTCCGTGGATCGCACGCTGATACAGGTCGACGGCTTGTGCCGCCTTCGTCAGATCGCAGGGAGCGCTCCACAGCAGCAGCCGCGCCCGCTCGTACAGCTCAGTGATGGCCGGATCCTCCGCCAGGCCCTTGCGCACCGTCATCGCCTGGCACGCGCCGAGCAGCCCGCGTAGCTCGTCACGCCTGCCGAGCAGCCCCAGCAGTGCCTTCGCCGTGGCCTGTGCCTGCTGGGCGGCCTGCTGGGCGCCCAGCTCCAGGGCCGTCAGCCGCCCGGCCCGGTCGAGCCAGGTGCCGGGTGCGGCGTCGAGCGCGTCCAGCTCGCCGGCCAGCGCCTCCACCTTGCTGCGCGGCTGTGCCTGGGGCGGCAGGGCTATCTTCACCACGACCGTGCCGTGGGCCACCCTGGCCTCGCTCTCGGCCGCGCGTACCCGGTCCAGCGCGGCCACCAGCTCCTCGCGCCGCCTGCCGTACTCCTGGCTTACTCGCAGCGCGCGTTCCAGGTCCGCGCGGGTGCTCGCCAGGAGGCGGGTGACGCGCTCCAGCTCGTGCTCCGGCGGCGCCGAGCCGAGCGGGTCTTCGACCACGGCGGCCCGCATCCGCCGCAGATCGGTCTCCGTCCGGGTCAGGTCAAGGCTCTCGCCGAGCTGCCGCTGCAGGTCGCCGACCGCGCGCAGTTCGGCGTCGGCGGCGTCGAGGCGGGGCAACGCCGCGGACCAGATCGTGTCGATCTCCGTCAGTACGTCCGTGGCCTGCTGGAAGGCCGCGTCCATCCGGGCGACGGTCTCGTCCAGGGTGAGCCGCTCGTCCGCCTGGGGGAGGAGGGATCGTTCCTCGACGGGCTTGGCGGCGGCCTTCAGCACCACCGAGCGGCCCGACAGCAGCTCCGTCAGCGTGGCGAGCTGCTCCGCGCCGAGGCGGCCACGGGGGCCCTTGACCTGCTCGGCCGCGCGTAACACCCCCCGGTAGGTGTCGTACAGCGCCCACAGCGCGGCGAGCGCGCCCTGCGCGGCGGCCCAGCGCGTCTGGGTCGGGCCGCTCAACGAGGCGCCCTTGAGTAACTGGTAGGTGGTGTGGGCTTCGAGATCGAGCAGGTCGCCGGAGATGCGGTCGCGCTCGTCGGCTCGGGCACGCAGCGCGTACTCCGCGCCCTCCCTGCTCATGGGTGGTCCGAGACTCATCACGCTCCCCGTGATAAGGGCCCCCGAGCCCCGTTGTCTACCGGCTTAACGGCAAAACCGACCGGTTGGTTCCGGGAGTCTGCCGGTTGGCTCCGAGAGTAGGGGAGACCCTGACTTGTCCCTGATTCAACCCTGCCTTACCTGCAATCCGCTTAAACGATCTCGTAACGTCAGAGGCATGGGACGCATACTTCTCGCAATCCTGGCGATCATCGCCGTGTTCATCCTCATCGGCCCCCTCGTGGGCTTCTTCTTCACGCTGCTCAAGTGGGGACTCATCATCGGAGCCGTGGCCTTCGGCGTCATGCTCGTCTCCAAGTGGGCCCGGACGTAACTTCCTTCCCGACAGCTCCCTCCGCGATAGCTTCCTGCGGCGTAGCGGCGCATAGTGGGTTGATGGAGGCGCGGCCCGCGGTCGACGACGCCGCGCTCGGGCGCGAGGCACTGTCCGTGCTCGAGGCGAACTGGACGGGAACCGCCACCGTTCCCGCTCCAGGTCTCTACCCGCACCAGTGGAGCTGGGACTCGGCGTTCGTGGTGATCGGCCTGGCCAGGCACCGGCCTGACCGGGCTCGTGCCGAGCTGCTCAGCCTGCTGGCCGGGCAGTGGGCGACCGGCATGGTGCCGCACATCGTCTTCCACACCCCCGAGGCGTACTTCCCGGGCCCTTCGGTCTGGCGCTCGCAGGACCACGACGCCGCGCCGCGCGTGCTCACCTCGGGTCTCACCTCGCCGCCACTGCACGCCCTGGCCCTGTGGTGGCTCTACCGGCACACCGGCGACGCCGACTTCGTCAGGCGCGCGTTTCCGGCGCTGGCCGCCCAGCACGCCTACCTGGCCGCCGCGCGCGACCTCGGCGGCTCGGGGCTCGCCGCGATCGTGCACCCCTGGGAGTCGGGGATGGACGACAGCCCGGCCTGGGACCAGCCGCTCGCCGCGCTGCCCGAGATCAGGTACGGCTACCGCACCGTCGAACTCGACGAGCGCCACCCCGCCAGCGACCACGACCGCTACGTCTGGCTGGCGCTGCGTTACCGCAACGCCGGCTACCGCGCCGAATACCTGCGCGACGAGCACCCGTTCGCCATCGAGGACCCGATGTTCAACGGGATCTGGCTCGCCTCCTGCCAGGCCATGGCCGAGCTGGCGCCGCTGGCCCGCGCCGACCCGGTGCCCCACGCCGAACAGGCCCAGCGCATCAGGCAGGCGCTCCTCGACCGCCTGTGGGACGGCTGCTTCTACGCCCGCGACCTGCGGACCGACCGGTTGATCCGGGCCTGCACGGTCGGCGGCTTCGGCCCGCTGCTCGACCCCGAGCTGCCCAGCGACCGCGTCCACGCGGCCATCGAGGTGCTCGAATCGGCCAGGTTCATGGGCGCCACGGGCTATCCGGTGCCCAGCTGCGAGATCCGCGCCGCCCAGTTCGACCGCACCCGCTACTGGCGCGGCCCGTCCTGGGTGAACACCAACTGGCTGCTGCGCCGGGCGGCCGACGTACACGCGCTCGGCTCGCTCGGCCAGCAGCTCGCCAACGGCACGCTCCGCCTGGTCAGGCAGGCGGGGTTCCGCGAGTGCTTCGACCCGTTCGACGGCAGCGGCCGGGGGTGCCGGGACTTCTCCTGGAGTGCCGCGCTCACCCTCGACCTGCTCGCCGATAGCGTGAAGGAATGAGTTTCCTTCGCCGCCTGCCCGCCGACGTCCGCAAGGCCCTGGTCACCGAGCCGGGGGAGCGGGTGCTGACCTTCGCCGCCACCGGCGACGGGCACGTGGTGGCCACCAATCTGGCGCTGCACCTGCCCGGCGGGCTCCGCGTGCCGTACGAGACGATCGACCGGGCCGCCTGGGACGAGGAGGGACTGAACATCCTCACCATGTCCGGCGATCGGCACCGCGTGGAGCTGCCGGAGCCGCGGCTGCTGCCCGAGACGGTCCGGGAGCGGGTCAACGCCACCATCGTGGTGAACAAGCACGTGGACCTGCCCGGCCGTGGCGGGGTCCGGCTGGTGGCCAGGCGCCCGCCCGGTGGTGAGGTGCTGGGGTGGACCCTCGTCTTCGACGACGGCCTCGACCCGAACGACCCGGGCGTACGCGCACAGGCCGAACAGGCCCTTGAGGGCGTACGGCGCAGCATGGGGGTCTGAGGCGCCTGAGGATGTGTGGGCCACGGGCATGAGCGGTGAGCCTGGGGACGCGAGTGCCCCGGACTTGGGCGGTGAGCCTGAGAACGCGTGGGCCCCGGACATGGGCGGTGATTCGTCCTGCGCTCATGCCCGGGGCCCGGCGTTGTCCCGCGTCAGTAAGGAATGCCGGTTTGGTCGGTCTTCTTCTGGCCGGCCTGTTGCTCGACCTCTTCGCCGGGCCAGCCGGTGCCGGTGTCGTGGTGGTCGTGGCCGTTGAGGAACGGGATCCGATGCTGGAGCGTGTCCCCCACCTTCGACCTGGCCACCCCGGCCGCCTTCGACAGCTGGGCGCCCATCACGCCCGCGGTCTCCTGGAACCTGGGGCTGTCGGCAACGCGCTGGGCTGCCCGTTTGATCTGCTCATAGCGTTCGCGGCCGGCCCGGCTGCCCAGGACATAGCCGACGGCAAGACCAATGGCGAATGTCATCCGATAACGCATATTGCACCTCCGCTGTCTCCGGGCCTACCCGAATGACGATGCGACACGCACTCCTCGAGTGCGCTAATCTATTCCTGCGCCCAGGGGAGCGGCCCGCAAGGCCCGCCGATCAGCGCAAACGTTCGATCCCGCGTAGCTCAACGGCAGAGCAGCCGGCTGTTAACCGGCAGGTTATAGGTTCGAGTCCTATCGCGGGAGCAACACCGAACCCCCTTCCCGGAGCTCCGGGAAGGGGGTTTTCGCGTTCCGGCTAGACCGTGGAGTCCCTCTTGCCGGTCAGCACTCCGTAGAGTGCCCAGCCGAGGCCGAGGAGGACGCCGCCGATCCCCGCGACCAGGCCGATGGCGTCGCTGCCGAGGAGGGCCAGAATGGCGATCAGCGCGGCGAAGACGAGCGACAGGGCGAGCATGACCGTGCGGTAGATGTGCTTGTTCATGACCATGACGATCACGGGTTCGGCGCGGCTGGGGTATCCACCGATCGGTGGACATATAGCTATAAGAGGGTAAAACTGCAGATCATGGGGAGTCCCGTGGCGGCGCGGGCCGAGAACGCCTGGCTGCGTTCCTATCCGTTCTGGGACGCGTACTTCGCGGTGGTGCTCATCACCACCGTCATCGCGATGGTGGCGGACGGCGGCCCGCCCATCGCCGTCGGCTTGGTGCTGCTGCTGGCCCTCTGCTACGTCCTGTTCGGCCGCTCGGCCGTCCGCGCGGACGCCATTCCGGTGCGGGAGAGCTGGTGGTACGCGGCGAGCATGCTCGTCCTGGTCACCGGCGCCGGGCTGCTGGAGCCGGCGGCGGCCATAGCGTTGTCCGCGCTGGTGCCGATGGCGTTCATGTCGCTGCGGGTGGCGCACGCCGTGGTGCTGACGGCGGCGTTCTTCGCCGCGCCGGTACTCAACGGACTGACGCCGGCCGGGGAGGACCCGCTGCAGATCCTCCTCGCCCTGGCCGTCGGGCTGCCGGCGAGTGCGCTGCTCGGCACGTTCATCAGCCGGCTCTACCAGCAGAACCGCGAGCGCGCCGAGCTGATCGAAGAGCTCGACCGGACGCGGGAGGAGCTGGCGGAGGTCAGCCGGGAGGCCGGGGTCCTGGCGGAGCGTGAGCGGCTGGCGGGCGACATTCACGACACTCTGGCCCAGGGGTTCACCAGCATCATCATGCTCCTCCAGGCCGCCGAGGCCGTTCGGGGGGCCGATCGGCACGTGGCGCTGGCCATACGGACGGCGAAGGAGAACCTGGCCGAGACGAGGGCGCTCATCGCCGCGCTCGCCCCGCCCGCGCTCGACGGCACGTCACTGGGGCAGGCGCTGCGCTGGCTGGCCGAGGGGTTCGAGGTGCCGGTGGAGGTGACCGTGAGGGGCGAGCCCGTCGCGCTGCCCGCCACGGTCGAGGCGGTGCTGGTGCGGGTCGCTCAGGAGGGGCTCGCCAACGTGCGCAAGCACGCCCGCGCCCGGTCCGTGTGGCTGGCGCTGGACTACGGGGACATGGCGGTGCGGCCGTCGGTGAGTGACTCTGGGAGCGCGGCAGTGCGGTTGTCGGTGAGTGACGACGGTGATGGCTTCGAGCCGGCCAGCACCCGCGATGGGTACGGTCTGCGGACCATGCGGGCCCGGGTGGCGCGGCTCGGCGGGATCGTCGCCGTGGCGGCCGCTCCCGGAGCGGGGACGACGGTCACGGTGGAGCTGCCATGCTCGCCGTGCTGATCGTCGACGACCACCCGATGGTCCGCGAGGGCCTGCGCGGGATGCTCGTCGCCGAGCCGGACATCGAGGTGGTCGGTGAGGCCGGATCGGGTGAAGAGGCGATCGCGGTCGCGCCGCGGCTGCGGCCCGACGTGATCCTCATGGACCTGCGCATGCCGGGCTGCGACGGTGTGACCGCGATCCGGCGGCTGGGCGCGGGGTACCGGGTGATCGTGCTGACCACGTACGAGAACGACGCCGACATCGAGCGCGCCATGTCGGCCGGAGCCGCCGGGTACCTGCTGAAGGACGTGTCACGAGCCGACCTGGCGGCCGCGGTACGGGCGGTGGCGGGCGGCGAGACCGTCCTGTCGCCGTCGGTGTCCGCTCGCCTGGCGTCCTGGCACAAGACCGGCCCCGAAGGGTGGCGCCTGTCGGCGCGGGAGCGGCAGGTGCTGGAGCTGGTCGCGGAGGGGCTGACCAATGGGGAGATCGGGCGGCGGCTGTTCATCGGGGAGGCCACGGTCAAGACGCATCTGCTGCGGGCGTACGGCAAGCTGGGCGTCTCCGACCGGACCTCGGCGGTGGTGGTGGCGATGCGGCTCGATCTGGTGCGGCGGCCCGGCGGCTGACGCCTTTCACGCTTTGTAGCCGTAAGGTCACTGGATTTTCCCTTTGCCGGGACAAACGGCTGTCAGACGGTGAAGGATGGCAGGAGCTGCGGGCACGTCGTGAAGGCGGTGTGGAGAGGGCGCCGCCTGCCAGGAGGTGCCGCCGACCCGGAATCGGCGGGGCGCTCCGTTGATGGAAAAGTGCTGGTTACTGCGTGCGTACCTGGATCAGGTCCCTACGTCCCTTCGATGCCATCGCCGTACAGACGCTCATCGAGCGAACGATCGACGTCCGCGAGGCGGGGCGCTTCATCAGGCTCTTCCACGCCGAGAATCCCGGCGCGGGTGACGTGCACGCGCGTCTGCGTGAGGTCGCCAAGGAGATCGCCCGTCATGGGACTTACACCCATACCTTCGAGGAGCTGCAGTTCGGTGCCAGGGTGGCCTGGCGCAACAGCAGCCGCTGCATCGGGCGGCTCTACTGGCGCTCGTTGCGGGTACGCGACCGCCGGCAGGTGACCAGCGCCGAGGGGGTGGCCCTTGAGTGCGTGGCTCATCTGCGCGACGCGACGGGTGAGGGCAAGATCCGGCCGACGATCACCGTGTTCCCGCCGGACACGCCTGAGCGGCGCGGACCCCGGGTGCTGAACGAGCAGCTCATCCGGTACGCCGGGTATCGCATGCGCGACGGGTCGATCGTGGGGGACCCCCGCTACGTCGACTTCACCGAGCGGGTCAGGCGGCTCGGCTGGCGGGGCGGGCAGGGCGGCAGGTTCGATGTACTGCCCCTGGTCATCCAGCCGGGGCGCGGGCAGCGGCTGCTGTGCAATCTGCCGGGCGACGCGGTGCTGGAGGTGCCCCTCACGCATCCGGACCATCCGTGGTTCGCCGACCTGGGGCTGCGCTGGCATGCCGTGCCGGCCATTTCCGGCATGTGCCTGGAGATCGGGGGGCTGTGCTATCCGTGCGCGCCCTTCAACGGCTGGTACATGGGGGCGGAGATCGGCGCCCGCAACCTCGCCGACACCGACCGCTACGACCAGCTGCCCGTGGTCGCCGGGCGGCTCGGGCTGAACACCGCCACCGACCGGTCACTGTGGCGGGACCACGCGCTGGTCCAGCTGAACGTGGCCGTGTTGCACTCGTTCGAGCAGGCGGGGGTCACGATGACCGACCACCACACGGAATCGAACCGGTTCCTCACGCACCTGGGACGGGAGGAGAAGGCGGGGCGGGTGTGCCCGGCCGACTGGTCGTGGATCGTGCCGCCCATCTCCGGCGGCGCAACGCGCGTCTTCCACCGCTACTACGACAACCCCACCCTGACCCCTGCCTTCGTCCACCACACCGGCTGACCGGACAGCCGCCCACGCGTTCCACGTCCCCCCAACTACAGCAACCCCGCGCCGACCTCTGCCCTTGTCCACCACGCCCGCTGGCTGGGGGGTCGTCTTGCGTTCCACTTCCCCCCAGTTACAGCAACCCCACGCTGGCCTCCGCCTTCGTCCACCACGCCCACTGACTGGGGGGTCGTCTTGCGTTTCATGACTAGAATATGATTCTGTTGGCCTATGGCGGAACTTGTTCTCTCTTCGGCCGATCAAGGCGTGCTCACCCTGACCTTCAACCGTCCCGACCGGCTCAACGCCTGGACGGACGCGATGGGCCGGTGTTACTTCGACCTTCTCCAGGAGGCCGAGAAGGACCCGAACGTGCGGGCCATCGTGGTGACCGGCGCGGGCAAGGGATTCTGCTCGGGCGCCGACTTCCAGACGCTCAGCGCCCTCCAGACCGGAGACTACGACGAGACGCCCGACCCGCGCCCCAACACCTTCCCCACGACCATCGCCAAGCCGATCATCGCCGCCGTCAACGGCGCCTGCGCCGGTCTGGGTATGGTCCACGCGCTGGCCTGCGACCTGATCTTCACGGCCGAGGACGCCAAGTGGACCACGGCCTTCCCGCGCCGCGGCCTGATCGCCGAATACGGCCTGTCGTGGATCCTGCCCCGCCTCATGGGCCAGCAGAGAGCCATGGACATCCTCCTGTCGGGGCGGGTCTTCACCGGCGCGGAGGCGTACGAGCTCGGCCTGGCCAACCGCTCGGTCCCGGGAGACGCGCTGCTCGCCACGGCCCAGGAGTACGCCCTGGAGCTCGCGACCCACAGCTCCCCGGCCTCCATGGCCGTCATCAAGCGTCAGGTCTGGAACGACTGGAACGTCACCCTGGACGAAGCGGCCAAGACGGCGACCCAGGAGATGCTCGCCTCCTTCAACCGCCCGGACTTCGCCGAGGGTGTCGCGAGCTTCCTGGAGCGCCGCCTGCCGAACTTCCCGCCTCTGTAGGCCGAACTTTCCGCCACTGTAGTCAGCCGGGAAATTCAGCCGGGTTCCCGAAGACCACCCAGATGGTGCCCGTGCGCACGTAACGGTGGCGAGCCGGTGAACCGGAGGAGCGTTCCCCTGGACAGGCCCTGGCCCCGGTCGGCGGGCGGGGCCCACCGGGCTGGCCGTAACAAAGAATGTTGGTTTTAAGAGGGGTCAGGAAATACGGCGAGCACCTGAGGCGGGGGTGGCGGGGAGGAAGCGGGGGGCCTGCCAGTCGCGTTCGGCGTAAGCCGCGTTCACCGACTCCTTCACGGCCTCCAGGCGCTCGTCGGGCACCAGCGCGATCGCCGAGCCGCCGAAGCCGCCCCCCGTCATGCGGGCGCCCCGGGCGCCGCCGCGCAGCGACGCCTCCACGGCCAGGTCCAGCTCCGGCGACGACACCTCGTACTGGTCGCGCAGCGACAGGTGGGAGGCGTTCAGCAGCGCCCCGATCTCCGTGATCGCCCCGGCCCGCAGCAGGCCGATGAGCGCCTCGACGCGGTGGTTCTCCGTGACGACGTGCATCGTGCGCTTGCGCTCGGCGCCCTGCAGCCGGTCGAGCGCCCCGGCCAGGTCCGTGACGTCGCGCAGCGCCGCGACCCCCAGCTTGCGGGCCGCCGACTCGCACTCCGCGCGGCGCTTGGCGTACTCGCCGCCCGCGTGCTCGTGGTGCACCTGCGTGTCGATGATGAGGATGGTCAGCCCGTGGGCGGCCAGGTCGAGCGGGATGTTGCGGGAGCCGAGCGAGCGGCAGTCGAGGAACAGCGCGTGTCCCTCGGCGCTCAGCGCGGACGCCGCCTGGTCCATGATGCCGCACGGCATGCCGACGAAGTCGTTCTCCGCCCGCTGGCTGAGCAGCGCGAGCTCCATGGGCGTCATGCCCAGGTCGTGCAGGTCGTTGAGGGCCGAGGCGACGGCCACCTCCAGCGCGGCGCTCGAACTGAGCCCGGCGCCCTGGGGTATGTCGCCGTCGATGGCGATGTCGGCGCCGCGTACCCGGTCGCCCAGCATCGCCAGGACGCCGACCACGTAGCGGCTCCAACCCCGCGACTCCTCGTGGCTGGAGATCACCAGCGGGTCGCCGGGCGACTGCAGGGACAGCAGCCGGATCGTGGCGTCCTCACGCGGGCTGACGGCCGCGGTGACGCCCCACGGCACCGCGAAGGGCAGGACGAAGCCGTCGTTGTAGTCGGTGTGCTCGCCGATCAGGTTGACACGGCCGGGCGCGTGCCAGACCGTACGCGGATCGGCGCCGAAGGCGGCCCGGAAAGCATCGACAACGCGCATAATCCAACACTCCTCAACAAAGGTCCGACCGTAGACTAGCGCCATGGAGGAGTTGGTGGATCCGGCGCTCGACTCGGTCCGGGTCTTCCTCGTCCGCGACGACAACAAGGCGCGCAAGCTCAAGTACAACCTGGGCCACCCACGCGTGCTCACGTTCGGCGGCGCCTACTCCGGTCACATCAGGGCTGTCGCGGCGGCCGGGCGCCGGGACGGGTTCGCGACGATCGGGGTGATCCGCGGTGAGGAGACGTTGCCGCTCAACCCGTCGCTGGCGTACGCGGAGTCCTGCGGTATGCGGCTCACCTATCTCGACCGAGGGACATACCGCCGCAAGCACACGCCGGAGGTGCAGGCCACGCTGCGCGAGCAGTGGGGCGACGTGGCGATCCTGCCGGAGGGGGGCAGCAACGCGGCGGCCGTACGCGGGTGCGCCGAGCTGCCCGGCGAGATCGGCGGCGACTACGACGTGATCTGCTGCGCGGTCGGCACCGGCGGCACCCTGGCCGGGATCGCGGCCGGGTTGCCGGAGGGCCGGCGGGCGATCGGGTTCGCGGTGCTCAAGGGGGCCGGGTTCCTCGACGATGAGGTGGCGCGCCTGCAGCGCGAGGCGTACGGGCGCGTGTGGCCGAACTGGTCGGTCAACCTGGACTATCACTTCGGGGGGTACGCCCGCTCGACCCCGGTTCTCGACGACTTCATCGCGAAATATCGGGTCGAGGGGGTGTACGTCGGGAAGATGCTCTACGGCGTCTTCGACCTGGTCCGGCAGGGCGCCTTCCAGCCGGGCACCCGCATCGTCGCGGTCGTCACCGGTGAGCCGTGGAGCTCGGCGACCGATCAACCGGGGACCCCGGCGGCCGATCAGCCCTCTACTCCGGTCCAGGAGTGTGGTGCGCCCACCGGCTTGGACTCCGGCGACCCGCGTTGCCGCAGGTAGATCGACAGAGCGACCATCGACGGCACGGCGAGCAGCATCCTCATGCGCCCCCGCTACCCGGTTATGTGGCGGGCATGCTGTCAGCCGAGCTGATCGAGTATGGGGCTGACCAGCTGGTTCAGCTCGCGTACCAGCACCACCAGGACCCGTGCCGCGCTCTGCTCGACCTCGTCATGCGGGCCTTCGGGCTCCGGTGGCAGGTCGTCGAGCGGCACCGGCACCTCCACCAGCAGCGTCGCCCGCAGGAACGGGATCCTGGCCAGGTCCTGCTGCGTCGGCTCGACGTACTGGCCGAACGTCTCCTGCCAGCCCAGCCAGCCGCGGTCGCGCCACCAGGCCCGTGAGCGGGTGAGCTCCTCGGGCAGCGGCGAGACCAGCTTGATCCGCGCGTTGAGCGTGCCGTCCCACGTGTTGCGGTGGCAGGTCGCCTCAAGGATGCGGCGGTCCCAGCGCACGTAGCCGGGGTTCAGCGACGGCGGCGTGGCCAGCCGCCAGGCCGCGCAGGCGAACCTGACCGGCGCGATGTCGCCCCACTCGAACTCTTCGAGGTTCTTGCGCACGTGTACGGCATAGCGCCCGTCACGATCCCTGTCGAACTCCTGGTCGATCCAGAACGCTTTAGCCATGGCCCCTACGCTACGGCGCGCCGAACCGGGATGGTCGGAAGGTCCCGAGATCGGGGAACGTGCTGTGACCAGAGCGACACATGTGTAGCTTTTTCACAGTATTAAATGACTGGGGAGTGCAATATGGAGTCAGAGCAGCTGGCCGCGGCGATGAAGTGCTGGGAAGCGGGGGATCCCGTCGCGGCGGCCGTGCTGTTCAGGGAGATCGCCGCCACCGGCGATCCTGAGGCGTCACACCTGCTGGCCTGCCTGCTGGAGGAGCAGGGCGATCTCGACGGCGCGGAGGCCGCGCACCGGTCGGTGATCCTTTCCGGCGACCCGGTCTTCGGGCAGCGCTCCGCCATCGCCATGGGCATGATGCTGGTCGCCGCCCGCGAATGGCCCGCCGCGCACCGGGTGCTGATGATCGCCTGCGACGGCGCCGACTTCGAGGTGGCCGCGCTCGCCGAGACGGCGCTGGTGCTCGTCCTGACCGAGATGGGCGACGTCCAGGGCGCGACGGAGGCGCTGGAGCGGGCGCGCCGGTGCGACAGTCCCGCCGTGGCCGAGATGGCCGCCCAGCTGGAGCTGCCCGACTTCGCCCCCCAAGATCCGGGTACGGCGCGTGACCTGTTCGAGCTGGCGGATAGCGAGGACGACTATCGTGAGCTGCTGACCTGCGGCGATCCCGATGTGGTGTCGCTGTCGGCGTTCCAGCTCTACCGGATCCACGCCGACGAGGGGGATCTCGCGGCCGCCCGCGAGGTGTGCGAGCACGCGATCGCCGTGGGACACCCCGACCACCTGGCCACCGCCCACCGGCTGCTCGGCGCGGTCCTGGTCGATCTCGGCGAGTACGCCGAGGCGGCCGCCTCCTACGCCGAGGCCGCCGAGGACCCCAGGCCCGAGGAGCGGCTGCCCGCGCTCATCGAGCAGGCCAAGGTGACCGCGCAGCTCGGCGACGTGACGGCGACGAAGGCGATCTTCCACCGGGTGGTCGCCAGCGGCCAGCGCGAGTACGCCGTCGAGGCCCAGGCGTGCCTGGCGCAGATGCACACCGAGGCCGGGGAGGTGGCCGAGGCGCTCGCGGCGCTGCGGGCCGTACTGGCGGCGGGGGAGTCGGACTGGTCGTCGATCTCCGTCACGCTGCTCGGCCTGCTGCTCGACCAGCACCCGGACGAGCGGGAGAGCGTCATGGCGCTCGTGGCCGAGGCGGCCGAGCACGAAGACCCGGACGCGGCGTTCAAGGCCGCGCTGCTGATCGACCACGCGGCGCGGCAGCAGCCGCTCGCCGACCCGGTCGAGGAACAGGCGCTCCTGGACGTCGACGAGGCGCTGCGCCACCTGCAGGCGGGCGACCTGGCCGGAGCGCGACGGCTGCTGCGCGACGCCATCGACTCCGGCGCGGCCACGCAGTCGGTCCGGGCCATGATGACGCTGGCCGAGCTGGAGCTGGGCGCGGGCGACCGGGAGCAGGCCGACGAGCTGCTGTCCTACGTCGCCGAGGGCGACGACCTGCTGCAGGGCTTCAGCGCCGAGTTCTTCCTGCACCTGCTGCGCGAATCGGGCGACGAACCGCACCCGGTGCTGCGGGCGGTCATCGACCACCAGCGCCTGGGCAGGGAGGAGGGGCTGGTCCGCTACCGCGAGGCCATGGAGCACCCCGCGACGGCCGCCATCGGCACCGCGGTGTTCGCGCAGGTGCTGGCCTCCATCGGGTACGACCTGTCGGACGCGGCCGGGCTCTTCCACGCGGCGGCCGACTCGGGTGACCCGCTCGCGCTCTCCTATACGGCCACCATCTTCAAGGACGTCCTGGTGAACCAGGGCCAGCGCGAGGAGGCGGTCGCACTGCTGCGCCGGGCGCGGGCCGACGGGCATCCGGTGCTGGCGGCGTGGGTGGCGTACGGGCTGGGTGAGCTGCTCGGTGAGCGCGTGGGTGAGTCCGGCGAGGACGGCGGAGAGGGCGGGGACGCGGGTACGCGCGAGCATGATCTGGCGGAGGCGCGGGCCGCGCTGACCGCCGCGATGGAGACCGGCCATCGGGGGCTCCGTCTGGAGGCGGTGGGCGCGCTGCTCGGGCTGTTCGAGCGCCAGGGTGACCTGCTGGCCGCGTGCCGCCTGCACGAGCGGCTCGTCGCCGAGGGCGACCCGGTCCAGGCGCCGCGCCACGCGTGGCTGCTCGGGCTCACCCGGGTGCGGCTCGACGACCTCGACGGCGCTCGAGCCGCGTTCGGCCGGGTCCCGGAGGCCCACTCGGAGGAGGGGGAGACGGGACGCTACGCCCGGTTCCTGCTCGACCGTGACTTCCGTGCGGCGGGTGTGGCCTTCGAGGCGATATCCGATGAGGGCAGGTCGTGGATGGCGTCCATGCTCGCCCTGCAGGCCGCGCACGCCTGGCGGCGGCAGGGCGAGACGGCCGCGGCCGACGGGTCGCTGTCGCTGCTGCTCGGCGTCGGTCACCCGGACTTCCGGCAGGAGGCGGCCAGCTACCTCGGCGCCCTGCGCCACGACGCCGGCGACCCGCACGGTGCGATCGCCGCCTGGCAACAGGCCGTGACCGGTCCGGACGAGAGCCTCGCCGCCATCGCGCGGCGCGACCTCGGCCGCGCCTGGCACACGCTCGGCGACCTCGACGCGGCGGCACGGACGTACCGAGAGATACTCGCCGGGTACGGCGCGGAGCGGCCCTCGGAGGCGTGCCAAGGGATGGCGGCCGGAGACGACGAGGTGGTGGCGCGCGAGGGGGCGGCGGCCTGGGGCGACGGGGCACAGGTGGCCGAGGCCGCGCTGCGGCTGGGGGAGATCCTGGTCGCGACCGGTCTGCCCGGCGAGGCCCGTGAGGTGCTGCGGGAGGCGTTCGGCGAGGTGGCGGCGGCCCCGCATCTGGCCCGGCTCCTGCGCGACGGGGGCGACCTGGACGGAGCGCTCGTGGAGGCGGCCACCGCGGTGCGGACCGCGCCGGACGAGGGGGCGGCGGAGGCGGAGTGCCTGATGGGCGGACTCCTCGCGCGGACCGGCGACCTCGAGGGCGCGCGGGCGGCGTTCGAGCGGGCCGTGGCGGCCGATCCTGAGGCGGCGGGGGCCACGCTGCTGGAGGCCGGGCGCCACCTGGAGGAGGCGGGTGACCCGGAGGGCGCCCGCTCGGCCTACGAGCGCGCGGCGGCCCAGGACACCGACCAGCGGTCCGCGGCCACGGCCCGGGTCCGGCTCGGTACGGCGTCACCGGAGGAACGGCCCTGGGTCCTGGCCGCCGAGGGCGACCGGCCAGGCGCCCTGGCGGCGCTGACCGAGCTGGCCGGATCGGCGGCGATGGCGGGGCTGCTGCTCGCGCTGGACGCCGGCGACATAACCGAGGTACGCCGCCTGCTGACGGAGGCGAGCGGGTTCCCCGCCGCCGACGCGTTCGCCGAGACGCTGGAGATGGCCAGGGCGAGCCGCGACGAGGACTTCGCCAGGGCGCTCTACCTGCTGGTCGTCGAGGTGGGCGAGCCCCAGTGGGCCGAGCGCGCCGGTCTCGGGCTCGGTGCCGAGCTGGCCCGCGATGGTCAGTACAGCCAGGCCGAGCTGTGTTTCCTGCCCGCGACCGAGAGCGGCGACGACGAGATCGCCCTCATGGCCTGGCGCAACGTCTCCGTGGTCCGACGGCGGCGCGGCGATCTGGACGGAGCCGTCGAGGCGCTGCGGGCCGCGCTGCCGGCGACCGCCGTCGAGCTGGCCGCCCTGCTGGAGGAGCGCGGTGACCTGACGGGCGCCGGTGACGTGCTCGAACGTGGTGCCGCGGCCGGCGATCTCACCTGCCTGTGCCATCTGCTCGTCAACCTGCTCCAGCGGCAGGAGTACGCGGCCGTCGCCGCCCAGGCCGAGCTGGCCGTCGGCACCGGCGATCCCGAGACGGTGACCATGGGCTACTGGGTGTGGGGCGACGCGCGCAAGGCGACGGGTGACCTGGCGGGCGCGGTCGAGATGTACCGCAAGGGGATCGACACCGGTCAGCCGATCGCCGGCATGCGCGCCGATCTCGCGGAGGCCCTGCACGCGCTGGGCGACAAAGCGGCGGCCGTCGGGCAGGCGCGGCTGGCCGTCGAGTCGGGCGAGGCCGACGCCGTGGCCAGGGGCGGCATCCAGCTCGGCTGCTGGCTGCACGAGGACGGTGACCCGCTCGGGGCGGCCGAGGCGTTCGGCGTCGCCGCGGGGACCGGGTCCGAGCTGGCCCAGACCGCCCTGGACAACGTGAACACCCTGGCCTACCAGGCGTACGAACGGGGCGAGCACGCGCTGGCCGTACAGGTGCTGTCGCATCTGGGGCCGCACGCCGGCGCCAAGGCCAGGGAGCTCGCGGAGCTCTGCGACGACCCCGAGGCCGTTCACCTCTACTACGAGCTGGTCGGCTCGGACGCCTTCACCGAGCTGGGGGTGGCCGAGCGTCTCGCCGAGCTCGGCGAGACGGAGCGGGCGCGGGCCGTCTACGAGCGGCTGAACGAGCACGAGGACCCCGATGTGCGGTTCGTCGCGGGCGGCAGGCTGCTGGCGCTCCTCGACGCCGAGGACGACTCCGCCGCCTTCTACAGCCTGGCCGAACGGCAGGCGGGTGACGCCGACAGCCCGGTGCGGTCGGTGTTCGGCAGTCTGCTCGGCATGCTCCAGGGCCGTCAGGGCGACACCGAGGCGTCGCTGCGCACGCTGCGGGAGGCGGCCGAGAGCGGTGAGCCGACCGCCCTGAGCGTGCTGGCCCAGGCCCTGGTGGGGACCGGAGAGGTGGCCGAGGGCAGGCAGGTGTACGAGCGGGTGCTGGGCGCGGGCGACGACGAGCTGGCGGCCAGGGCGATGGTCGCGCTCGGCCACAGCTACCACGACGAGGACGAGGACGAGGCCCGCAAGTGGTACATCCAGGCGGTGAACTCGGGCACGGGGCACGTCAGCGCGCTCGGGGCGATGTACCTGGGGGCGCTGGCCAAGAGGGAGCGGGACTTCCCAGAGGCGCTGGGCTGGTACCAGCGGGTCATCGACTCGGGAGACACCGAGTCGGGCATGGCGGCCGCGCATCTGGGGGAGCTCTGCTACTGGCTGAACGACCGCGACGGGGCCGTGCGCTACTACGAGCTCACGCTGGGGCTGACCGAGCAGCCCGAGCTGGTCGCCGAGGCCGCCTTCCGCCTGGGGGAGATCCGGTACGCCCACGGCGACCTCACCGTGGCCAGGCGGATGCTCCGGCTCGCCGCCGGCACCGACGACTCGACCTTCGCGGCCGACGCCGAACAGCTCCTGGCGAAGCTCGGCTGAACTTGCGGTTAATTAAATGACTGCATAGTCTCATCTAGTCAAACATTTGAGGTGAGACGAGATGGCCAGGGTGGGACGGCCCCCGCAGGATCCCGCGCGCCAGCTGGAGCGGGCGCACCGGATTCTCGACGCCGCCGCCGAGCTGTGCCTGCGCTGGGGCTACGACAAGACGACCATCGACGACGTGGCAAGGCAGGCCGACGTCGCCAAGGGCACGATCTACCTGCACTGGAAGACCCGCGAGATGCTCTTCGCGGCGCTGATCCGCCGTGAGCGGGTCCTTCTGGTGCGGGAGGTCCGCGAGCGCGCGCCCGCGGACCTGCGCGAGCTGCTCCGGGAGCTGGTCGGGGGGCTCTTGCGCCGGCCGCTGATGAGGGCGCTGATCCTCGACGACTCGGAGGTGTTCGGCAAGCTCAGCAGGCAGAAGAAGAGCAGCCAGAGCACGCTCGACCTGGGCGCCGCGTTCGGGACGTACCTCCAGGACCTGGCCGGGCGGGATGTGCTCCGCTCGGACCTGACTCCCGCCGAGCACCTCGCGACCCTCGCCTCGGTCATCTACGGGTTCCTGCTCACACAGACCATGATGCCCGAGCAGATGCGGATGCCGGAGGACCGGCTCGTCGAGCTGGTCGCCGACACCGGCGTCCGCGCGATGGGCACCGGCGCCACGCTGTCGGACGACGACGCGCGGGCCGTCAGGCTGGCCACCCTCGGCTATCTCGACACCATGCGGGAGATCGCGGAGCGGAAGCTCGCGCTCTCCCTGGGCGCTAAGGAGCGTGTCACGTGAGGGTCCTCCTCCCTCTCGACGATGCCGCCGCGGACCTCGCGACGGTGGGCGGAAAGGGCGCTTTCCTGGCCAGGCTGACCAGGGCGGGACTGCCCGTTCCCGGCGGTTTCCACATCACCACCGAGGCCTACCGGGCCTTCGCCGCGGACTTCCGCGACCGGATTCTCGACGCGGCCGCCGCCGGCGACGCCGCCGGGATCGCCGCCCTGTTCGCCGGGCACGAGATGCCCGCCGCCGTCGCCGCGGAGATCCGCACGGCATATGAGGCGATGGGCGAGGACGTGCCGGTGGCGGTCCGCTCGTCCGCCACGGCGGAGGACCTGCCCGGCATGTCGTTCGCCGGGCAGCAGGACACCTACCTCAACATCAGGGGCGAGGCGCTGCTCGACGCCGTCAAGCGCTGCTGGGCCTCGCTCTGGAACGCCCGCGCCATCGCCTACCGCGAGCAGAACGGCGTGCCGCACGACGACGTCGCGCTGGCCGTCGTCGTGCAGGAGCTCGTGGACGCCGACGCGGCCGGCGTCATGTTCACCGCCAACCCGGTCAACGGCGCCCGCGACGAGATCGTCATCAACGCCTCCTGGGGCCTGGGCGAGGCGGTCGTCGGCGGCCAGGTCACCCCTGACACGGTCGTGGTCCGCCACGGCGCCGTCGCCGAGTCGCGGGTCGGCGACAAGACCGTGATGACCGTACGCACGCCGTCCGGCACGCACGAAGAGCCCGTCCCCGACGAGCTGCGGCGGCGGGCCGTGCTCGACCCGGCGCAGGCCGCCGAGCTGGCCGGGGTCGGCTCGCGCATCGAGGAGCTGTACGGGACGCCGATGGACGTCGAATGGGCCAGGCGCGACGGCTCGTTCCTCATCGTCCAGGCCCGTCCGATCACCGGCCTCAAGCAGCCGGTCGAGGAGTGGAACGACAGCCTCAAGGGCGACTACCTGTGGACCGGCGGCAACCTCGGCGAGGCCATCCCCGACGTGATGACGCCCGTGACCTGGTCGTTCGTCCGCATGTTCATCCATGAGGCGATGGCCGCCTCGGCGCTGCCCGGATTCGACCTGGTCGGCAACATCGGCGGCCGCTTCTACATGAACCTGAGCGTCATGTACACGATGGCCATCTCGCTCGGCATGCGGAGCCGGCTGAGCGCCGTCGAGCAGATCTTCGGCAAGCTGCCGCCCGGCCTCGACGTGCCGCTGCTGAAGGTCTCCCGCTGGGAGATCGTCAAGAAGGTCGTGCCGCTGGGGATCAACATCCAGAAGCGGGTCCGTACGAACCTCAAGGTCATGCCCGCCTTCCTCGCCACCGCGCAGCGGCGCGCGGAGGAGCTGCGCGCCCGCGTCGCCACCACGGAGACCGGCGCCGAGCTGGCCGACCTGTGGGAGCGCGAGATCGAGCCGTACGTCATCACCAGCTGCCGCACGCTGGAGGCCGCCGGCCGGCAGGGCGGGGCCACGCTCGTCTACACCCGCGACAAGCTGCGCAAGATGATGGGCGACGTCGACGCCGAAGCCATGCTCACCGGCGCCAACGTCGACGGCGAGCTGGCCAGCCTCGGCCCGGTCATCGGGCTGGGCAAGCTGGCCAGGGGAGAGATCGACCGGGACACCTTCGCCCACCTGTACGGGCATCGGGGGCCCCACGAGTTCGAGGTCTCCATTCCGCGTCCCGGCGAGGATCCGGCGTGGATCGACGCCCAGCTGGCCGGGCTGCGTGACGTGAGCGCCGACACCGAGGCCCTGCTCGCCCGCCAGAAGAAGGCGCGCGAGGAGGCGTGGGCGCGGTTCGCCCAGCGTTACCCCCGCCAGGAAGCCAAGATGCGGGACCGGGTCACCCGGTGGAGCAAGGTCGTCCGCGACCGCGAGAACGCCCGGTCGGAGAACATGCGGGCGTTCTGGGTGCTGCGTGCCTTCGTGTTGCGGGCCGGGGAGCTCACGGGGCACGGCGACGACCTGTTCTTCCTCTATCTGGAGGAGATCCTCGGCCTCCTGCGCGGCGACGCCTCCGCGCTGGAGCGGGTCGCGGCCCGGCGGGCGACCTACGAGATGTACGCGGCGCTGCCGCCGTACCCGGCGCTGATCGTCGGGCACTTCGACGCGGTGCGCTGGGCCGCCGACCCCGACCGGCGCGGCGACATCTACGACGCGCGCGGCGGGAGCGCGCCGGTCAGCGACACGGTCACCGGCTTCCCCGGCGCGCCGGGCATCGTCGAGGGCGTCGCCCGGGTGATCTCCTCACCTGAGGACGGCGACCGGCTCAAGCCCGGCGAGATCCTCGTGACGACGCTGACCAACATCGGCTGGACCCCGATGTTCCCGCGCGCCGCCGCCGTGGTGACGGACATGGGGGCGCCGCTGTCGCACGCCTCGATCGTGGCCCGCGAGCTGGGCATACCGGCGGTGGTCGGCACGGGGAACGCGACGATGCGCTTGCGCGACGGCGATCGCGTCCGGGTGGACGGCGAGGCGGGCACGGTCGAGTTGCTGGGCTGAGGGGTGGGGCCGGCTAGGCGGCTGACTTGCCGAGGAAGCCGGAGGTCTTGAGCCAGTCGGCGGAGACCTTGTCCGGCTCCTCGCCGTCGACGTCGACCTGGGCGTTGAGCTTGCGCATGGTCGTGTCGTCCAGCTTGGCGATCACCGGCTTGAGCACCTTCTCCAGCGCCGGGTACTTCTGGTAGGTCTCGTCCCGTACGTTGACGGCGGCGTTGTAGATCGGGAAGAAGTGCTTGTCGTCCTGCAGCACGGTCAGGCCGAGCGCGGCGATGCGTCCGTCGGTGGTGTACACCTCGCCGAAGTTGCAGGTCTGGCCCTTGTCGGTCTCGGTGTAGACGACGCCGGTGTCCAGCTGGCTGATCTTGTCCTTCGGGATGTTCAGGCCGTACGCCTTGGACAGCCCCGGCAGCCCGTCGTCACGGGTGGAGAACTCCGACTCGACGCACAACGACGCCTCGTTCGGGTTGGTCTTGGCGAGTTTCGCCACGTCGGAGACCGTCTTGACGCCCAGCTGCTGGGCCTTCTCGGAGCGGATCGCCAGGGCGTAGGTGTTGTTCAGCGGGGTCGGCCCGATCCAGCGGATCTTGTTCTTCGCCAGGTCCTCCTCCGAGGTGGCCTTGAACTGCTTGGCCGAGTCCGGGATGGGGGTGGCGTTCTTCAGGTGCTCGATCCAGCCGGTGCCCGAGTAGTCCCAGTACATGTCGATCGCCTTGGACGTCAGCGCCTGGCGGTTCGGCACGGTGCCGCCCAGGTTGGTCTTGTCCACGACTTCCGCCCCGTGCGCCTTGAGCAGCTGCACGGCGATCTGCCCGAGCACGATGTTCTCGGTGAAGTCCTTGGAGCCGATGGTGAACTTGGCGCCGGACAGCTCGTCGCCCGCGCTGGCGGCCTCGACGGCGCCGCTCGAGCCGCAGGCGCTCGTGGCGGTCAGGGTCAGGGCGGCGGCGGTGAGCAGGGTGAACGTCTTGCGGACACGCATACGAAAAACACCTCTTGAAGCTGGCTTACGGTACTTGCGGTATGAGAGGGGGAGTCAGATGCCGCGCGGCTTGAGCAGGTTCTCGGCGAGCCCGCCGAGCCAGTCGATGAAGAAGGCGATGCTCGCCGTCAGCACGGCGCCCGCGATGGTCACGGGCATGCGGTTCAGCTTGAGCCCGTTGATGATCAGCTCGCCGAAGCCGCCCGCGGCGACGAACGCGCCGAGCGTGGCGACGCCGACGGTCAGCACGAGCGCCGTCCGCAGCCCGGCGAGGATCGCCGGCACGGCCAGCTTGAGCTCCACGCGGCGCAGCACCTGTCCCTTGGTCATTCCCATGCCGCGCGCGGCCTCGATGAGCGCCGGGTCGACCTGCTGCACGCCGACCATCGTGTTGCGCAGTACGGGCAGCACCGCGTAGGCGACCAGGCCGACCAGGGCGGTCTGGAAGCCGACCCCCAGCAGGAACGTGCACAGCACGAGCAGCCCGATGGCCGGGATCGCCTGGCCCAGGTTGGCCAGGGTGAGGATGATGGGGGTGATCAGCCGGTTGCGGGCCCGGGAGGCGACGATGCCCAGGGGGATCGCGATGACCACCACGAGCGCGGTCGCCACGAGCGTCATCTCGATGTGCTCCGCGGCCTTGGCGAAGAGGACCTCACGGGTGAGGCTGCGGCTCTCGATGGAGTCCAGGTTCTGCGCGCCGAGCCAGGTGTACAGGCCGATCAGTACGCCGCAGAGGGCGACGGGGGTGATGATGTACCGCAGACCTGAAACGCGCCCGAATGAGCGGGTCCGGCCTGCGCCGATTGTCGCGGCGGTCACCTGCCGACCGCCTCCTCTCGGGCGGTGTCCGGCACGGGCGCGGCGCTCACCGGCTTCGGTCCGGATCCCACCGACTTCAGCCGTGGGGCAGGCGCGGGTTCGGTTCCCACGGCCTCGCACAGCGCGCCGTAGGTGAGGACGCCGGACGGCGAGCCGCAGCGGTCGGTGCCGTTCGCGAGCATGAGGTCCAGGGCCTCGCGCAGGCTGGCGTCCGCGGTGATCTGCGGCAGGTTCGCGCTGCCCGGCTGCTGCCGGCACTCCACGTCCGCCACGCGCAGCAGCGCGAGGCGCTTGAGCGTGGCGTCCTCGCCGATGAAGCCGGCGACGTAGTCGTCCGCCGGGTTGGCCAGGATGTTCGCGGGCGTGTCGTACTGGGCGATGTGCGAGCGCTCCTTGAGCACGGCGATGCGGTCGCCCAGCTTGATGGCCTCCTCGAAGTCGTGCGTGACGAAGATGATCGTCTTACGCAGCTGCTTCTGGAGCTTGACGAACTCGTTCTGCAGGTGCTCGCGGGTGATGGGGTCGGTCGCGCCGAAGGGCTCGTCCATCAGCATCACGGGGGGATCGGCGGCCAGCGCCCTGGCGACGCCCACGCGCTGCTGCTGCCCGCCGGACAGCTCGCGGGGGTAGCGGTCGTGGTAGGCCGACGCCTCCAGGTTGACCAGGGAGAGCAGCTCCTCCACCCGGTCGGCGGTCTTGGCGGGGGTCCAGCCGAGCAGCTTCGGCACCAGGCCGATGTTCTGGCCGATGGTCAGATGCGGGAACAGTCCCACCTGCTGGATGGCGTAGCCGATGTGCCTGCGGAGCTCGTCGGGCTGCAGGCTCAGCACGTCCTCGCCGCCGATGCGGATCTCGCCCGACGTGGGCTCGACCAGGCGGTTGATCATCTTCATGGTGGTGGTCTTGCCGCACCCGGACGGGCCGACGAAGACGACGAGCTCGCCGGCGGGGATGTCGAGGTCGACGTGGTCCACCGCGGGCGCGGGCTGTCCTGGGTAGTGCTTTGTCAGCGCCCGCAGCTCGATACTTGCACCTCCGGTGTCACGATCGAACACGAAGCCCCCTAGGAATGGTCAGTTGACGTACGGCGAAGAAGAACAGGTCGAACAGGACGGCGATGACCACGATGCCGAGCGTGCCGGCGAGCGTCGCGTTGAGCGCGTTCACCGAGCCCAGCCGGGACAGGCCTTCGAAAATCTGGGTGCCGAGGCCGGGGCCGTCGACGTAGGCGGCGATGGCCGCGATGCCGATGAGCATCTGCGTGGCCACGCGCACCCCGGTGAGGATCAGCGGCCAGGCCAGCGGCAGCCGCACTTTCAGCAGGACGCGGGTCCGGCTCATGCCCATCCCGCGTCCGGCCTCCACCATGGCGGAGTCGACGCCGCGCAGCCCGGCCACCGTGTTCCTGATGATCGGCAGGAACGCGTACGCGGTCAGTGCGACCAGCGTGGATCCCCAGCCGAGTCCGGTGATCGGGATGAGCAGGGTGAGCAGGGCGAGGGAGGGGACCGTCAGGATCGCGGCGGAGATCGCCAGCGAGAATCCCCGGGTTTTCGGAAGGTCGTGGGCGAGTAGCCCGATGCCGACGCCGACTGCCGTGGAGACGCCGATGGCGACGCCGACGACGAGGGCGTGCTCCCCGGCGGCCAGCGAGAGGGTGTCCCAGCGTGAGACGACGTACTCGCTGAAATTCATAGAGTGACCGCCTTTACTTACGCTTGCATGAGTCAGTAAACGTACGTGACTAATGGCCGTCAGCGCAAAGTCAGTCGAGGTCAGGGGCTTGCAATAGGGTCCGTAAACCCTTGTCCATTGCGGAAATGCGTCCGTTTTGGCATGGTTTGACAGTGGTGTGCCCTCTCACTCTGGCCGGCCGCCCCGTACACGAAACGCTTGATCGCCAGACCACCAAACTGGCCAGGCAGCTGGTGCGGAGCTTCGCCGAGGAGATCCCGATCTACCGGCGCTTGCCCAGGGAAGAGCTCGACGGCGACATCACCCGGATCACCGAGGACAACCTGCGGCTGATCTCCCGGATGTTCCGCGACGGCCGCCCGCCGACCAGGGCGGAGCTGGCGCCGCTGCGCTCCTCGTCCGCGCGCCGGGCCCGGGAGGGAGTGCCGCTGGACGACCTGCTCACCGCCTACGCCCGCGGGGCGCGGATGGTGTGGGAGCACCTGTTCGCCGCCGCTACGCCGGCCGACTTCGAGGACGTCCTGGCTGCCAACCGGCTCATCCTCGTCTACACGCAGGCGGTGACGAGCGCCGTGTGCACGGCGTACCTGGAAGAACGCGAGAGCATGCTCAGCCACGAGCAGCACACCATGCACGCGACGGTGTCCGCGCTGCTCGCGGGCGACAGCGCGGCTCTGGCCGGGGTACGGCTCGCGCGGCGCTACCTCGTGCTGGCCGTCGCGGCGGGCAGGCACGCCGACGAGGACTCCGACGAGCCGGGCGGGTCCATCGCCGGGCGGCGCAAGCTGCACCGGATCACCACCGCGCTGCGCCGCCATGCCGCGGAGCCGGTGCTGTCGGTGCTCGACACCACGGGCGGGCTCGTGCTGGTGCCCTGCGGCCCGCTTGACGGGCGCCTTGCTCATGTCGGCGAGATGGCCGCCGCTACTCGCGCTGACATGAGCAAGGCCGCTGGGGTGCCGGTGTGGGTCGCCGCCGAGCTCGCGCCGCCCACCGAGGTGCCGGCCGCGGCC
This sequence comes from Nonomuraea sp. NPDC049158, assembly GCF_040648335.1. Classification (NCBI taxonomy): domain Bacteria; kingdom Bacillati; phylum Actinomycetota; class Actinomycetes; order Streptosporangiales; family Streptosporangiaceae; genus Nonomuraea; species Nonomuraea sp. NPDC049158. The sequence continues at coordinate 208,934 of NZ_JBEZDM010000003.1, forward strand.
AAACTGGCGGAGGAGGTGCTGGAGGTGGTGCAGATCTTCCAGCGGCCGCCGGGCGCGTACCGGCTGGCCGACGTCCTGCTCGAATACCAGCTCACCCGGTCGAGCGAGGCGACGGCGGCGCTGGCCGGGCTGCTCGATCCGCTGCTGGACAATCCCGACCTGCTCAGGACGCTCAAGGTGTACCTGGACACGGGGCTCGACCGGCGGCGGGCCGCGTCACTTCTTCACGTACACCCGAACACCGTCGACTACCGCCTGCGCAGGGCCGTCAGTCTGACCGGACTGGATCCCGTCGACCCCGCGCATCTCCAGCGGATCGGCGCGGCGCTGGCCGCCCGTCGCCGGCTCGGCCACCGCCACTGACCCGGGTTCTTTGCCGTCTCAGACGCCGGAGACGGCGGCCGTGACCACGGTGGCGAAGTTGCTCATGCCGAGCGCGTTCGGGTGGAAGGGGGCGGCGGGCGCGGCCGGGACGTACGGCTCGATCCACCGCACACCCGGCGACGCGCACGGGTCGTGGCCGACGCTCGGGGTCTGCAGGTCGATGAAGCCGACACCGGCGGCGGACGCCTGCTCGGCCAGCATCTGGTTGAAGTACCGCAAGGTGGCGCGGATGTAGTTGGCGTCGGCCTTGATGATCGGGACGCGCGGGTAGCAGCCGTTCGGCGGGGCGTAGGTGGCGTAGCCGACCATGAAGATCCGGGCCTGCGGGGCGCGGGCCCGGATGTCGCCCACCAGCGTGGTCAGGCGCGAGCGCAGCGCGTCCGTCTTCACCCGCCAGCTGTCCTGGCCGTCCACGATGTAGTCGTCGTTGCAGGCGTCTCCGACGGGCGGCGGCAGCAGGTTCAGGCAGTCCTCGATGAAGCCCGTGAGGCCGACGTCGTTCGCCCCGATCTGCACGGTGACGAGGGTGGTGTCCTGGCTGAGCGCGTCGAGCTGCGGCGCGACCGAGCCGAGGTCCGTGCTCTGCCGCTGGTACATGTCGCCGGTGTCGGCGCCGGAGCACGTGACGTCGCGGAACGTACTGGCGCCGATGGCCTGTGCCGTCAGGTGGGCGTAGTTGTGGTCGGAGCGCCAGCAGCCGAGGTCGGGGATGACCTGGTTGGGCACCAGCGGTCCCGAGGCGGCCGAGTCGCCGAGGGCCACGTACACGTCGCTCTGCGCGGCCTGGGCGCCGGGGGCGAGACCTAACGCCAGGGCGGCCGCTGCGAGCACGGCCAACATCCGTCGGACCATGGAGACTCCTTCGGCGAGGGGGGTGGTGGGGGGTGCGGAGTTCGACGTGCAGACACACGATGAGCCGCGAAGGTCATTCTGTGAATTGGACCGGGCGGTAAATCCGCGCTGTCAAATCTGTGACGCCTCACAAATCCCGGCCGCCCTCACGCAGTCGGGCGATGGGGAGCAGCATCGCGGTGGTCAGCCCGCTGAGCAGGCCGAAGGCCAGGCGGAAGTCTCCTGTGGCGTCACGTAGCGCTCCTACCAGCAGGGGCGCCAGCGCGGCGCAGGCGTAGCCGACGAAGAACGCCATCGCGCTGATCCGCCCGGCCTCGGCGGCGTCGCGGCTCGCCACCACGGGCAGCGTCAGGACGAGCGTGAACAGCCCGCCGTGACCGACACCCAGGGCGGCGATCCACACCCAGGTGGCCGTCGCCGGAGCCGCCGCCAGCCCCGCGAACCCGATCGCTGTCAACGCCGTCGTCAGGACCAGCCCGGCGCGCCTGTCCCGCCCTTCACCCAGCAGCGCGGGTACGGCCAGCATGGCGACGACCTGGATGGAGATCAGCACGGTCAGCAGCACGCCCGCACCGGTGGCGTCACGGTGCCCGTCCTCGTGGAGCAGGGGGACGACCCAGGCGAGTTCGCAGTAGTACAGGGCGGAGTTGACGGCGGACAACACGGTGATGCGCCAGGCCAAACCACTCCGCCAGGGCAGCCCCTTGGTGACAGGCCCTGCCGGAGTCGCCGTCCGGCTCGTGCTGGTCTGGCCCGCGCCGGTCTGGCTCGTGCTGGTCTGGCTCGTGCTGGTCTGGCTCGCGCTGGTCTGGTTCGTGCCCGCTGGCGTTGCCGTCCGGTCCGCGCCGGTCCGGTTCGTACCCGCGAGGGCCGGGGTGCTGTCGAGGTCCAGAGCGGTGCGGGAGGCCGACCAGATCGCCATGGCCGCCACCGCGAGCACCGACCAGGAGGCCAGCGCGCCCGGCCAGGAGCCGAGGGCGTCGGCCAGGGGCGCGGTCACCCCGGCCGCGACCGCGCCGCCCAGGCCGAGGCCGGCGGTGTAGATGCCGGTGACCAGGCCCGCGCGGTCGGCGAAGCGCGTCTTGACCACGGCGGGCAGCAGCGTCTGCGCGATCGCGATGCCGGCGCCGACGGCCGCCGCGCAGGTCAGCTGCAGCCAGGCGGAGCCGCCGAAGACGCGGGCCGCCGTCGCCACGGCGATGACGGCCAGCCCGAGCAGCACGCCGAGCCGCAGCCCGTACCTGCGACCGACCACGGCGGCCAAGGGCGCGCAGATCCCCATGGCCAGCGTCGGGATGGTCGTCAGCAGCGCCACTCCCGTGGCGGACAGGTCGAGGTCGGTTCGGATGCGGTCCACCAGAGGGGACACGGCGGCGATCGCCGGTCGCAGGTTCGCCGCGGCGACGAACAGCGCGACGGCGGCCGCGCCGAGGGCGGTACGTGTCATGGGAGCTCCAGTTGATCTCGGATATTTTCCATCCGAGTTCTATCACGGACATTCGTTGTCCGGAATGGGTAGGCTGCCGGACATGAAGATGTCCAACGGCGTGGAGTGGGCACTGCACAGCTGCGTCACGCTCAGCCAGAGCCAGGACCCGGTGCCGGCGGCGCGGCTCGCGGAGCTGCACGGCACCCCGCCGGCGTACCTGGCCAAGCATCTCCAGGCGCTCTCCCGGGCGGGCATCGTACGGTCTACGGCCGGGCAGGTCGGCGGCTACCTCCTCACCCGGCCGGCCGCGGCGGTCACCGTGCTGGAGGTGGTCCAGGCCATCGACGGCGACTCGCCCGCCTACCGGTGCACGGAGATCCGGCAGCAGGGGCCGCTGGCCGTACCGGCCGAACGGTGTGACCGGCCGTGCGCGATCGCCCGCGCGATGGCCTCGGCGCAGGAGGCCTGGTCCGGCGCGCTGGCGGGCATCACGATCGCGGACCTCGCGGCGGGCATCGACGCCGACAGCGACGGTACGGCCATGGCCGACGTACGCCGCTGGCTGGCCGCCCCGGCGTGACCCGCGGCCCACAACGCCCGCAGGGGGCGTTCGCGGCCAGTCGCGAGCGACCGTATCCAGTATGGTCAGGCCGATCGGCCGGTTGCCTGGCGCGAGAGGAACATCGGATGCCGCATGCGGCCAGACCCACCGTCACCCTGCACGATGTGGCCGCGGCGGCCGGGGTCTCGGTCGCGACCGCCTCCCGGGTGCTGGGCGGCAGTTCCCGTACGGTCGCGCCCGAGTACGAGCGGCGGGTGCTCGCCGCCGCCGCCGACCTGCGCTACACCGCCGACCTGTCGGCCCGAGCGATGCGCAGGGTCAGCGACGCGATCACGCTGGTCGTGGACGATCTCACCACCCCGTCGATGGGGATGATCGTGGCGGCGATGGAGCGGCGGGCCCGTGCGGCCGGGGCGTTCGTCACCGTTTCGGCCACCCGGGCGACGCCCGAACGGCAGCTCGAAACCGTCCGCCTGCTCCGTGCGCTGCGTCCACGCGCGCTTGTGCTCACTTCCAGCCGGCTGGTGGCCAACGCGCTCGAAGGCCGCCTGTTCAAGGAGTTGCAGGCGTACGAGCGTGAAGGCGGCCGGGTCGTGATCGTCGGCGTCGCGGAGGAGTCCTTCGACTCGATCGAGTTCGACAATCATGGCGCCGCCCGGACGCTCGGCGCGTACGTCGCGGAGTCGGGGCATCGGCGGGTGGTGATATTCGGCGGCGCCCGTGAATGGGCCAACCTGTCCGCGCGCGTTTCGGGATTCACCAAGGGGCTGGTCGGCGGCGGGGTCGAGGATCGGCACATCCGGATCGTGGACTGCGAGATCAGCCGCCAGGGCGGGTTCGACGCGGCGCGGCGGCTGGTCGCCGAAGGGCTGGGGGAGACGGACGCGGTTCTCGCCGTCAACGACATCGTGGCCATTGGGGCGATGTCGGCTTTCCGGGCCGCCGGTGTGCGGGTTCCCGCTGACGTCTCGGTGACGGGGATCGACGACATCCAACTGGCGGTTGACGTGACGCCTCGATTGACGACCGTGGCGCTTCCGCTGGCGCAGGTCGGTGCCGAGTCGATCCGCCTGGCGCTGGCCGAACGCACGGCACCCGCGCGGCTGACCGTGCGGGGCGAACTCGTCGTCCGGGACAGCACGGCTGACCGCCTCTGACCACCCGGCCCGAGCACCCGCCGTGCCTCGCTTCGGCAGGCTCAGGGTGGCGTCACCTGGGATATCCCAGTGGCCTCACTGGTCTCGTCTGCCCCGGACCCGGCTCTTGACGCTCGCGTAACCGCCATGCAAACTGCGGAATACGTTTTCCCACCGCCCAGGAGGCCAGGCAGACATGCCCCCACGCAGTTACCGGACCGCCATCGTCGGAACCGGCGGGATCGCCACCGCCCACGCGGCGGCCGTGCGGGCTTCCGGCGGCCGGGCCCGCCTCGTCGCCACGGCCGACGTGGACCTCGACCGGGCCAAGGCGTTCGCCGAGACCTGGGACGCGCCCCGGGCGTACGCGAGCCTGGATGAGCTGCTGGCCGAGGAGCAGGTGGACCTGGTCTGCCTGTGCACCCCGCCCGAGCAGCACGCGCCGCTGGCGGCGCGCTGCCTGGAGGCCGGGGTCACGGCGCTGGTGGAGAAGCCGCCCACGCTCTCGCTGGCGGAGTTCGCCGAGCTCCGCGAGGCGGAGAGCCGCTCGACGGCGCACGTGGCGACCGTCTTCCAGCACCGCTTCGGCCCCGCCGCCGTCCGGCTGCGCCGGCTCGTGGCGGCCGGTGAGCTCGGCCGGCCGCTGCTGGCGACCTGCGCCACCCAGTGGTACCGCGACGAGGAGTACTTCGCGGCGCCCTGGCGCGGCACCTGGGAGAAGGAGGGTGGCGGGCCGACGATGGGCCACGGCATCCACCAGTTCGACCTGCTGCTGTCGGTGCTCGGACCCTGGGCGGAGGTCACCGCGCTGGCCGCCCGTCAGGCCCGCGCCACCGACACCGAGGACGTGTCGATGGCGCTGGTGCGGTTCGAGAGCGGCGCGCTGGCCTCGGTGGTCAACTCGGTGATCTCGCCGAGGCAGACCTCCGAGCTCAGGTTCGACTTCGAGCGGGCCACGGTCGAGGTGGCGCACCTGTACGGCTACACCGACGACGACTGGACGCTGACCCCGGCCCCCGGTCACGAGGAGATCGCCTGGACGCCGGGGCCGGTCACCGCTCCGAGCGGGCACGGCGACCAGCTCGCGGCGGTGCTCGACGCGCTCGACCAGGGCGAGCCGCCACCGGTGACCCTCCAGGACGCCGGGCGGACGATGGAGTTCATCGCCGCGCTGTACGCCTCCGCCTTCACCGGCGAGCGCATACATGCGGGCCAGATCAGCCCCGCCAGCCCGTTCTGGCGGCGAATGGATGGAAGCGGTACGCCATGGAACAAGGCGGGTGCGCGATGACGCTCCAGGTCTGCCACACGCTCGACCGGTCGATCGCCGTCACGGCGGGGGACGTCGAGCTGTTCACCTACACCTACCGGCCCGACACTCCCACGCTGGAGTCGCCCAAGCCGTACCTGCACCCGATCAGGACTCTGGCCGGTGAGGTCGTGTCGCTGTTCAGGCCGCACGACCACGTCTGGCACAAGGGGATCGCCTGGTCCCTGCCGCACGTGGGCGAGCACAACTTCTGGGGCGGCCCCACGTACGTGCACGGCAGCTTCTACGTACAGCTCGACAACAACGGCAGCGCCGTGCACCAGGAGCTGACCACGCTGTCGGCGCAGGGCGAATCTGCCGAGATCGGGCACCGGCTCGCCTGGCGCTCCCAGGCCGGGCAACCGGTCATCGACGAGCTGCGCACGCTGACGGCCCAGGTGCTGGACGACTCGACCTGGGTGCTGATCTTCGAGACGGCCATGACCAACGTGTCGGGAGCCGCGCTCGACATCGGCTCGCCGACCACCAAGGGCCGCGAGAACGCCGGGTACGGCGGCCTGTTCTGGCGCGGCCCGCGATCGTTCACCCAGGGCATCGTCCAGTCCCCGACCGGCGCCGGCGCCGGAGACGACCTGCGAGGGACGCGGGCGGAGTGGTTCGGCTTCCGCGGCCGGCACGACGGGAGCGGCGACTGGTCGACGATCGTCATGGTCGACGCCGCCGCCAACCCCCAGCACCCGCCGCAGTGGTTCGTCCGCAGCGAGGAGTTCGCCTGCCTGTGCCCGGCGCCGTTCTTCAGCGAGGAGGTGCGGGTCGCGGACGGGGAGACGGTCAATTTCCGGTACGCGGTCGTGGTGGCCGCCGGAGACCACGGCGAGGAAGGCACCCGGCACCTGGCCGACCAGGGCCGTGCCGCGCTGGGGGTGCGGTCATGACGTTCCCCGGCGGGACCTCCGTCACCCGGTTGTCGGTGTACTCGGGCGCGTGTTCCGATGGCCTGGAGGGCGGCACGCCGCATATGCACACCGCCTCCACCGAGGCGTACGTCGTCATCGGCGGCAGCGGCGCCTTGCAGACCCTCGACGTGCGCGGTTTCCGGGAGACGGAGCTGAGCGGCGGTTCGACGGTGTGGTTCACGCCGGGCACGATCCATCGGGCGATCAACCGGGGTGACCTGGAGGTGGTCGTGGTGATGCAGAACGCCGGGCTGCCCGAGGCGGGGGACGCGGTGATGACGTTCCCGCCGGAGATCGTGGCGGACGCGGCCCGCTACCGGGAGGCGGCCACGCTGCCGTCCGGCGCGGGGGTGGAGGAGGCCGTGCGGCGTCGCCGTGAGCTGGCCGTGCAGGGGTTCCTGCGGCTGGCCGAGAGCCTGGCCGACGGGGATCCGGGACCGTTGCGGCAGTTTTATGACAGCGCGGTCGCGCTGGTACGTCCCGCGGTCGCGGGCTGGCGGCGTACCTGGGAGGACACCGTCGCCCGGCAGAGCCGCCACACCGCCGAGGTGCTCGACGCGCTGGAACGCGGCGACGGGACACACCTGCGCGAGGCCACGCTGCTCGAATCCCCGCCCGAACCCCGCTGGGGCATGTGCGGCCGCCTGCACACGCACGACGTCGCCCACCCGCACGTCCACTCGGCCCCCAGCTGACCTCACCCGCTGGTCCACTCGGCCCTCAGTTGACCTCGCTCCTCGTCGGCCCGCCCGGCGCGACCACTGTCGAGCTCGCCGCTTCTCCTCGCCGGATCAGACAGGGCTGAAACAATGTGCGGCATGGCCGAAGCCTCGTCCGAAGGGCGTTCGTCGCCGGCGACCCTGCACGACGTCGCGCGGGAGGCGGGCGTGTCCATCGCCACGGCGTCGCGCGCGCTCAACGGCAGCACGCGCAACGTCCGTACGGAGAACGTCTCCCGGGTGCTGGCGGCGGCGGCCAAGCTCGACTACGAGCCGCACCTGTCGGCCCAGGCGATCGCGAAGGGCTCGACGCGTACGGCGGCCCTGGTGGTGGGCGACGTGGCCGACCCCTACTTCTCCGCCATCGCCGCCGGGGTCAGCCGGGCGGCCGAGGCGGCCGGGCTCATCGTCACCATGGCCGTCGCCGACCGGTCGCCCGACCGTGAGCTCGAGATCGTCAGGACGCTGCGCGGCCAGCGCCCGCGCGTCATCATCATCGCGGGCAGCCGTGTCGACGGCGCCGGTACGCGTGAGGCGCTGGTCGAGGAGCTCGAGCAGTACCGTACGGCCGGTGGGCGCGTCGTGCTGATCAGCCAGCGGGACCTGCCGTTCGCCACCGTCACCATCGACAACCGCGGCGGGGCCAGGCGGCTCGCCCGCGCGCTGGCCGGGGTGGGGTACCGGCGGTTCGCGGTCATCCACGCCCCCGACCGGGTCCGCACCTCCCGCGACCGGGTGGACGGTTTCACCGAAGGGCTGCGGGAGTCGGGCATCGCTCTGGACGGCCGGTTCCTGCTGGAGACGGAGTTCACTCGGGGCGGCGGCTACGCGGCGGCCAATGAGCTGGCCGGACGTGGGCTTGAAGGGATCGAGGTCGTCTTCGCGGTCAACGACGTGATGGCGATCGGCGCGATGACGGCCTTCCGCGACGCCGGGCTCGTCCCGGGTGCGGACATCGCGGTCGCCGGGTTCGACGACATCGGCTCGGCGGTGGACGTCGTGCCCGCGCTCACCTCCGTGGCCGTTCCCCTGGAGGAGGCCGGCGCGAGCGCGATGCGCCTCGCGCTCGCTGAGGGCGCGGAGTTGCGGATCGAGACGCGGGTGATTCTGCGCGAGAGCACCCCTCCCCGGTCTCGTTGATCGCGAGCCGTATTATCCGCTTATGTCATCGCTGCGCCTCCCACCTGCCGATACCGACTTGTCCGCCTGCACCGGCTGGACCCGGGCGCACTGGGAGGCCGTGGCGGATCACCTGTTGGCAGCCGTGGTGCCGTACGCCACCGATGACTTCGCGCAGTACCGCATGCCGGGCAGGGAGAGCCGGTCGGGGCCGGTCAGTGACGGCCTGGAGGGGTACGCCCGCACGTTCCTGCTGGCCGCGTTCCGGATCGCCGGGGCGGGCGGCGCGGTGCCGCCCGCTCTCCTGGAGCGGTACGCCCAGGGGCTGGTGGCGGGGACCGACCCGGCGCATCCGTACGCCTGGCCGCCGCTGACCGACATGTCCCAACCGCTGGTCGAGGCGGCGTCGATCGCGCTGGCCCTGCACGAGACCCGGCCCTGGCTGTACGACCGGTTGTCCCCGGCCGAGCAGGAGCGGGTGGTGGCCTGGCTGGCGGGCTTCGTCGGCAGGCGGACGCCGGACAACAACTGGGTGCTGTTCCGGGTGGTCGTCGAGCAGTTCCTGGCCGAGGTGGGCGGGCCGTACAAGCTCGATGAGATCACCGGCGGCCTGGAGCGGATCGAGGAGTGGTACGTCGGGGACGGCTGGTACTCCGACGGCGCGGGCAAGAACTTCGACTACTACGCGGGCTGGGCCCTGCACCTCTACCCGCTGCTGTGGGCCAGGATGGCCGGGGACGACGCCCGCCTGGAGCGTTACGGCGAGCGGCTGCGGACCTTCCTGGGCCAGTACCAGCACCTGTTCGCCGCCGATGGCGGACCTGTGCACCAGGGGCGGTCGCTTACCTACCGGTTCGCCACGGTCGCGCCGCTCTGGCTGGGCGCGCTGACCGGCTCCTCGCCGCTCCCGCCCGGCCGGACCCGGCGGATCGCCAGCGGAGTGCTGCGCCACTTCGTCGAGCGGGGCGTGCCGGACGAGCGGGGTCTGTTGACGCTCGGCTGGTACGACACCTTCTTGCCGGTCACGCAGAGCTACTCGGGGCCGGGCTCGCCCTATTGGGCCAGCAAGGCGTTCCTCGGCCTGCTGCTGCCCCCCGAACACCCGGTGTGGACGGACGCCGAGGCCCCGGCGCCGATCGACCTCGCGGACCAGACGGTGGCGATGCGCCCGCCGGGGTGGCTGCTGCACGCCACCCGTGAGGACGGCGTGGTCCGGCTGATCAACCACGGCAGCGACCGGGACCGGATCCAGGACCCGTCGGGGGTGCCGGACCCGCACTACCTCAAGCTCGCCTACACCAGCCACACCGGCCCCGACCTGGCCGAGACGGCCGGTAGCGAAAGCGGGACGGCCGGTAGCGACGGGCAGGCGGTGGGCATCGACGGGGAGGTGGTCGTCGTCGCGCCGGACGGGGCCGTCTCCCGCAGGCGCCGCATCGAGCCGCTCACCACGCAGGACCGGTTCGCCGCCTCCGCCTACCGCGACGACCTGCCGGCCGGCCCGGTCCACGTGGTGACGGCCTCGGTGGTGGACGGGGCGGCCGAGGTGCGGATCCACCGGGTCACCGCGCCCGCCGGACACCAGGTCAGGGACGGTGGCCACGCCATCGCGGGGGAGACGCCGCCCATGGCGCGCAGCGGCGAGCTCTGGGCGTCGGCGCGGCGCGCGGACGGGCTGGTCAGCGTGGTGCGCGGGCTGCACGGCTACACGGCGGCCGGAGTGGCGACCGCGGAGGGCGCGAACGCTTTCGGACGGCACTCGGCCACCCCGTACGTGCTCGCGGACGCACACCCGGGCGGAACCGCCGTGTACGTCAGCCTCGTCCTGCTCACCGGCGCGCCCGAGGCGCGACCCCCGGCGGTACGGGTCGACGGCGACCAGGTCACCCTCGCCCTGCCGAGCGGCGACTCGGCGACGATCCGCCTCACCGAGACCCCGACTTGCGTCCGCGTCACCGGCGGCGGGAGGAACCCGACGTGAAGCGCCGACGACGGTCCGCCTCCCCGGGCGCGTCACTGGCGGCACATGAAGCCCCCGCATAACCGTCCACCTACCTGAGGAGCCTGCCGATGTCACGGCCACCCGTCGCGGTCTTCGCGATCGCGCCCTGGGCCTTCCCCGACGTCTTCCCCGCCGACCTCGTCGACCGGTTGCGGCAGTCGGTCGAGGTCGACGCGACGGTGACGTTCACCTCGTTCCAGGGAGAGCAGGCGGCGCGGGCGCTGGCCGGGGCGGAGATCCTGCTGACCGGGTGGGGCTGCCCGCGGATCGACGCCGAGGTGCTGAAGGCGGCGCCCGGGCTGCGGGCCGTCGTGCACGCCGCCGGCACCGTCAAGGCGATCGTCGATCCCGTCGTGTACGAGCGGGGCATCCTCGTGTCGTCCGCGGCGGAGGCGAACGCCGTGCCCGTCGCCGAGTACACCATCGCCATGCTGGTGCTCGGCGCGAAACGGGTCTTCGAGCGGGCCGGTCACTACGCGGCCGGCGCCGACCGGTCGGCCTGGCAGCAGGGCGCGGGCACCGGGCTGTACGACTGCACCGTGGGCGTGATCGGGGCCTCCCGGGTGGGCAGGCACGTGCTGCGGCGGCTGCGCGGCTTCGAGGTCGACATCCTGCTGTCCGACCCCTACGTCTCGCCGGAGGAGGCGGCCGAAATGGGGGCCGAGCTGGTGGAGGTGGACGAGCTGTGCCGGCGCAGCGATCTGGTCACCGTGCACGCCCCGGCCCTCGCCGAGACCCGCCACCTGCTGGACGAGCGCCGCCTCGGCCTCCTGCCGGACCAGGCCGTCGTGATCAACACCGCCCGCGGCTCGCTGATCGACACCGAGGCGCTCACCAGGGCGTGCGCGTCCGGTCGCGTCTCGGCCGTGCTGGACGTGACCGACCCCGAGCCGCTGCCTCCGGGCCATCCCCTCTTCGGCCTGCCCAACGTGCTCATCACCCCGCATGTGGCGGGCGCGCAGGGGCGTGAGTTGCGGCGGCTCGGCGAGTACGCGATCACCGACATTGAACACTTCACACGGGGGCGCCCGATGCGCGGCCGGGTGACGGCCGAGCAGCTCGCCCGCCTGGCCTGACGACCTGGCGAAAGCCGAAACCAGCCGAAAACCTTTTCGCAACGGTCGCCAAGGCAGTCCGCCACGCCGATTGACAGGGCCCTTATATCGGTTTACGTTGCCGAAAACCTTTTATTTCACCGATTCGACAGAAAGGATTGTTAGCGCTACCACAACCAAGCGCTAGGTTCGATCACTCCCCCCAAGCGTTCGATCGGATCGGATCACTCTGCATGAGAAGAATCATCACGGCCCTCCTGCTCATCGCGGGAACACTCGTCGTAGGCGCTCCCGCGCAGGCTGCCCAGACCATCGGATACCCCACCTTCGGCGGCCAGGCGATCCCGGCCGCGCCCGGTACGTACACGACCGGCAACATGATGCAGGCCATCTACGACTCTGAGAGCTCGGGCACGGACTTCTGGATGGACCGGCTGCTGGCCCGCCCCGGCAACGACCCGGCCGGAACCTGGCTCATGTCCCGGGGACGCGCCCTGTTCATGAAGACCCACACACCGGGCACGCTCGGCTTCGCCGGTCAGGTGGCGTACTGGGAGAGCATCAGCAACAACAACGCCTACACCGTCGCGATCACACCGGGCACCTTCACCGAGCAGGTCAACTCCCGCTGGCAGGCGCCGAGCTACTGGAAGAGCGTGCACACCAGCGGCTCCATCACGGTGAACCAGACGAAGTTCATCACCAACAACAACGTCGCCGTGACGAACCTGTCGATCACGAACGGCGGCTCCAGCTCGACCACCCTGCAGCTGCGGGCGACCTCCCCGTACGCCACCTCGGGCAGCGGCAGCGAGCTGACCGGGCAGGTCAACGCCTACAACAACCTCACCACGATCTATCCCCGGCTGACCGGTGACGGCTTCACCGTCTCCAGCGGCGGCCTGAACAGGTCCGTGACGATCCCGGCCGGCGGGACCGTGACCGCCAAGGTGGTCATGGGCTTCGTCACCAACGAGATCCCCGAGTCGCGGACCGAGTATGACGCCTACGCGGGGTACACCAACGCCACCGCCTTCGCCACCCACGTACGGGCCTACAACCTGTGGTGGGCGCAGAACGTGCCCTACATCGACGTACCCGAGCCGGCCATCAAGAAGAACATCTACTACCGCTGGTGGCTGATGCGCTTCAACAACCTCGACGCCGACATTCCCGGGCAGACGTTCCAGTTCCCCACCTCGACCGAAGGCGTGCTGGGCTACAACAACGCCATCGCGCTCACCCAGCCCATGCACATCGACGACCTGAAGTACCTGCGCAACCCGATCTACTCCTACGGCGACTGGCTGAGCGTCGGTCAGATCTCCAAGAACGGCCGCTTCCTCGACAATCCGGGCGATCCGGAGAACTGGTCCAACAGCTACACCCAGTACATCGCCGAGGCGGCGTGGAAGAGCTACCAGATCCACGGCGGCCAGCCGGCGATCGCCGCCAACCTGGCGCGTTACGCCGAGGGTGACGTCAAGGGTCAGCTCTCCTACTACGACCACGACAACAACAAGCTCATCGAGTACGACTGGGGCGCCCTGACCGGCAACGACGCCGACGCCGTCTCCTTCCACTGGAAGCCCGGCAACATGGACCGCGCCGAGTCGGCCTACCAGTACAGCGGCGCGCTGGCCGCCGCGCAGGCGTACGAGGCGGTCGGCAACACCGCCAAGGCCACCGAGATGCGCACGCTCGCCACGCAGATCCAGAACGCCATCGTGAACGTGCTGTGGAATCCCAACCGGCAGCTGTTCGAGCACCGGCTGAAGTCCACCAACGAGTGGGTGCCGTGGAAGGAGATCAACAACTACTACCCGTTCGCCGTCGGCGCCGTCCCCAACACCGCGACGTACAAGCAGGCGCTGCGCCTGTTCGACGATCCGGCGCAGTATCCGATCTTCCCCTTCTACACCGCCAACCAGGCCGACAAGGCGGCCTCGGGCACCGGCAGCAACAACTTCTCCACGATCAACTCCACCGTGCAGTTCCGCCTGCTCTCCTCGGTGCTGCGGAACTACTCCAACTCGTGGATCGACACGAGCTGGTACAAGAAGCTGCTGTACTGGAACGCCTGGGCCCAGTACATCAACGGCAACACCCAGTACCCCGACGCCAACGAGTTCTGGGCGGACTGGAACAACTCCTCGATCACCTACCGTTCCTGGATCCACCACAACATCCTGGGCAGCAGCAACTGGACCGTGATCGAGGACGTGGCGGGGCTGCGCCCGCGCAACGACGCGAAGGTGGAGCTCTCACCGATCAACATCGGCTGGCCCAACTTCACCGTCAACAACCTGCGCTACCGCAACGCCGACCTGACCATCGTCTGGGACGACCCGGCGGACGGCGTGGTCCGTTACCCGGGCGTGCCCGAGGGCTACTCCATCTTCATCAACGGCAGCAGGGTCGCCACGGTCAACTCGCTGGTGCCCTTCACCTGGGACCCGGCCACCGGTGACGTCACCACGAGCGGCACGGTCACCTATCACGTGTCCTCGCCGGGGCTGCAGGCGCCCGCGCAGGTGACGCAGAGCAGCGCCCGGATGGTGGACCTGCTGGCCAAGGCCGGGGTCGACCTGACCGCCAACCTGACCAACCTGGCCTCCGGGTCCAGCGTCTCGACCTCCTCCACCGCGTCGGGCAGCACCGCCGCGGGCGCGGTCGACGGCTTCCCGGTCAACGAGCCGTTCTGGGGCGGCACCGGCGCCAGCCAGGACTGGTACGAGGTGAACTTCGGGGCCGCCCGCACGCTCAACGAGGTCCGGCTCTACTTCAAGGACAGCCGCCCGGCCAGCGCCACCTACCGGGCACCGGCCTCGTACGACATCCAGTACTACAACGGCAGCGCCTGGGTCACCGCGCCCAGCCAGGCCAAGAGCCCGTCGGCGCCACGGGCGAACTACAACGTGGTGCAGTTCCCGGCGATCAGCGCCCAGCGGGTACGGGTGCTGGCCACCAACGCCTCGGGGGCCAAGACCGGGCTCACCGAGATCAAGATGTTCAACCGTGGCGGCACCCAGCAGCCGCCGAGCGGCAACCTGGCCGCCTCGGCGACCCCGTCGGCGTCGAACACCTCCTCCTGGGAGAGCGTCGCCGCCGTCAACGACGGGATCGACCCGCCCTCCTCCAACGACACCGTGAACCCGCGCTGGGGCTGCTGGCCGGAGACCGGGCAGCAGTGGGTGGACCTGACCTGGTCCGCGGCCCAGAACCTGAACAAGGCGGAGGTGTACTTCTTCGACGATGACGAGGGCATCGACATGCCCGCGTCCTGGAAGCTCCAGTACTGGAACGGCAGCGCCTATGTCGACGTGCCCGGCGCGAGCGCGTACGGGCTGGCCAAGAACCAGTACAACACCGTCAACTTCACCGCGACGAACACCACCCGCCTGCGGGTGCTGATGACCGGCAACGGCACCAACTCCGTCGGCCTCCTGGAGGTCAAGGCGTACGGACCGTGACCGGCGGGGGCGTGCCCCTCGGGGCACGCCCCCTTCACGGTCTCAGCCGCGGGTGTCGATCCACACGCTGATCGTCGTGTGCGGGCTGATACCGGTGTAGGAGGTGGCTCCGGCGGGCGCCCACGGGCCCTCGATGGGGATGAGCCCGACCTCCGGCAGGAAGTGCCGCTGCAGGACATGGATCCGGTGCTCGCCGGTGCCCGAGGTGCAGTAGCTGGAGGCCCACCGCTCCGAGGTGTTGAGCTGGTAG
The DNA here is from genome assembly GCF_040648335.1 of Nonomuraea sp. NPDC049158. Lineage (NCBI taxonomy): Bacteria > Bacillati > Actinomycetota > Actinomycetes > Streptosporangiales > Streptosporangiaceae > Nonomuraea > Nonomuraea sp. NPDC049158. Next base: position 224,141 of record NZ_JBEZDM010000003.1, read on the forward strand.
CTGCAGCCCGTGGGCGCGGCGAAGGCGTTGGGTCCCAGGAATCGTTTAGGAAAGTTTCCTAAGAATGGTCGCGACCGTCAATGGGACGGGATGGTCCACGTCACCGTGCGGGTCAGCTGACCGCGGGTGGTGTACGACCTGGCCCAGCCGAGCTCCTCGAAACGGCCGTTCTCCTGGTTGATCCACCCGGTCTTGGCGCCGTTGTCGTCGTACTTGTTGAAGTTGTACCGGTCGTGGGCGTGGACGGTGATCTCCATCGTCGCCTGGTTCCCGTCGATCCGGACGTTCCCGCTGCCCCAGATCGAGTGGCTGCCCAGGGCGCCGTTCCAGTTGTCCGTCTCGGTCTTGGCCTTGAGCGGCTGGCCGGTCATCTGGAACTCCGACCTGCCGCTTTCCCGGTAGAGCCGCTCGGCCTGCTCCTGCGCCTGGCGGACCGCCCCGTCGACCGACTGGCGGACGCTCTTGTCCTCGTCGTACGCCTTCTGGTAATCGACCTCGAAGTCGCTACCGGAACCGTCCAGATAGTGCTTGACCGTGGCGGCGGCGTCGTCCCAGCCCGGCATCGCCTCCTCGCCGTGCATGAGGCCCCGCCACTTGTACCAGTTCGCGTAGTCCTCGGCCGTGGGCTTGGCGTCGGGGTCGTACGGCCAGGGATCGTCGAAGCGGATGCCGGGGTCCTGGGGCGGGCCGATCCGGTATTCGCCGGTGAACGGGGCGCCCTTCGGTGAGTTCGGCGGGTCGTGCGGGTGGCGCTCCGGGCGTTCCTCGTCCAGGAACAGGGCGCCTCCGGACGCCGCCAGCATTCCGGCGGGACCCAGCGCCTTCTTCAGCCGCGAGGCCGCGGCCGCGGCCGGGAACTTGGGCGGCCTGGCGCCGAGCAGGCGGCGCAGGCGGGTCTCCAGCGCCCGGATCAGCGTCCGGCCGAAGTAGCGCTCCAGCTTGCGGCGCAGGGTGGCCACGGCCTGCCTGGCGAAGGTGCGCAGCATCCCGACAGTCGCCCGCGCCCGCAGCGCGGCGAGCCCGCCGGAGATCACCGCCGAGGCCAGCGCCCAGGTCAGGGCGATGAGCACGTACATCGCAAGCAGCTTCAGCAGCAGCTTGAGTATCTCGATGAGCCGGGCGAGCAGGTCGTGGGCGTCCGCCATGGCGTGCAGCGAGGTCGCGAGGCTGTCCAGGTGCCCGGCGCCGGGCTCGCTGTAGTCGGCCCAGTAGGCGTTGACCGCGTCGATGTGGTCGCCGGCGTTGTTCGTCCCGGCGCGCGCGACGGCCCCGTGCGCCGCGGGGTTGACCTCGCGCTGCAGGGACGTGGCGCACGTACGGTACGCCGTCGCGCACGTACGGATGCCGTCCTCGTCCTCTTTCGGCCATTCCACTCCGAGCAGCCGGAACCCCGGCTCCAGCTCGGGCGTGAGGGTCACCGGCATGGGGCCCGCCTCACAAACCCGTCGCCCGGACGGCCTCCTCCGCGGCGGCCACGCCCTTGCGCAGGTCGTCGGCCATCACCTCGAGGCCCGTGCCGGTGGCGTGCAGGTTGTGGTGCGTCTGCCCGCACGCCTGGTGGAGCAGCTCGTTGAGCTGGTCCACGGCCGTGCCCAGCAGGGTGCCGCCGAACGCCGTCCCGCCGCTGCCGCCCACGGACAGGAGCAGGCTGTCGGCATGACGCCGGAACAGGGCGGCGGAGTCCTTCATGTGCCGCCCGGCGCCGCTCAATGCCGCGTGGTCGAAGAGAAACTCCTGGCCCACCGGTCACCCTCGCGCAGACATAGGGGCATCTTTAGCCCCTTTTGTCCCATGCTAGACCAGGCGTGCGGATGGCCGTTTCCTGCAAGACCGGGGCACGGTGACCAGGTCATGATGAACGCATGAACATTGATCTTTCCGTGGCCGCCGACTTCATGGCCACCCACGCACGGGTCCTGGACCGCCGCCGCTTCCAGCTCCTGACGGGCGAGCGCGATCCGGCCGCCGCGCTGGCCGCGCTGGACGGCTACCGCAATCCCGACGGCGGCTACGGCTGGGGCCTGGAGCCCGACCTGCGCTCGCCCGAGAGCCAGCCGGGGGCCGCGCTGCACGCCTTCGAGGTGTTCGAGGACGTCGCACCGGCCGCCTGCCCGCGGGCGGCCGAGCTGTGCGACTGGCTGGAGTCGGTCTCGCTGCCCGACGGCGGGCTGCCGTTCGCGCTGCCCAGCGCCTCGAACGCGGGCAACGCCCCCTGGTGGGCGGGTGCCGACAGTACGGTGTCCTCGCTGCAGATCACCTCCGTCACCGCGGCCGTCGCGCACCGCGTCGCCGCCCACCTGCCCGAGGTGGCCGCGCATCCGTGGCTGGCGCGGGCCACCCGTTACTGCCTGGGCGCGATCGCCGCCCTCGACCGGCAGCCGCACGCGTACGTGCTGGCCTTCGCGCTGCGCTTCCTGGACGCCGTGCACGACACCCACCCGGAGGCCGCCGGGCTGCTCGAGCGGCTGGGCGCGTACCTGCCGGCCAGCGGCCAGGTGCACGTCGAAGGCGGCACCGAGCACGAGATGCTGCGCCCGCTGGACTTCGCGCCGTTCCCGGACCGTCCGTTGCGGGCCTTGTTCGCCCCGGAGGCGGTCGAGGCCGACCTCGACCGGCTGGCCGGGACGCAGAAGGACGACGGCGGGTGGACCGTCGACTACGCCCAGATCTCCCCGGCGGGCGTCCTGGACTGGCGCGGCTACACGACCGTCGGCGCGCTCGCCATTCTGCTCCGTAACGGGCGGATCTGACGGCACGTCCGGGTGGGCTGATCGCCCGGCCGCGGCTTCCGGGCACCGGTAGGCTGCTCCGCACTGCGGTGACGTATCTCCTGTGCAATGCTGCGCTGAATGAGCCTGAAGTGAGCAGCTCCGGACTCTTGACAGGAGCGTTCGTGCTCGATTTACTCCGAGGAACGCCGGTATCGAGCACCGGCCCCAGAGGTACGCCTAGCCGGTAAGTGGCCACCGCCACAAGCCCGGACTAAGTCGCCAGGATCGCTGTCAGCGTCCGAGGCGGGGACGTACCCCCTATCGTCTGGAGATACGACGATGAGCCCCACCCGTAGATGCTTAGGCGCTGCCGTGGCCCTTTCGGCCGCGTTGCTCGCCGTCCCCTCGACCGCTTCGGCGGCCGCGGTGACCCTTCCCCCGGTACACGCCGGGTTCGACTACCAGATCGGTGGCGCGTACACGCCGCCGGCCGGGGTCACCGTGGTCAGCAGGGACCGGGCCGCCGCGCCCGCCGCGGGGCTGTACAACATCTGCTACGTCAACGCCTTCCAGGTCCAGCCGGGCGAGGAGGACGACTGGGACTCCGACCTGCTGCTGCGTGACGCCAACGGCAAGGTGGTCATCGACGAGGACTGGGGCGAGGCACTGCTCGACCTGCGGACCGATGCCAAGCGCAAGCGGGTCGCCGCGAAGGTGAACGGCTGGATCGACGGCTGCAAGGCCAAGGGCTACCAGGCCATCGAGCCCGACAACTACGACAGCTACACCCGTTCGAAGAAGCTGCTGACGGCCTCGAACGCCCAGGCGTACATCCGGCTGCTCAGCAGCCACGCCCACGCCCAGGGCGTGGCCATCGCCCAGAAGAACACCTCGGAACTGGCCGGATCGCGTGTCGCGAACGGGCTCGACTTCGCGGTCGCCGAAGAGTGCGGCACCTGGGACGAGTGCGGGGACTACACGGCGGCGTTCGGCAACAACGTGATCGTGATCGAGTACACCGCGTCGGGCCTGAAGAAGGCCTGCTCCGGCTGGGGCACCAAGCTGAGCATCGTCCAGCGCGACGTGGACGTCTCGCCCAAGGGCACCAGCGGATACGTCCGCAAGACCTGCTGAACGGTCTTCTGAACCAACGGTTTCTGGAGGTAAAGATGGAGCGCGTTGCCCCACCGCCCTCCCGCCGGGACGTGCTGCGCGGCGGGTATGCCCTGGCGCTCACGGCGGTGGCGGGAACGGCGCTGGCCGGGTGTGCGAGCGGCGCCGGCAATGGTGTCGGCGCCGACGGGCGGGTCACGATCGAGCTCTGGCACGGCCAGACCGACACCGCCAAAGAGGCCATGGCACGGCTGGTGGCCGACTTCGAGCGGGCCCACCCCGACATCCGGGTGGACATGGGCGGGGGAGTGCTGGCCGACGCGATGCTGCAGAAGATCACCGCCGCGCTCGCGTCCGGCTCCTACCCTGACATCGCCTACATCTTCGGGTCGGACCTGGCGAACGTCGCGCGTAGCCCGCAGGTGGTCGATCTGACCAGCATGGTCGAGTCCGGTCCCACGCCGTGGAACGACTTCTGGGCGCCGGCGCGGGCCGCCGTCACGATCAACGGCCGGGTACGCGCGGCTCCCGCGCTGCTCGACTCGCTGGCCGTGGTCTGCAACAGGAAGGTGTTCCGCGACGCCGGGGTGCCGCTGCCCCAGCCGGGCTGGAAATGGCCGGAGTTCATCGAGACGGCCAAGCGGCTGACCGACGCGAGCCGCGGCCGGTTCGGCACGGGCTGGCCGGGCGCCGCCGACGAGGACACGGTCTGGCGGCTGTGGCCGCTGATCTGGGACCTGGGCGGCGACGTGATCGGCAAGGACGGGCGCGGCATCGGGTTCGCCGACGTGGGCGTGCAGGCGTTGCAGGTGGTGGAGTCGCTCGCCAAGGACAAGAGCGTCTACATCGACCCCAAGCCCGGCAGCGAGCAGATGTACCAGGTGTTCCTGTCCGGCCTGATGGGGATGTCGGTCACCGGCCCGTGGCAGCTGCCCGACATCCAGACCGCCAAGATCGACTATCAGGTGGTGCCCCTGCCCACCTTCAGCGGGCGGCCGATCACGATCTCGGGCCCCGACACCTGGACCATGTTCGACAACGGTGAGGCGCGCGTGAAGGCCAGCCGTACCTTCCTGACCTGGCTGATGCAACCCGCGCAGGACGTGCGGTGGGACGTGGAGGCGGGCAGCCTGCCGCTGAGCCGTCCCACCCAGCAGCTGCCCGCCTGGCGCGAGCAGGAGGCGGACACCGAGGGACTGCCGGTGTTCGTCAAGACGCTGGAGACGGCCCGGGTACGCCCCACGCACCCCGCCTACCCGCAGATCTCCCAGGCGCTCGGGCAGGCCGTGATCGCCGTGCTGCTCGGTAAGAGCACCCCCGCCGAAGCGCTGCGCACCTGTGCCGATGAGGCCAACGCCGCCCTGCTCATCCCGCGTTGAGGAGCCTCGCATGTCGTCTCTGCCCACCCCCATCACCATCTCCGGCCACGAGCTGCGGCAACGGGCCCGGCGCCAGGCCCGCCGCCAGGAGTCGGCGACCGCCTGGACGTTCATCACCCCGGCCGTCCTGATCATCCTCGGGCTCAGCATCGTGCCCACGGTCTGGTCGTTCCTGCTGTCCTTCCAGGCCGACGACCTGGTCACGCCCAGCCGCTGGGTGGGGCTGGACAACTACTACGCGCTGACCAAGGACCCGCACTTCGGCCAGGCCGTACGCAACACGCTGCTCTACACGGCCCTGTACGTCCCGCTCAGCATCGTGCTGGGTCTGGCGCTCGCCCTCGCCCTGAACCGGCGGATCAGGTTCGTCGGCCTCTACCGCACGCTGTTCGTCGTGCCGTTCGTCATCTCGGCCACGGCCCAGGGGACGCTGTTCTCCTTCATCCTGGACCCGCAGTTCGGGGCGGCCAACTCGGTGCTGCACTGGCTCGGGATCTCTCCCCAGGGGTTCTTCACCGACCCCGCCCAGGCCCTGCCCGTCCTGGTGGCCGTCAGCTTGTGGAGCGGCCTCGGGTTCTGCGTGGTGGTGTATCTGGCGGCCCTCCAGGACGTACCGCAGCCGCTGATCGAGGCGGCGCGGCTGGACGGCGCCGGGCGGTGGCACCTGCTGCGCCACGTCACCCTGCCCACGCTCACGCCGGTCAGCGTGTTCCTGGTGCTCTGGCAGACCATCAACGCCTTGCAGGTCTTCGACCTGGTGTACGTGACGACCAAGGGCGGCCCGCTCGGCGCCACCACGGTGATCGTCTACTTCATCTGGGAGCAGGCGTTCAAGAACTTCACGGCCGGTTACGGAGCCGCCGCCGCTTACGTCCTCGCCGTGGCCCTGTTCGTGATCGCCGCCGGGTTGCGCGTGATCCGGAGCCGCGAGCGCCAGCGCCTCGAAGGAGCCACCCGATGACGGCGACCGCCACCACCCAACGCCGGGCCGCGCACGCGGGCGTGAGCCGCCCGGGCCGCGCGCGGCTGCCCTTCAGCCCCTGGCACCTGCTGCTCGCGCCGCTCGCGCTGATCTTCGCGATCCCGCTGATCTGGCTGCTGATCAGCTCCGTGATGACCAACGCGGAGATCAACCGGTTCCCGCCCGCGCTGTGGCCGTCAGGGATCAACCTGGGCGGCTACCGGTACGTGCTCAACAACGCGCTGTTCCCGCGCTGGTTCCTCAACTCGCTGATCGTCTCCGGTGTCGCGGTCGTGTCCAACCTGGCGTTCGGCGCGCTCGGCGGCTACGCCTTCGCCCGCATGCGGTTCTTCGGCTCCCGCGTCCTGCTGGTGCTGATGCTGGCCACGATGGCCATCCCGTTCCAGCTGACGATGATCCCGACGTTCCTGGTCATGAAGAGCTTCGGGCTCATCGACACGCTGGGCGCGCTGATCGTGCCGTCGCTGGTCACGCCGTTCGCGGTGTTCCTGCTGCGGCAGTTCTTCCTCTCGCTGCCCAGGGAGCTGGAGGAGGCCGCCTGGATGGACGGCTGCTCACGGCTGCGGGTGCTGTTCCGCATCGTGCTGCCGCTGTCGCGGCCCGCGCTGAGCACCGTGGCGATCCTGACGTTCCTGTCCACCTGGAACGATCTGACCTGGCCGCTGATCGCCATCAACCACGACACCCAGTACACCCTGCAACTGGGCCTGGCCACCTTCCAGGGCAAGCACCACACGCAGTGGGCGGCGGTCATGGCCGGGAACGTCATCACGGTCCTGCCGGTGCTGCTCGCCTTCGTCGGCGCCCAGAAGTCCTTCATCCGGTCCATCACCTCCAGCGGCCTCAAGGGCTGAAACCCCATCTCCAGCTACAGGAAGTCCATGTTCGACCTGCTTGTCATCGGCGACGCCAACCCCGACGTCATCCTCGGCCCCCTGGACGCCCCGCTCGCCTTCGAGCAGCGCGAGCAACTCGTCGGCGCCGGTGCGCTCACCCTCGGCGGCTCCGCGGCGATCATGGCCTGCGGCGCCGCGCGCCTGGGCCTGCGCGTCGCGTTCGCCGGGCGCGTCGGCGACGACGACGCCGGCCGCTACGTCCGCGACGCCCTGAACGCCCGCGGGGTCGACACCGAGGCGCTGCGCGTGGATCCGGAGCGGTCCACCCCGCTCACCGTGGTGCTCACCCGCGACGGCGGCGACCGCGCGATCCTGACCGCACCCGGCACCCTGGCCGCCACCGGCGGCGAGGACGTGCCCGAGTCGCTGCTGGCCGCCACCCGGCACGTGCACGCCGCCTCCTACTTCCTCATGCCGGGGCTGGCGAAGGCGCTGCCCGGCCTGTTGCGCACCGCGCGGGCCCACGGCGCCACGACCTCGCTCGACACCAACGACGACCCCGCCGGGCTGTGGGATCCGCCGGGGCTGGCCGCCGTACTCGCCGAGACCGACATTCTGCTGCCCAACGCGCACGAGGCCCGCCACCTGGCGCGCTCCCTGGACGGGTCCTTGGAGGGGGCCGCCGCCGCGCTCGCCGCGCGGGGGCCGCTGGTGGTGGTCAAGAACGGCGCGGACGGCGCCCTCAGCCACGACGGGAGCACGCTCGTCACCACCCGCGGCATCACCGTCACCCCCGTGGACGCGGTCGGCGCGGGCGACAGCTTCGACGCCGGCTTCATCGCCGCGACCCTGGCCGGACTGCCCCCCGCCCGAGCCCTGGACCTCGCCGCCGTCTGCGGCGCCCTGTCCACCCGTGCCCAAGGCGGCACCCCGGCCCAGCCCACCTGGGATGAGGCCCTCGCACACGTCCCCATCAAGGAATAGCAGCCGACATGAACACCCCGAAGATCGCATTCATCGGCGCCGGGAGCGTCGTCTTCACCCAGGGCCTCCTGGCGGACCTGTTCGCGTTCGCCGAGCTGAAGGAGGCCCGCATCGCCCTGCACGACATCGACGCCGAGCGCCTGAGCACCGCGACGGCCGCCGCCCGGCACATCGCCGCCGAGCGCGGGGCGAGCCCGCGGATCACCGCGCACGCCGACCGGCGCGAAGCGCTCACCGGCGCCGACTTCGTCATCAACATCGTCCAGGTCGGCATGGGCGAGGCGACCCGCACCGACTTCGAGATCCCCGCCCGGTACGGCGTGCGCCAGACCATCGGCGACACCCTCGGCGTCGGCGGCATCTTCCGCGCGCTGCGCACGTTCCCGCTGCTGAAGGCCCTGGGCGAGGACATCGCCGCCGTCTGCCCCGAGGCATGGCTGCTCAACTACACCAACCCGATGGCGATGAACGTCCAATACCTGGCCGAGGCCACCGGGCTCACCCGCGTGGTGGGGCTGTGCCACTCGGTCTACTGGACGATGCGCGACCTGTCCGACCTGGTGGGCGTGCCGTTCGAGCAGGTGACCTACCGGGCCGCGGGCGTCAACCACCAGGCGTGGGTGCTGCGGTTCGAGCACGACGGCGTCGACCTGTACCCCCGGCTCGACGCCCTGATCGCCGCGGACGAGCAGCTGCGCCGCCGCGTCCGCGTCGACATGTACCGGCGGCTGGGCTACTACCCGACCGAGACCAGCGAGCACTCCTCCGAGTACGTGCCCTGGTACCTGGGTCACGACAGCGAGATCGAGCGCCTGCGCCTGCCCATCGGCGCCTACCTGGACATCGTCGACGAGAACGTGGCCATCTACGAGCGGACCCGCGACGCCCTGGCCGCCGGAGAGCCGCTACCGGTCGACGGCACCATGGAGTACGCCCCGCAGATCATCCACAGCATCACCACGGGCACGCCCCGAACCATCTACGGGAACGTGCCCAACCACGGCCTGATCAGCAACCTCCCCGCCCGGGGGACCGTCGAGGTGCCCTGCCTGGTCGACGCGATGGGCGTGCAGCCCACCCGCGTCGGCGAGCTGCCCCCGCAGCTGGCCGCGCTCAACCGCACCTACCTCAGCATGAACGACCTGGTCGTGCGGGCCGCGCTGGAGGACGATCCGCGCCACATCCGCCACGCCGCCATGACGGACCCGGCGACGGCCGCGGCCCTGCCCGTGGAGCGGATCTGGGAGCTGTGCGACGACATGGTGCGGGCCCACGCCGACCGCCTGCAGCCCGCCCTGCGCGCCACTCTCGGCTAAGCCTGCCGCCTTTTCATGACCGTCGGCCACCCGAGCTCAGGACAGTAGAAGTCAAGATCCTCACGCGTCTTGAGCTCGGGCCCCCGGTGATCGATCATCAACGGCAGTGCTGCTTCCTCGATCGGGAAGGATCTTCATGATTCGCCGCGTACTGCTGGCCGTACTCCTCGCCCTCGCCACCCTCACGACCTTCACCAGCGCTCCCGCCTACGCCCGGGTCTGCGCGCTCGGCTACCACTGCGTCACCACGTACTACTCCGACTCCAGCCACACCACGGTGGTGGGCGCCATGTACGAGGACTGCGAAGGCGCCGAGTCCAGATGGGGCTCCCGCTCGATCTACAAGGACTTCGTCGAGACCCCCTGCTGAACCAGGCACCCTGGCCGGGTGGCTTCAGAAGGTGAAGCCGCCCGGCCGTCCGTTGCGGTCGGCGAGCAGACCGGCCAGCGTCGCGACGGCGATCTCCGGTGGCGTGCGCGAGCCGATGTTGAGCCCGATCGGCCGGTGCACGCGGGCGATGTCCTCCTCCCGCGCGCCCAACTCGGCCAGCGCCTGGAGGTAGGGCGCCGGATGACGCGGGCTGCCCATCACTCCTATCCACCGGCACTTGTGCGCGAGCAGCTCGTGCAGCACAGCGGCGAGTTCGGGACGGTGGTGGTCGGTGAGCACGATGTCCGCGGTGCCGTCCAGATCCGCCGGGGGCGCGGTGACGACCTCGAACCCCTCCGGCGCGGCGGCCCGGCCCGGGTCGGGCTCGAAGAGGATCCCGCGGAATCCCAGGTCGGCGCCGTAGCGCAGCAGGTAATCGGCGACCGGTGAGGCGAACACGGCGACGAGGGTGCGGCCTTCGGCACCGGCCGCCGCCTCGCCATGGGCGACGTCACAGAGCGCGTCCGCGTCATGCGCATGGGCGTCATGCGAATGGGCCATGCCAGCAGTCTCGCACGCGATCGGATCGGCGTCGTCCGGGGCCGGTCCGCCACGTGCGGGCGGGTAAATCGGAGCCGTCCAAGATCGGTCCGCTACGTATAATCGGGTAAAGCCGAGTCCACTACCGCGGACTCATCAACCGTTTTCCAAAGCTGGGGGCATGACCATGGCAAGCGTTCTCCCGACGGTACGAGGTCTCGCCGGGGTCGCCCTCGTCGCGAGCGGCGTCGCGCTCGTCCCGGCGCCCGCCTCCGCCGCCGCCCAGCACCGCCTCGCCGACACGTACGCGAACTACGCCGAGCTCGCCGCGCATGAGACTGAGGGCACCGACTACCGGCGTGTGCAGCGCTTCCCTCAGGGCGCGAAGGTGGCGCACATCGCCATCCACGGAGGAAGCATCGAGGCCGGCACGTCCCAGCTCGCGGATTACAGCGCCCAGGCGAGCGACGCCGCCTTCTACGCGTTCGAGGGCATCAAGTCCACGGGCAACGGCACCCTGCACATCACCGCCAGCCGGTTCGACGAGCCGCGGGCGCTCACGCTGCTGTCCCGGGTCGACCGTACCGTCTCCTGGCACGGCTACTCCGACAGCACCGAGGCGAGCACGTACGTCGGCGGCCGGGACACGGCGCTGGTCGAGCGGGTCACCGCCGGGCTGCGCGCCGCCGGGTTCACGGTCGCGCGGGAGATCCCGGACGGTCTCGACGGGTCGAGCCCGGACAACATCGCCAACAAGAACCGCCGTGGCAAGGGCCTTCAGCTGGAGATCAGCAGCGCCCAGCGGAAGCGGTTCTTCGCCGACGGCGATCTCACCCGTAGCTCGATCGAGAATCCGGCGAACCGCACCAAGGCGTTCTACGCCTATACCGCAGTGGTCAACAAGGCCCTGAACGGCTGATCGGAACGGCGGATTCGGCCGTCCGCCGGGGATCGGGGCGGGCCGGTCCGTCGGCACTCGTCACGCCGGGGGAGCGGCGCCATCAGGTGACGGGCACGATCTCCGTCGACACCAGGCGCCCCTCCTCGATCACGAGCAGCCCGATCGTCCCGTGCGGTTGACGGCGGCGGTCGGTCGGGGAGCCCGGGTTGAAGATCCGCAGCCCGTCCTCGTGATGGTCGAGCGGGATGTGCGAGTGCCCGAACACCACCAGCTCGGCGTCCGGGAAACGTCGCCGCATACGCTCCCACCGTCCCTTGGCCGTACCGCTGTCGTGGATCATCGCCACCCGGAGCCCGGCGAGCTCGAGCTCCAGCGTCTCGGGCGCGTCCACGTCGGGTCCGTCGTTGTTGCCCTTCACCGCGTGAAGCGGCGCGTACGCCGCCAGCTCGGCCAGCACCGCACCCGTGCAGACATCGCCCGCGTGCAGGATGGCGTCGGCCCCTCGCAACTGTGCGGCCACCCGGTCCGGGCACGACTTCCAATGCCGAGGGGCATGGGTGTCGGACAGGACCGCCACTCTCATACCGGCGCCTCCCAGCGCACCTCGCCGTCCTGCCACCGGTCGGTGGGGCGCAGTCCGACGGAGGCGGCGACGGCGGCCGAGGCGGCGTGGTCGGGGTGGATGTGCGCGACGATCGTGTCGATCTCCTGGCCCGCGATCCAGCCGACCAGCGCCTTGGTGGCCTCGCCGGCCAGGCCACGGCCCTGCCAGGGGGTGCCGACCACCCAGGCGAGCTCGGCGGTCCGGCGGTCGATCGTGGCCTGCACGTAGCCCACCAGAGCGCCGTCCTCACGCAGCTGGATCACCCAGTTGCGCCAGCCGACCGGCCCGGCGACCAGCCGCTCGTAGCGGCTGCGCAACTCCTGCGCGGTCGCGGGCGCGCCACCGATGAAGGCGTGCAGGGCGGGATCGGCGAGCACGACGGCCATCTCGTCCGCGTGCTCGACCCGCAGGGGCAGCAGGACCAGCCGTGGGGCTTCGATCATGTCCATACGCTCACGATATCCGGGCTGTTCGAGGGTCGATCCCCGGGCTTATGATGCGCTCGACACGCTCCGGGGCGGGGGGTAGTGGATGGCCGATGAGGTGACGCGGCTGACCGTGCACGTGGTCGACGGCGGCGCGGACGCGCAGGAGCTGGAGCGGTTGACAGCCGGGTTGCGCGGCGAATTACTCGAACTCGACGTACTGGACGTCGCACCCGAGACCGGAGAGCCGCCACCGGGGGCCAGGGCGATCCTGTCATTCGCCGTGGGCGGCCTGGTCATCTCGCTGGCGGGCATGGACCTGCTCGCGGCGGTCGTGAACGCGGTGACGGCCTGGCTGCAGCGCGATCAGAACCGCTCGGTCAAGCTCGGCGTCGACGGCGACCTGCTCGAACTGACCGGGGTACCGTCCCGCGAGCAGCGGCGGCTCACCGACGAGTGGCTGCGCCGGCGCGCCGCCCGCGGCGGCGAGCGTCCGCTGAGCGGCACTCGGATGGCGCTGATCGTGGCGAGCGACGAGTACGCCGATCCCGGGCTGCGGCGGCTGCGCGCCCCGTCGCTGGACGCCCAGGCATTGGCCCGCGTGCTGGGAGACCGCCGGATCGGCGGGTTCGATGTCCGGACGATGCTCAACGAGACCACGCAGGACGTCAACGAGGCGGTGGAGGAGTTCTTCGCCGACCGCGATCCCGACGATCTCCTCCTGCTGCACTTCTCGGGTCACGGCGTCAAGGACGAATCCGGCGAACTGTACTTCGCCACGCCCACCACCAAGCTCAACCGGCTCGCGGCGACCGCGGTGCCGGCCGAGTTCGTCAACCGGCGGATGAGTCGCAGCCGGTCGCGCCGCATCGTCCTGCTGCTCGACTGCTGCTACGCGGGCGCCTTCGCGCGCGGGGCGCTGCCGCGCGCCGGACTGGGCGTCAACGTCGAGGAGCAGTTCGGCGGGCGCGGTCGCGTGGTGATCACCGCGTCCAACGCCATGGAGTACGCCTTCGACGGCACCGAGCTGGCGGACACCCAGGAGCTGTCGCCCTCCGTCTTCACCAGCGCCCTGGTGGAAGGGCTGGAGAGCGGCGAGGCCGACCGGGACTCGGATGGCTATGTCGCCATCGACGAGCTGTACGACCACGTCTACGACACCGTACGGCGCACCACACCCAGCCAGACACCGGGCAAGTGGACGTTCGACGTGCAGGGCGACATGTACATCGCCAGGAGAGCGCGGCCCGTCAGCCGGCCGGTGTCACTGCCGGAAGAACTCCAGCACGCGATCGACCACCCGATCGCCAAGATCAGGGCCGGTGCGGTCGGGGAGCTGGAACGGCTGCGCCACAGCAGGCACGAAGGGTTGGCCCTGGCGGCACGGCTGGCCCTGGAGGCGCTGGCCGACGACGACAGCCGACTCGTGTCGGGGGCCGCCACCAAGGCCCTGGGCGCCGAGGCCACGCCTCCCCGGGTCGCGAAACGGGCCAGTGGGCCCGCCGAGCCCGTCGGGGCAGCACCCAAGACACCAAAGCCCGCGCCACCCACGCCCGCGCCTGCGACACCCGCGTCGCCGACACCGACGCCCACGCCCAAACCAACGCTTCCGACACTCACGCCTGCGACCAGCACGGTCTCCCCGTCCGTGCCCGCGTCATCGGCGGTCGGGCCGTCGAGGTGGCTCATTCCCGTGCGGGCCTTGGCGCTGTTGGCGGCCCTGTTGCTGGTCAGCACGCCGATGATCGCGCTCGCCACGCCGATCGCCTCGATCTGGCTGGCGCTTCTGGTGACCGCCGCCGTCCTGGTCGGCCTGCTGCCGCCCGGCCGCCTTGAGCGCGACGTGGCCGTCGGCGCCACGTTCGGGCTCGCCGCCGTCTACCTCGGCGAGCTGTCCGTCTTCTCCTGGGCACGGGGACCGCAGCCCGTAGCCGGATGGGTGGCGGCCGCCGCGGGCGTCCTGGTGCTCGCGGCCGTGCTGTTCGAGACGACATCTGCCGCCCCCGGCCGGTGGAGATTCCTCGACCGGGTCGTGGCCGTCCTGGCTCTGGCCGCGATCACCGCCCATCTCGCCGCCCCCGAAGCCATCACGCGTGGTCCGGGGGAGACCGCGATATGGATCGCCACGGTCGCCCTCGCCGGCGGCTTCGTCGTGCTGGCCGTCCTCCACCTTGTCCGTCACGCGCGCCAGGGCCTGCCGTGGGTCCCGATGGCGCTCGGGCTGGCCGCGACCCTGCTCGTGACGTACGACCTGGTCGACGTGTATCACCTGACCACCGGCAGGAACCAGCTGGCCGCCGCCTACCAGCCCGCTCTGCTCGTGATGCTGCTGATCGCCGCGTTGTCGGCGCGTCCGCGATCGTACTTCCTGGCCGCCGCGCGGCTCTCGGTGATCGTCGGGCTGCTGTACGGAGTCGGCTACTACTACAACTCCTTCCCCAATCTCTCTCAGTGGGGGCCGGAAACCCCGGAGGCGGCTCCGACTCAGCCGGCGCGACTGCTGGTCCTGTCTCTCGCGGCGGTCTGCGTCGCGGTCGGCGCCTATCTGAGCCGTCCGAGCGCCACAACGGAACGCGACCCGTCGCCTGACCCGAGGAGGTGAAAGGATCGGAGCCTTGGCGCCGGCCGCCGCCGATGGCCGGGCGCGGAAAGGTATGGGAAGAAATGGCTCCGAGGGTCGCGACCGCCAACCGTGTCGAACTGCCCGAACTCCTCGATTTTCTCCGTCCCAGGCATCACGGCCTGCTGTCGACCACCCGTGCCGACGGGCGGCCCCAGCTCTCGCCGGTGTCCTGCGGGGTGGACGAAGGCGGCCGGATCGTGGTGTCCACCTATCCCGATCGGGCCAAGACGCGCAACGCCCGCCGTGACGAGCGGGCGTCGATCTGCGTGCTGTCCGACGACTGGGACGGCCCGTACGTCCAGGTCGACGGGCGGGCCGAGGTGCTGGACATGCCCGAGGCGCTCGACGCGCTGGTGGACTATTACCGGTGCATCTCCGGCGAACACCCCGATTGGGATGACTACCGTGCCGCCATGGAGCGGCAGGGCAAGTCCCTCATCCGCCTGCACATCGACCGCTGGAGCCCGATCGCGACCGGCGGATTCCCGGCCCGTCTGGCGCTCTGATGGGCTCAGCTCGGCGGGATCACCTCTGGCGGGCTCAGCTCTGACGGGATCAGTCGAGAGGCCGCAGTGCGACGACCGCGCGCGGCGCCAGTGTCACCGTGCCGTCGGCCGTGGACCCGGTCAGCAGGTCCTCGGCCGGATAGGGGATCGGCACGCGCCGCGTCTCGTCGCCGTGGTTGAGCACGAACAGCACGGGTCCCCGGCGTACCGCCTCGACGCCGGGCGGCAGCTCGGGCAGTGCGCCGGTCACGTCCGCGTCGGCCAGCACCCGCGCGGTCAGCTCGGACAGCCCGTCGGCCTCAGGCACGGTCGCCACGTACCAGGCGACGCCCGCGCCGCTCTCGTGCCGTAGCACCGCCGGGCGGCCGGCCAGGTCGCCGTCGGCGAACGTGGCCACCGGCTCGGCGCCCTCGGCGGCCATCAGCTCGGTCCAGATCCGCGCGGTGAAGCCGGTGCCGTCGGCCCAGTGGCAGCGCACCGGCCGGTCCTCCTGCGCGGGCAGCCATTCCTCGCCGGACGCGCCCAGCACCTCGCGCAGCGGCGCGGGGAAGCGGCCGGTACGGACGTGCCCCCGCGGGTCCGCCACCCCCGAGAAGGGGCCGACCAGCAGCACACCGCCGCGGTGCACGTACTCGGTCAGGGACGCGGCGTCCCCGTCGCTGATCAGGTAGAGGTTCGGCACCACGGTCAGGGCGTACCCCGTGAGGTCCGCGGACGGCGGCACCAGATCCACGGTCACGCCGCGCTCCCACAGCGGCCGGTAGAAGCGCAGGAGCTGGTCGGGCAGGGTGAGCCGGTCACTGGGCCGGCCGCGCTCCTCCAGCGCCCACCAGCTGGCCCAGTCGTGCACCATCGCCACCTTGGCGGGCACCGGCGTGCCCGCCACCGAGGCCAGCCCGCGCAGCTCGTTGCCGTGGGCGCGGACCTCGGCGTGCAGCCGGGTCTCCGGTCCCGCGTGCGGCACCATCGCGGCGTGGAACCGCTCGGCCCCGAACCGGGAGGCCCGCCACTGGAAGTAGCACAGACCGTCGGCGCCGCGGGCGAGCGCCTGCAACGACTCCAGCCGCAGCTGTCCGGGCGGTTTGGGGAGGTTGTGCGGGCGCCAGTTCACCCCGTTCGTGGCCTGCTCCATCAGCAGCCACGGCCGTCCGCCGCCGAGTGAGCGGGTCAGGTCGTGGGTGAGCGCCGAGCGGGCGGGGGAGAGCGGGTCGGCGGGGTCGGGGTACCAGTCGTTGGAGACGATGTCCTCTTCGGGCGCCCACGCCCAGTAGTCGACGGGCTTGAACAGGCCCATGAAGTTCGTGGTGATGGGGAGGTCCGGGGTGCGCTCGCGCAGGATGTCGCGCTCGGCGCGGTAGTGCGCGAGCAGCGCGTCCGAGCAGAACCGCCAGAAGTCCAGCTGCTGCGTGGGGTTGATCATGTACGGGGCGCGGCGCGGGGTGATGATCTCGGCCCACTCGCCGTAGCGCTGGCTCCAGAAGCTGGTGCCCCACGCCTCGTTCAGGGCGTCCAGGTCGCCGTAGCGCTCCCGCAGCCAGGTGCGGAACGCCGCCGCCGTGTCACCGCAGTGGCAGACCTGGCCGTACTCGTTGCCCACGTGCCACAGCGCCAGCGCCGGGTGCCCGGCGTAGCGGTCGGCGAGGTCGGTGACGATGGCCAGCGCCTTCTCCCGGTAGGCCGGGGACGATGGGCAGAACTGGTTGCGCGAGCCGTACCAGAGCCGGTGTCCCGACTCGTCCACGGGCAGGGTGCGCGGCCAGCGGTGGCCCAGCCACGGCGGCGGCGAGGCGGTCGGGGTGGCCAGGTCGACCGCGATCCCGGCCGAGCCGAGCAGGTCGAGGACCCGGTCGAGCCAGCCGAAGTCGCGCGCGCCCGGCTGCGGCTCGATCCGCGCCCAGCTGAACACGCCGACGGTGACCAGGTTGACCCCGGCCGCCCTCATCAGCTCGACGTCCTCGATCCAGACCTCTTCTGGCCATTGCTCGGGGTTGTAGTCGCCGCCGAAGAGCAGTCCGCGTCCGGCGGTGAGGGTGTGCGTGCCCAGTCGCGGCGAGGCCGTCAGATGCCTGCTCCGTCGCGCCGGGCCCGAGCCTAACGAAGTCATTCCACTCCGGCCTGGGCGGCTCGGCGCAGCAGCGGGCCGAGACGAGTTGGTGAAAACGTTTCGCAAAAAATCTATGGCCCGGTTTGCGGGTATGTCAACGTCTTTAGGTGATGCGTCCTAAATGTCCAGTCGGGCGGCGTACGGGCCGCCTGACCTGGCCCTTGTCCTTCTGCGCGCTTGGTGGCATCCTGGCCGCCTGAAGGTGACACGTGTAGACCTCGGTCCAGAAGGAGCTAGGGGATGAAGTTCTTCAGGGTGGTTATCGCCACGACAGCCCTGGCCGGCGCCCTGGCCGCCTGCGGCTCAGGTGGGTCGGGCGGGTCGGGCGGGTCGGGCAGCGCGAGCCAGGCCGCCGACGCCTCGGGCCCGATCCAGTTCGTCGGCCCCGAGGACCCCAAGACCTTCGCCCCGGTCATCGCCGGGTTCGAGGCCAAGAATCCGGGGACCAAGGTCAACTACACCCAGGTGCCCTTCGACCAGCTCAACAGTGTGCTCCAGCAGCGCCTCGCGGCCAAGGACGACTCGATCGACGTCTACACGGTCGACCAGCCGCGCGTCGCCGCTCTCGCCACCCGCGGCTTCCTCACCGACCTGAGCGACCTGACGGACAAGGTCAAGAGCGCCGCGCTCCCCGGACAGTACGAGGTCAACGTCTTCAGGGACAAGCTGTGGGCGCTGCCCATCTGGACCTCCGACCAGTTCCTCTTCTACAACACCGAGTTGCTGGAGAAGGCGGGCGTCCAGCCACCGCCGAGCGACCCGGCCAAGCGGTGGACATGGGAGCAGACGGTCGAGGCCGGCAAGAAGGCGCAGGAGAAGGCCGGCGCCCAGTGGGCGGTCATCCCTGAGCAGATCGAGCAGTTCTACCAGTTGCAGAGCCTCGCCGAGTCGCTCGGCGGCGGATCCGGGATCACCGGTCCCGAGATGCTGACCCCGGCCATCACGACCGACGGCTGGCTCAAGGCGATGACCTGGTACCACGGCCTGTTCGCGAACAAGCTGGCCCCGCGCGGCGTCGGCTCCTTCCAGACCTCGCCGCTGTTCAGCGAGGGCAAGGTGGCCTTCTTCGCCGGCGGCCCGTGGGACGTGGGCACGTTCGCCGCGGCCAAGGGGCTGAAGTGGGGCGTGGCACCGTACCCCTACTTCCAGGGCGGCAAGCCGGCGACCCCGACCGGCTCGTGGTCATGGGGCGTCAACCCGGCCTCCAAGAGGCAGGCGGCGACGAAGAAGTTCATCGAGTACGCCGCGCTCGACCCCGAAGGCAACCTCCAGACCACGCAGAACACCACGATCATCCCGTCGAACAAGGCGGCGTTCGACAAGTACGTACCCCTGCTCGACGCCAAGGCGAAGGGCGTCGGCGAGATCATGAAGTACGACGCCCAGAACACGGCGGTGGCGCGGCCCAGGTCGGTCGGCTACATCCAGTTCGAGGACATCATGACCAAGGCGTTCGCCGACATCCGCAACGGCGCCGACCCCAAGGCCCGGCTCGACCAGGCGACCCAGGAGATCACCACCGCCTGGAAGCAGCTTCGATGAAGGTCGCGCTGGCCTTCCTGGCGCCCGCGCTGGTGGCGCTGCTGGCGCTCCGGCTGATCCCCGCGGCCATCGCCGTGGGCAGCAGCCTGCGGCACACCAGCCTGGTCACCGGCGAGACGTCGTTCGTCGGCCTCGGCAACTACGCGACGCTGTTCGACGACCCGACGTTCCTGCAGAGCGTCAAGGTCACGCTGGTGTTCAGCCTGATCGTGAACCCGCTGCAGATCGCGGTCGCCCTCGCGCTGGCGGTCCTCTACACGCGGAAGTTCGCCGGGGTGCGCTTCCTGCGCTCCCTGGTGATCCTGCCGATCGCGGTGCCGCCGGCGGTGTCGGCGGCCATCTGGAGCGTGGCCTACCGGCCCGACGGGATGCTCAACGCCGTGCTGCACGTGCTGGGCATCCCGCAGCAGCCGTTCCTGACCTCGCCGCAGCAGGCGCTGTGGTGCCTGATCGTGCTGCTGTCGTGGATCGGGGTCGGCTACTGGATGATGTTCCTCATCGCCGGCATGCAGGACATCCCGCGCGCGCTCTACGAGGCGGCGGCCATCGACGGCGCCTCGTCCTGGGCCAGATTCTGGCACGTGACGCTGCCGCTGCTGCGCAGGCCGCTGGCGTTCGTCCTGGTGGCCGACACGGTCTCCAACTTCCTGGTCTTCGCCCCGGTCCAGATGCTGACCAACGGCGGCCCGCAGGGCTCCACGAACGTCACCATGTTCGACATCTTCACCCGCGCCTACAGCGTCGGCGACCTCAACCTGGCCCAGGCCGAGGTCATGCTGCTGGTGCTGGTCGTGCTCGCGGTCGTCATCGTCCAGTTTCGCCTGCTGCGCGCCAAGGACTGAGCATGCTCAGAAAGACACTCGCCGGCGTCGTCGGCCTCGCCTTCGCGCTGCCCCTGCTGTGGGCGCTCAGCAGTTCGCTGCGCGGCACGGGCAACCTCGGCAACTCGCTGATCCCCGCCGACCCGACGCTCGCCAACTATCTGGCGCTGCTGACGGGCGGCTTCGGCCGGGCCATCGCCAACTCGCTGCTCGTCGCGCTGGCCACCGTCCTGATCGGCCTGGCCATCTCCGCGGCGGCGGCGTTCGGCCTGTCGGCCATCAGATTCCGGGGCCAGGGCGTGCTCTTCGGCCTCGTCGTGCTGAGCTTCCTCATCCCGTTCGACGCGATCGCGATCCCGCTGGCCACGCTGTTTCGCGACTGGAACCTGCAGAACACCTACGCGGGCCTCATTCTGCCCGGACTCGGTCACGGCCTGGCGATCTTCCTGCTGCGTCAGTTCTTCCTGGCCGTCCCGGCCGAGCTGGTGGAGGCGGCGCGGATCGACGGGCTGGGGTGGTTCGGGGTGTTCGCCCGGCTGTATCTGCCGTTGTCGCGTCCCGCCCTGGTCAGTGCGGGTCTGACGCTGTTCATCTTCCAGTGGCAGGCGTACGTCTGGCCGCTGCTCATCGGCACCGACGCCCAGCACCAGCTGGGGCCGATCGCGCTGGCCAACATGCGCGGGCAGTTCACCATCGACTACGGGCAGCTGTTCGCCGGCTCGGTCGTGCTGACCGTGATCCCGCTGGTCATCATCCTGCGCTTCCAGCGCCAGTTCACCCAGTCCATCGCGACGACCGGGCTCAAATAGAGAAAGGCCATCATGGCTGACCGTCAGATCGTTCTCGACACCGACCTCGGCTCCGACGTGGACGACGCGCTCGCGCTGGCCGTCCTGCTCGGGTCGCCGGAGGTGGACCTGCTCGGCTGCGTCACCGTCTACGGTGACACGGCGCTGCGGGCGCGCCTGGCCCAGCGGCTGGTACGGCTGGCCGGCCGTACCCTCACCGTGGTGCCCGGCGCGGAGAAGACGCTCACCGACCGCGAGGTCTGGTGGGCGGGTCACGAGGGCAAGCTCTTCCCCGACCTCGACACCGAGCGGATCTCCCATGAGCCGGACGCCACCGCCTACCTCACCGAGCTGGTACGCCAGGCACCGGGCCAGATCGACGTCGTCGCGATCGGCCCGCTGACCAACATCGCGAACGCCATCCAGGCCGACCCGGAGTTCGTGGCGAACGTCGGGCACCTGTGGATCATGGGCGGGCGCTTCGACTCCGCGAAGCCGGAGCACAACTTCAAGTGCGACCCCGAGGCCGCGAAGATCGTGTTCGACTCCGGCGCCCCGATCACCGTGACCGGGCTGGAGATCACCACGACCGTGCGGCTGGACGCCGGCGACGTGGCCAGGATCGCTGAGGCAGGCGAGTTCGGGCAGGCGCTGAAGGCGGAGATCGAGCAGTGGTGGCGGTTCTGGAACGAGGAGTGGAACAGCCCGCACGACCCGATCACGGTGCTGACCCTGCTGGCGCCCGATCTGTTCGGTTTCACGCCGGACGGCCACGTGGCGATCGGTCCCGATGGGGTGAGCGTGTTCACGGAAGGCGCGGGCCGCACGAGGATCACGGTGGCGGCGCGCGCGGACGAGGTCGCCGCGCAGATCGTCGCCAGGACCGTGGCGGCGGATCACGCCACCTAAGGCGTCCGCCGGTCCTGGCAGCCGCACGAGCCGCGGACCACGAGCTCGGCGGGGTAGATCTTCGTCACCGGCTGGTGGGCGCCCTGCTCGACCCCGGCGATCAGCGTCTCCGTGGCGAAGCGGGCCATCTCGTCGATCGGCTGCCTGATCGTCGTCAGGCCCGGCACGGTGAACGCCGACTCGCGTGCCCCGTCGAACCCGACGATCGCCAGGTCACCGGGCACCCGCAGGCCCAGGTCGGCGGCGGCGCGCATGGCGCCGATCGCCTGATGATCAGTGGTGGCGAACACCGCGGTCGGCCGCTGGGCCAGCAGCTCGACGGCGGCCGAATAGCCGCCCTCCATGCTGAGCGGGCCCAGCGCGACCAGTGAGCTGTCGAGCCCGGCCTCGGCCAGCCCCCTGCGCCACCCTGCCAGCCGCAGCTCGACCGCCGTGATGTCCAGCGGCCCTCCGATGAACGCGAGCCGGGTGTGGCCGTGCCCCGCCAGGTGCGCGGCCGCGAGCCGGCCGCCCTCCTCATCGTCCACGGCCAGCCTGGAGAAGAAGGGGGGCGCCTCGTGGTCGATCGTCACGACCGGGATGCCGCCCTCCATCTCCTTGACCTGTTGGGGCGACGGGCGCACCCGCATCAGCACCAGGCCGTCGACCTGCCGCTCCATGAACGAGCGTACGTAGCCCTCGGCGCGTGCGGGATCCTCGGCCGAGTTGCCGAGCAGGACGGAGTAGCCGCGCTCCCAGGCCACGTCCTCGCACGATCTGGTGAACTCGCCGAAGAACGGGCTCTTGCCGCCCGCGCTGTCGGAGGCGATGACGCCGATCGTCCAGGTCCGCCGCGCGCGCAGCGACCTGGCCACGGCGTTGGGACGGTAGCCCAGCTCCTCGACGGCCGCCAGCACCCGGCTCCGGGTCGCCGCGGACACCGGCTTGGGGCCGTTGTTCATCACATAGCTGACCACGGCGGGCGAGGTCCCGGCCAGGCGCGCCACGTCGTTACGGGTTACCACGATCACACCACTTTACCGCCCGGTACACGCCTCTGAGCGCCGCCCAGGGAGGGGTGCCGCCGGCGACGCTCGCGTCGCCGGCGGCCGGGACGGCATGTCTGTCAGGCGCGATCGGCCGCGATGAGCAGGTACTGGAAGCTGCCGTTCTTGTAGGCGTCGAGGAAGGGCTGTTCGATGCCGGTGGCCAGGGCGGTCTGGGCGCGGAGTTCCCAGTAGGGGATCGTCGCGGGCGTGAGGTCCACGACGCTGATGGGGACGAGGCGGTTGGCCGCCATTTCCTTGAAGTAGGTGCTGCGCGGATGGATGTCGCAGATGTAGTGCGCGTTGATCTGGCTGATGGCCCGCGACGGCAGGCCGTAGGCGTCGTTGTAACAGCCGGTGATGCACACGTATCGGCCACCGCGGCTCAGCAGCCGGGCGTGCTCGGCGAACAGCAGCGAGAGCTCGACGTACATGGTGCTCTCGTTGTTCCAGATCGCCTGGAACGTTCCAGACTCGAAGCCGGTGTCGAGCATGTTGCGGAAGTGGAAGCGCACCTTGTCGGCCACGCCGCGCTTCCTGGCCTGCTCGTTGGCGAAGGCGACCTGCGACTCGGAAATGGAGACGCCGTCCACGTGGCAGCCGAACCGCAGGTTGGCGACGATGCTGGAGCCGCCTCTGCCCGAGCCCGCGTCCATGACCCGGTGATGGGGTTCGAGTGGGCCGAGCCGGCTCATGAGGAAGTCGGCCTGCGCCGATTCGAGCCGGTGGAGTTCCTTGATCACGCGTTCGTCCCGGGTCTCCGCGGGGCCGTCCAGGACCCTCCAGTCGACCTCGCCGATGCCGTAGTGATGGTGGTAGATGCCGTCCACTTCGCCCAGCCGGAGGTTGACCGGGTTCTGCTCGGTGTTCCAGTAGTCGGCGACGGATCGTTGGTAGAGGCTGCTGAGAACGGAGGAGTCCTGCGTAGCGGTCACCTGAGGGATTCCCTTCTTCATGAACTACCGGGGGTGCGGTCAAGACTGATAGCGGCTGGTGGAGCCGTGCCATTCGAGGCAGCCGGCCATCCACGCCTGCGCGCCGCGCAGGAACCGGTGGAGCTCGGGACACCGGAGGGAAATGAGCGCGCGATGGCTGGATTCGAAGCCCTTGACGAGATCGTTGTGGAGGGCGACCGCGCGTTGGGTCGCCTCGCGGATGGAACACTTCTCCTCGGCCGCGATGAGCAGGATCACGTTGGAGTCGGGGAGTTCGTCCGCGGCCTCCTTCTCGACGGAATACAGGTCGTTGACCAGGACGCTGGCGGTGCCCGCCTGCATGAGCGCGGTGTGGAAGCGCCGGTCGAAGAAGAGGTCGGCGGGCAGGTGATAGCCGCCCACGATGTCGATCAGCGTCATGGAGGTGTAGAAGCTGTCGTGCTGACGGGCCGCGAGGTAGCGCCAGACCGGTGGCGGCGTCTCCAGGTAGCGCCAAGCCGCGTAGGCCGCCCAGCTCACGTACATCTGAGAGGTGATGTTGCAGACGCGCCCGATCTGTGACGGGGTGGCGTGGCGGGAGATGTGGCTGATGCTCGACCGCAGCGAGACCAGGACGGGGTCGGCCTGGATCGTCTCCTCGAGCTGGCGGGTGTAGTCGCCCACGGGCGGGGGCGGGTCCATGGCGGACATCACCAGGGCCAGCCGCGGTGGCAGTTCGGTCGGCGTCGCGCCCAGGTCGCTCTCGTCGGCGTAGTAGTCGTCGGCCGCCCACCAGGCGGCGTTCGTCTGCGCCGCGATCAGCAGCATGTCGGGGTCGTCGGTGTCGGGGTGCGTGAGCATGGCCAGCCGGCCGTAGCCCGTGTCGCTGAACACCTTCATCCGGCCCTCGTGGAGCCCGACCCGCTCCGCCCACGCCACCAGGCGCCGGTTGACCTCCTCGCCCAGGTCCTCGTCGATGCGTACGGTCTCAGGGCAGTACAGCGGGGGATACGACCCGTCGCCCCACTCCCGCTCCCGGTAGGCGAGCGGCGCGAGGTCGTGCGCGCGCATGGCGCTCGAAAGGGTCAGCCGCGGCTGCGGGGGTTCGTGCCCGTCGTGCTCGCAGACCCTGGGCGGGGGCCACTGGTCCGGGGATGGGACGTGGAGCGCCGAGGTGCCCAGGCCGGTGGGACCCGCCGCCATCCGGGCCAGCGCGTCCGCTCCGGCGGGCTGCTCAGGTAGGGCCTGGACCTGGGTTTCGGCGGCTCGGCGGACGGAGGGGCCGGCCGGCAGCGTGATGGCGGCCGGCGGCTCTGCGGTGTCGTCTGCGGGCATGCGGCCCTCTTCCTAGGATCGTCAGGAGCGGGGGGCGGCGATGTTGGCGTTCTCCAGGATCCCGATCGCGTCGGGCACCAGGATCGCCGTCGAGTAATAGGCGCTGACCAGGTAGGACATCACCGCCTGGCTGTTGATCCCCATGAAGCGGACGTTCAGGCCGGGCTCGTACTCCTCGGGGAGGCCGACCTGGTTCAGGCCGACCACTCCCTGGTCCTCCTCGCCGGTGCGCATGGCGATGATCGAGCTGGTGTGCCCGTCGGTGATCGGGATCTTGCCGCAGGGGAAGATCGGGATTCCGCGCCAGGCCGGGATCTCGTGGCCGTTGACGTTGGCGCTGCCCACGGTCAGGCCGCGCTTGTTGCATTCGCGGAAGAAGGCGGCGATGGCCTTGGGATGGGCGAGCAGCAGGCGGGTCTTGCGGCGCATGCTGATCAGATCGTCCAGGTCGTCCGGGGTCGGGGGACCGGACCAGGTGTTGATCCGCTGGCTGTAGTCGGCGTTGTGCAGCAGCCCGAACTCGCGGTTGTTGAGCAGCTCCCATTCCTGGCGTTCGCGGATCTCGTGGATCGTCAGGCGGAGCTGCTCCTCGAACTGGTTCATCGGCTCGTTGTAGAGGTCGGCCACGCGGGTGTGGACCCGCAGGACGGTCTGCGAGACGCTCAGGGGGTATTCGCGAGGGTGGAGCTCGTAGTCCACGAAGGTGCCGCCGATGTCCGGCTCGCCGACGTGCCCGGCGGCCACGTGGACCGCCGCCTCGCCGCGCTTGTTGACCGGTTTGCGGGTGCCCTCCAGGTAACGCTGGATGTGCTCCCGCAGGGCGGGCGATTGGTCGAGCAGCCGCTGGAACTCCCGCCGCGGCGACACCATGACCGTCCCGGCGGTCGTGGCCTGGATCGAGCACGGCCACCGGGGATCGTCCTGCGCGAAGGCCTCGTCGCCGAACTGGTCACCGTCCGCGATGACCCCGAGGACCACCGTGCCGCCGTACTGGCCGGTGGACAGCCGGTTGAGCCGGCCGTGGGCGATGACGAAGGTCTCGGTGATCGGCGTCCCGGCCTCGACGATGACCTCCCCGGCCTGGAACCGCCGCGCCGTGAACGTCGAGGCGAGCGCGCTCAGCACGTCCAGGTCGCCGAACCCGCGCAGGGCGGGCAGCTCCGTGAGCGTCTCCGAGATGATCCACACGTCGTCGGCGCCGTTCTGCACCACGCTGACCCGGCCACGTCCCACCGCGTGGGTCAGCCGGCGGTTGACCCGATAGGTGCCCCCGGCCACATCCACCCACGGAAGCATGCGCAGCAGCCAGCGGGAGGTGATGGCCTGCATCTGCGGACGGGTCTTGGTGGTGGTGGCCAGGTTGCGCGCGGCCCGGGTGTCCAGGCTCAGCCGGTGTTCCGCTTGCTCGGGGGGCATGTTTCCTCGCACTCTCTGATCGTGGAATGTAACCCGTCGGCTCAGCGGGCCGATTTCGGCGGCTTTGAGAGTACGGGTGGGAAATCTCTTCCGGAGAGCATCAGAGCGATGAGGGTAATTCCTCGGTCGTGGTGGCGCGGAATGTGAGCGGCTCTGTCATTGAATTCTCGGTCGCCTTCACGCTGGTGGTCCGGTCGAGGCGTCTTCGATGGTAAAGGCCGTTCCGCAGCCAATCAATGGCTCTCTCTGGCTATTCGACCATTCACGTACGTCTGATTTGACCGATAATTCGTGAATTATCGATGGAAAAAGCAAAAGGCCCGGCCCGCACCGAAAGTGCGGACCGGGTCCTTCTTATGAACTCAGACCGTCTCGACCCTGAACGTGGTCTGGTAGGTGCGCGACTCCTGAGCCTCCAGCCAGATCATGCTGCCGTCCTCGCGAGCCGCCGCGTCGCCGCCCACGTGGTGGGTGGACGGCTCCAGGCCGATCGCGTAGTTGCCGGAGCGCAGGTTCAGCCACTCGAAGAAGCACGGGAACTGCGCCGCCCGGAACTCCACACTGACCGCCATGCCCAGCCGGTCATTGACCACCGCGACCCGGTGCAGGCCCTCGGCGCCGGGGTTCAGCGCGTGCTCGTACACCTGCTCCACGAAGCCCGGCACCGGCCCCGGCAGCGTCAGGTGGTCGGCTCCTTGCTCGGCGACGCTGTCGCTCTGCCAGAGGGTCTCGCGGATGTCCGCCTCGAACCGGGCGCCCTCGTCGAGCAGCGGCCAGCCGAGGTTGATGTGGTACAGGAACATGTGCGGCGTCGGCTCGAACCCGGCGTTGGTCACGGTGTCGCTCAGCCGGATCTCGTCCCCACCCAGGTCGGCCTCGATGCGGCGGGTCAGGGTCAGGTTCTCGCCGAAGACCGCCGCCTGCCGTACCTCTCCCTCGGCCCACAGGACGCAGCGGTCGCCGTCCCAGCGCTCGCCGTAGCCGCTCAGCCGGGCGGGCAGGTTGCCCGCGCGGCCGTGCAGGCCGTGCCGTACGGACGGGCGGGGCGGGTAGCGGTAGGCGTCGGCGGGGACCTCGCCGCCGAACAGCGTGTGGTCGAGGCCGCCGGTGACCATGAGCCCGGAGAAAGAGCGCAGCCAGGACAGGCCGTCCTCGTCGTTGTTCTCGTGCAGCCCCGGATGGCGGAAGCCGGTGGGGGAGCGCCAGCCGAAGGACCGCCCGGCGTGCTCGGCCGCGCCGATGTCCATGCACCGGTCGACCAGCACGTCGAAGGCCAGCCCCGAGCCGGTGCGGAACTCCAGCGTCCGGATGCCGCGTTCGGCGCCGTCGCCGAGCGTCACCAGGCGCACCCCGCCCATGGCGGCCGGGTCGCCGGTGAGCTCCGCCAGTTGCCTGCGGGTCGGCGTCATGCCATCACCCACCCTCCGTTGACTTCGATGGTCTGGCCGGTGACGAAGGACGCGTCGGGGCCGGCCAGGAAGGACACCACGGCGGCCAGCTCCTCCGGCCGGCCGCGCCGCTGGAGCGCCTGCCGTTCGAGGACGAACCGGTTGTACGCCTCGGGATCCGGATGGATCTCCTCGGCGGCCGTGGGGAACGCGCCGGGCGAGACGCAGTTGACGCGGATCTCGCGCGGTCCGAGCTCGCGGGCCAGAGCCCTGGTCAGGGCGGTGGCGGCGCCCTTGGTGGCGACGTAGGCGGCCAGGTCGGGCCAGCCGCCGTGCATGGTGATCGACGCGATGTTGATGATCGCGCCGGCGCCCAGCGAGGTCATCTGCCTGGCGGCGTGCTGGGCCGCCAGCCAGTAGGCGCGCTGGTTGACCGCGTGCACGTCGTCGTACTCGGCCAGCGGCACCTCCAGGAAGGGCCTGCTGGGATAGATGGCCGCGTTGTTGACCAGGACGCCGACCGGCCCGAGCGCCGCGGCCGTACGGGCGAAGGCGTCCTCGACGGCGGCCGGGTCGCGCAGGTCGGCGGCCAGGTTGAGCGCGCCGTCGAGTGAGCCGGCGTCGAGGTCGAGCGCCGCCACCTGGTGGCCGTCGGCCGTCAGGCGGCGCACGATCGCCTGGCCGAGCGCGCCGGCCGCGCCGGTTACCAGCGCCGTGGTCATGTCCACTCCCTGTGCAGGTCGTTGAGCAGGTCTCTGGCCGGTCTGCGGGCGGTCAGCCCGTCGCGGAGCAGGGCGGAGGTCCGCTCCTGCTTGCCGATGTAGCCGGGGAAGCGCGGCCGGATCCAGGCCGCCTCCACGGTGTCGCGGGTGTCGCGGTAGAAGCCCGAGGCGTCCCAGGCGGAGCGGGCGGCGGGCTGGCCGCCGGTGGCGGGGAACAGCCCGGTCTGCACCGGCTCCGACAGCAACCGGCGCAGGTGGGCGCGTACGGCGTCCCTGGTCCCAGCGTCGTGCACCCGGCTCTTGGAGACCGCCAGCCCGGTGCCGCCGAGCACGCTCCCCGGCGCCCGGCCGGGCCAGGCGGGGGCGTCGGCGAAGGCCAGCGGGTAGGTGGCGTACCCGTACACCAGCGGGCAGAGGTCGGGCCCGCCCGCCGCCATGGCGTCGAGGACGCCGATCGGGTTGCGCAGGGAGACCTCGGGGTCGGCCAGCGCGAGCAGTTCGGCCATGAGCTCCAGCGCCCGCAGTCCCGCCTCGCGGTCGAGGAAGTCGCCCGAGCACAACGCGCAGAACATGAGGAAGGCGTGCGGCCCGCCCAGGCACAGCGCCAGCCGCCCGCCCTTCCGCGCGAACTCCACCGTCTCGGGCCAGGTCTCCGGAATGTGCGTGCCTGGCCAGGCGGCGGCCACCTGTGCGGCCGCGTCGAGCGGCAGCGCCCACTGGCGCCCGTCCAGGTGGTAGCTCTCGTAGGAGCGGCCGACGGTGCGGGCGCGGAAATCGGCCAGCTCGGGCGGCGTGAACAGCTCGTCCATCGGCACCAGCGAGTCCAGCGCCGCGCCCAGTCCGGGATGGTCGATCACCAGCACGTCGTACGACGCGCTGAGGGTGGCGATCGGCTCGGACTCGAAGCCTTCGAGCGGCTGCCGGTCCCACTCGATCGGCTCGGGCACGTCGCCGTACGGGTTCGGCCCGGCCAGGTCGAGACGGGTGAGCTCGTCGAGCGGGGCGTGTCCGCGGGGGTGGTCCCAGGTCAGTCCGCGCACGCCAGCACGCCCTTCTCCACCAGCTCGGCGGCGCGTTCCGCCGGGTAGCCCAGCTCGCCGAGAATCTCCGCGGTGTGCTCGCCCACCAGCGGCGCGCCCCTGCGTACCTGGGGCGGGGCGGCGCTGAGGCCGTACGGGAAGCCGGGCGTGGTGACCGTGCCCTCGGTGCGGTGGTCGTAGGTGACGAACGAGCCGTTGTGCCGGACCTGCGGGTCGGCCACCAGCTCCGCGTAGCCGTACACCGGGCCCGCCCACAGGTCGTGGCGGGCGCAGATGTCCAGCCACTCGGCGGTCGTGCGCTCGGGCAGCCGCCGGGCGACGGTCGAGGTGATCTCGTCGCGCTGCGTGTGGCCGTCCATGTCGGCCAGCTCGGGCAGGTCGAGCGCGACGGCCAGCCCGTCGAGCCGGGGCATGCCGAGCGCGAGGTAGCCGTCCTTGGTGGCGAACACCCCGTACGGCGCGCGGATGTAGGTGTGGCCGTGCGGCTCGCGCCCGCGCCGCTGCGGGACCCCGCCGACGGTGAAGACCGACAGCTCCTGCATCTGCACGGCGATGGCCGCGTCGAGCATGTTGACGCTCACCCGCTGGCCCTCACCGGTGCGCTCGCGGTGCAGCAGCGCGGCCAGGGCGCCCTCGAAGGCGCTGTAGGCGGTGATCGCGTCGATCGCGTAGGTGCCGGCGGGCGCCGGGGGGTCGCCGTCGCGGCCGGTGCTGAGCATGGCGCCGCTCATGGCCTGGAGCAGCAGGTCCTGTCCCGGGCGCGTCACGTACGGGCCGCTCTCGCCGTACCCGGACATGGAGACGTAGACGACGCGCGGATTGAGCCCGCTGATGGTGTCGTGGTCCATGCCGAGGCGCTCGGCGACGCCGGGCCGGTAGTTCTGCAGGAACACGTCCGCCGTCGCGGCGAGCCGGTGGACGATGTCGCGGCCCTCGTCCGACTTGAGGTTCACGGCCAGGCTGCGCTTGTTGCGGTTGAGGGACAGGAACGAGGCGTTGACCTGGTTGCCCGTGGCGCCCCCGGCTGGGGCGTGGCGCTGCCACTCGCCGGTCACCGGCTCCACCTTGATCACGTCCGCGCCCAGGTCGCCCAGGCGCATGGCGGCCAGCGGGCCCGCCATGGCGATGGACAGGTCGACCACGCGGTAACCGTCGAGGACGCCCATCAGCGCCCCTCGAAGACCGGCTCGCGGCGGGCGGCGAACGCGGCCCGGCCCTCGGCCGCGTCGGCGGTGGCCATGCAGACGGTCTGCAGGTCCCGCTCGTACTGGATGGCCTGGTCGAGCGGCATGGCGTACGCGGCTCTGAGGTTGGCCTTGGCCGTCTGGGCGGCGATCGGCGGCCGGGCGGCGATCTTCCCGGCCAGCTCTCGTACGGCCGGCAGCAGCTCGTCGGGAGGCACCACCTCGGTGACCAGCCCCCAATCCTTGGCCCGCGCGGCGTCGATCGGGTCGCCGGTGAGCAGCATGGTGGCCGCGTTGCCGGGGCCGACGGAGTGGGCCAGCAGCGCGGACTGGCCGCTGCCGCCGATCCAGCCGAGCTTGATCTCGGGCGCGGCGAACGTGGCGGTGGTGGCCGCCAGCCGGATGTCGCAGGCCATGGCCAGCTCCAGGCCGCCGCCGTAGGCGTAGCCGTTGACGGCGGCGACGATCGGCTTGCGCAGGGCGCGGACCGCGTCGCCGTAGTCGCCGCGGTTGCGGAACTCCCACGGCGTGGCGTACGCGTCGAGCTCGCGGATGTCGCTGCCCACGCAGAAGGAGCGTTCCCCGGCGCCGGTGAGCACGGCCACCCGGATGGCGGGGTCGGCGTCCACGCGGTCGAGGCAGGCGCGCAGCGCGTCGGCCATCTCGGGGGTGATGGCGTTGAGTTTGGCGGGTCTGTTCAGGGTGATGACGGCCACCGGGCCGGCCACGTCGAGCAGGACGTCCATGGATTCCCTCAGCAGTGGAGCGCGTCGGCGCGGGCGACCTCGACCACCTCGCGCATGGCCTCCTCGGCCTTGCGGTGATGGCGGCGCCGGATCGCCACGGCTACGCGCTCGTGGTTGGGCAGCGTTTCCTTGTTGTGCGCGACCGATCGGGTGTGCACCTGCCGTACCGAGCGCAGGGCGATGCTGATCATGTCGTAGATGTAGAGCAGCAGGTCGTTGTCGGCGGCGCCGAACACGGCCCGGTGGAAGGCCAGGTCGGCGTCGATGAAGGGGTCGGGGTCGTCGGCCGTGGCGTGCAGCGCGGCCAGTGCCTCGTCGATGCGCTGGATGGCCGCCGCGTCCGCCCGCTCGGCCGCCACCCGGGCCGCCCCGGGCTCCAGCGCGACACGCAGGTCGGCCAGCACCCGGATGTCCCCGGCCTGGGCGTCGGCGCCGAACCGCCAGCTCAGCACGTCGGCGTCGAGCAGGCTCCAGGACTCGCGCGGCCGGACCCGGGTCCCGGCGCTCCTCCTGGTCTCCAGCAGGCCCTTGCCGGCCAGCACCTTCACGCCTTCCCGTACGGCCGAGCGGCCCACGCCGAGCTCGTTGACCAGCTGCTCCTCGATGGGGATGGGCGTGCCGGGCACCAGCGAACCGTCGACGATCCGGGCACCCAGGGCGTGCACGACGTGAGCATGCCGAGCCGTGTCCGGGTAAGGATCAGTTGCCACGGTTTCCTCCGTATTCGGATGTTTGGCACAGTATCGAGACGGTCGGTTTTTTCATAGACTTTCATCTGATGAAGTTCGGACTTCATCAGATGAAGCTGGGAGTGTTATGCATATCGTACGGTTTGTCAGCCCGCTGACCAGCGCGGACGCGGTCGGCGTCGACGACGGCGACCAGGTGACGCAGCTGGACGGGGTAACCACCGTCGGAGAGCTGCTCCGCATGCCCGTCGCGGAGCTGCGCGAGCGGTGCGCCGCCGCGGCCGGCCCGGGGCACCCGTCCGCGTCCGTACGCCGGCTCGCGCCCGTGGACGGGCTGATGGAGGTGTGGGCCGCGGGCGTCACCTACCGGCGCTCGCGCGAGGCGCGGGTGACCGAGAGCGAGCGGGCGGCCGACGTGTACGAACTCGTCTACGACGCCGAACGGCCCGAGCTGTTCTTCAAGTCGGTGGCCTGGAAGGTGTCGGGGGACGGCGGCCGGATCGCCGTGCGCGCCGACTCCGAGATCGACGTGCCGGAGCCGGAGCTGGGCCTGGTGCTGAACTCCGCGGGCGAGATCGCGGGCTACACGGTGGTCGACGACGTGAGCTCTCGGACGATCGAGGGGGTCAACCCGCTGTACCTGCCACAGGCCAAGATCTACCTGGGCGCGTGCGCGGTCGGCCCGGCGATCAGGCCTGTCTGGGAGGTGGCCGACCCGTACGCGCTGGACATCACGCTGACCATCGCCAGGGCGGGGGAGACGGTCTGGGACGGCAAGGCGTCCACCTCGGAGCTGCACCGGCGCCTGGACGACCTGGCCGGCTACTTGTTCCGCGCCGACGCCTTCCCCGACGGGGCCGTGCTCTCCACCGGTACCAGCCTGGTGCCCGACCTGCCGTTCACCCTGCGCGAAGGTGACACCGTGACCATCGGCATCGCCGAGATCGGCACGCTGACCAGCACCGTGGTGCACGGCCTGGCCGCCATGGGCTGAGACGGGCTTGTTCGCCGTCAAGCGCTGAGACCGGCACGACCAGGGCCGGGCACCGTCTCCGGTGCCCGGCCCGTCGTGATTACGGCCCGTCGTGATTACGGCCCGCAGGGCGGAGTGAAGATGCGCAGGATTCCCTGGCGTACGCCCCAGCCTCCGGAAGGCTGGCCGCAGCCCCTCCAGAACTGGCCGACGAGCTTGTCGTTCCCGTCGAAGTAGTCCATGACAAGCAGGACGTCGCCTCCGCCCGGGGGAGTCGAGATGAAGGTCGTCGGCTCGGGCACGGGCGCCGAGGCCGACGCGGTGCTCGCCGGTAGCAGCGTGAGCGCGGCGGCGACGGCGGCTGCCACGAGGACGGCCAGCATCCAGGCCAGGACGAAGCCGACACCGCGTGGGCGGCTGGATCTGATCATAGAGACGTCCCTTCCTATGAGTTCTCCAAAAGGAGGGCGTTCCATCGCGTTCCGTGACGGGACATCTGACGACAGCAAACGTTTACCGTC
Organism: Nonomuraea sp. NPDC049158; assembly: GCF_040648335.1. NCBI lineage: Bacteria > Bacillati > Actinomycetota > Actinomycetes > Streptosporangiales > Streptosporangiaceae > Nonomuraea > Nonomuraea sp. NPDC049158. The sequence continues at coordinate 257,548 of NZ_JBEZDM010000003.1, forward strand.
CGGCCATCCAAGATCACCTAACCGGCCAATAATGATCTTTACGTTTGCGGCGTTTGTGCGTTGCCCCCACCGATAGTGGAAGGACATTCGTGCGCATCCCCACCCGGGCCGTCGTCGCCGTCATGTCGGCGATTGTTGCCCTGAGTTCCGTGAACTCCGCCGGAACCCCGGCCTTCGCGGACACCGACCCAGCCCTGGCGGCACTCACCCAGGTCGTCCCCGAGATCGTCGAGGAGGCCAGGACCACGCCGCCCACGGAGATCCCCGAGGGCGACGTCCAGCGGCCCTTCGCCATCGCGACGGACCCCGACCGCACCCTGGTCGCGACCGTCAGCGAGACCGACATCGGCATCGGCATGCCGGAGGCCGCCGGCAACGGCAGCCAGCCGCTGCCCGGCCTGGTCACCTACGCCGCCAAGCAGCCCAGCGTCGCCTACGCCCACCAGCGCACCGGCCAGATCGCCCGGGCGATGACCATCATCAAGGACTCCTCGGCGCCGACCGAGTACCGCTTCCCGATCTCCGCCCCCGAGGGCAGCGAGCTGGAGGTCGAGGAGGACGACGGCACGGTCCTGATCTACAACAACGACGTCTATCTCGCCGAGATCGACCTGCCCTGGGCCAAGGACGCCAACGGCAACGCGGTGCCGACCTCGTACCGGGTGGAGGGCATGACGCTCATCCAGACGGTGAACCACGCGGGTGCCGCTTACCCCGTGGTCGCCGACCCCGCGCTCAAGCTGCAGTGCGAGTGGTGGAAGGCCATGTGCCGGCTCATCTTCTCGAAGAAGCTGACCAAGAAGATCTACAACGCCTGGTTCGTCGCGGGCGTCGCCGGCGCCATCGAGGCGATGAAATACGCCTGCGACAAGCTCAAGGGGAAGGCCAAGCTGATCTGCAAGATCGCCTACACGGCGGGCGGCGCCTCGGCCGTCTACAAGGTCCGGGAAGCCGCCAACAAGAACCAGTGCTTCGCGGTCCGGTTCCAGGCGCCAGGCATCGTCTGGTACGAGGTCCGCAAGAAGAGCTGCCAGAGCAAGTAAGCCCCGCACCATCCCGACGCCCCCGCCGACCCCGGCGGGGGCGTCGTCCGCTACCCGCACACTTTCCGGAGCACCCATGCCTGGCATCACGCCACGGGCCCTCGCCGGTGGCCTCGCTCTCCTGCTTCTCCCCCTGGTCGCGCCGCTGTCACCCGCCGCCGCCGAGCCGTCCCCGGCCGGCGCCGTGCCCGGCGCCACCGCTGCCACGGCCGCCACCACCTCAAAGCCGGTGGACGACCCGAGCGCGCCCGCCGCTCTCACGGCCGAGCCGAGTGCGCCCGACGAGGCCTCCGCCCGGCTGTCCGCGCGGCTGACCGGCCGGCGGGTCGAGGTCGCGGACGCCCGTACCGAGACCACCACCACCTATGCCAACCCGGACGGCACGCTGACGGTCGACTCGTTCGCCGGCCCCGTCAGGTTCCGCCGCGACGGCGAGTGGGCTCCGGTCGACATCTCGCTCACCAAGGCGCCGTCGGGCGAGATCGTGACCCGGGGCCACGGCCGTGCGCTCACCTTCGGCGGCAGACGGCCCGGCCTGGCCCGAGAGGGGGCGGCCGACCTGATCACGGTCGGCGCGGGCGCCGCCAAGGTGAGCCTGCAGTGGAAGGGCGCGCTGCCCACGCCCCGCCTGTCCGGCGAGACGGCCACGTACCCCGACGTCATGCCGGGCGCCGATCTGATCGTGACCGCCACCAGGACGGGCGCCGAGCAGTTCCTGCTGGTCAAGTCCCGTCCGGCCGCCCCACTCTCGTACACCCTGCGGCTCAGCGCGCCCGGCGTGCGGCCCCGCCAGGCTCCGGACGGCGGCGTCGAGCTGGTGGACGGCAAGGGCCGGACGACCGCCACCATCCCGGCGCCCGTCATGTGGGACGCCACGGTGGACCCGGGCTCCGGTGACCACCCGCACCGCGCGCCCGTCGCCATGAAGGTGTCCGGCCAGGACCTCGTCCTCACCCCCGACCCCGCCTTCCTCGGTGACCCGGCCACCAAGTACCCCGTCACGGTCGACCCCTCGCTCAACCTCGGCCAGGTCTTCGACACGTTCGTGCAGGAGGGCTACGGCACCGACCAGTCCGGCTCGACCGAGCTCAAGATCGGCAACAACGGCAGCGGCCAGGTGGCCAGGTCGTTCATCACGTGGAAGACCCCCGGCATCGCGGGCAAGAAGATCGTCTCGGCGTCGCTGAAGCTGTGGAACTTCCACTCCTGGTCGTGCGGCGCCAGGTCGTGGGAGGTGTGGTCGGCCAACCGGGCCTCGACGTCCTCGCGCTGGCCGGGCCCGGCGCTGGCCGACCGCTACGCGGCCTCCAGCGAGACCAAGGGCTGGGGGAGCGGCTGCGCGGACGGCTGGGTGAGCGCCAACGTCACCTCGCTGGTCCAGTACTGGGCCAACGAGGGGTGGAAGGAGTCCGGCATGGGCCTGCGGGCCGCGAGCGAGACCGACGAGTACGCCTGGAAGCGGTTCAACTCGGGCAACGCCTCGGCCCACGTGCCGTACATCTCGGTGACGTACAACTCCTACCCGAGCACCCCGGTCTCCACCTGGCTGTCCCCGTTCACGGACTACGACGGCACGAAGTGGACCAACACGCTCACGCCGCAGCCGCGTAGCCATGTGCGCGACCCCGACGGTGGCAACGTGCGCGGCCTGTTCGACGTGTACGCGGGCTCGACACTGGTCATCGACAACCTCTATGGCGCGTACGTGGCCAGCAACGGCTTCTCCGGCGCGAACGTGCCCGCCGGCAAGCTGGCCAACGGCAAGACCTACACGATCCGGTCGTGGGCCAACGACGGCTCGCTCACGTCGAAGGCGTACCAGACGGCCACGTTCGCCGTGGACACCGTCGCGCCGCCCGCCCCCTCGGTCACCTCGGCCGACTACCCGGCCGACGGAGGCTGGCACGGCGACGCCGGCAAAGCGGGCACCTTCTCGCTCAAGCCCGCGAACACCGACACCGGCTGGCTCGCCTACCGGCTCGACGGCGCGGCGGTCACCAAGGTGCTCAGCACCGGCGCGGCCGTCTCCGTCAAGCTGACCCCTGCCGCCGTCGGTCCCCACACGCTCACCGTGCACACCCTGGACAAGGCCGGGAACACCTCGCCGACCACCGCGTACGCCTTCAACGTGGGCTCGGGCGCGGCCGTGGCCACGCTCGCCGCGCCGCAGGACGGCCTGCGGAGCACCGGCAAGGTGCCGCTCGCGCTGACCGGCTTCGGGTTCACCCAGGCGACGTTCCAGTACCGGCGGTCCGACACCGACGAGTGGGCCGACCTCCCCGTGGCGAACGTGTTCACCGCCGACGGCAAGCCCTTGACCGCCTGGCCCGTGGCCGCGCCCAACGGGGTGTCCGGCCTGGTCTGGGACGCCGGAACCCAGCTCGGCGACGCGGCGCCGCAGGTGCGCGCGCTCGTCGGCGGCACGGCGGGCCCGGTGGCGTCGACGTCCGCCGAGATCGTCGTCGACCGCCGCGCCACCAAGGCGGCGACCAGCGAGGTCGGACCGGGCACGCTGAACCTGCTGACCGGCGACTACCGCCTCCAGACGACCGGGGGCGGTCCGTTCGGCCTGACTCTGACCCGGACGGCCACGTCCCGGAACCCCGGCTGGTCCCAGGGCCTCGCCTCACTCGTGGAGACCTCGGCCAACTCGGTGCAGGTGACCAGGGCCGACGGCACGCCGGTCCAGTTCACCAGGACCAAGGACGGATGGCGGCCCGAGCGGGGCGCCGAGGACCTGACGCTCACCGGCACGTACACGCTGAGCGACTCCCGAGGGCAGGCGACCACGTTCGCCAAGCAGGGCGACCGGTACCTGCCCACCGAGTACGCCTACGACCAGGACCGGCCGAAGTCGCTCACCCGATCCGGCCACACGATCGACTTCGGCTACGGCACGGACGGCCGCCTCAGCACCGTGTCCTTCCAGGGAGCCGTGATCACCCAGTACACCTACGACGGCGCCGGACGCCTGTCCGAGACCTGGGACCCGAGGATCACCCCCGCGCTGAAGACCACCTACGGCTATGACGGCGCGGGCCGCGTCACCACGCTCACCCCGCCGGGAGAGCTGCCGTGGACCTTCGGCTACGACGCCGACGGCCGCCTGAAGAGCGTCGCCCGCCCCACACTCAAGCCCGGCAGCGCCGACCAGATCGCGGGCGAGGCCAAGTCCACCATCGTGTACGGGGTGCCGCTCAGCAAGGCAGCCGGCGGCCCGGCCGACCTGACGGCCACGGCCATCGCGGCCTGGGGGCAGGCGGTGGCGCCCGTGACGGCCACGGCGATCCACCCGCCGAACTCCACCACCCGCCCCACCGTGACGTACCTGGACGAGTCGGGTAGGGCGGTCAACGTGCTCACCCCCGGCGGCCACCTGTCCGCCACCGACTATGACCGGTTCGGCCACGCGACGCGCGTGCTCACCGCGGCGAACAGGGAGCTGTCGCAGCGGCCGACGACCGACAACCGGCTTGCCGAGCTGGCCATCACCGCCTACAGCTCCGACGAGCGGGCGGACCTGCTGTCCACCCGCTCGGTCTACGACGCCGCGGGCCGCCGCAGGATCGAGGAGCTGAGCCCGGTCCACATCATCAACCTGGAGTCCGACGTGGACGACCTGCCGGCCGGCTACGGCATCGGCGCCAGGAGCCGGACCGTCAGCACGTACGACGAGGGCCGGCCGAGCAGCGCGGCGGCCCGTGACCTGCCGACCACCGTCAAGACCGGCGCCGTCATAGTCGGGCGCGAGTCCAAGCCGGACGTGGACGTCAAGACCACCGCCATCGCCTACGACTGGGCCACCGGCCGGCAGATCAGGACGGTCCGCGACCCCGGCGGCCGGGCGGTCACCGCCGACACCGCCCCGCCCGTGCTCTACACGGCGACCGGCGGCGCGCCCTGCGGCGGACGGCCGGAATGGGCCGGTCTGGTGTGCCAGGAGGGCGGGCGGACCTCTACCTACACCGCCGCCGGCCTGCAGGACACGGTCACCGAGGGCGGCGTCGCCACCACGGTCAAGCGTGACGCGGCCGGCCGGCCGATCACGACCAAGGCCGGTGGGGAGAGCGAGATCGGCATCGGCTACAGCCCGGCCAGCGGACGGCCCACCGAGCGGTGGCGCGGCACGGAGAAGATCGTGACGGCCTACGACCGGCTGGGCCGGGTCATCTCCCACACCGACGCGGACGGCGGCCAGACCCGCACCGAGTACGACGACCTCGACCGCCCGGCCAAGGTCACGGACTCGGCCCCGTCCACCAGGGTCTACACCTACGACCAGGTGGCCGAGCCGCGCGGGCTGCTCACCTCGGTCACCGACTCGGTCGCGGGCACCTTCACCGCCCGCTACGACGCCGACGGCCACCAGGTCGAGGGCGACCTGCCGGGTGGGCTGCACCTGCTCTCCGTGTACGACGAGCGCGGGCAGAACTTCGCCCGGGTCTACACGCGCGACGGCGTGGAGGGTCCGGTGATGATCGACCAGGTCGGCCGGAACATCCACGGGCAGGAACTGCTGAACATGCGCAGCGACACCATGAGCGAGCGGCAACTGGGCTACGACAAGGCGGGGCAGCTCGCCTCGGTGCTGGACATGGCGTTCCCGATGTGCACGCTGCGCCGCTACGGCTACGACGGCGCGGGGAACCGGGTCCGGCTGGCCGTACAGGAGTCCGACGAGGAGTGTCCGGAGGCGAACGACGCGGCTTCGAAGATCACGACCTACGCGTACGCGGACGGCAGGCTGGTGGGTGACGGTTACGCCTACGACCCGGCCGGGCGCACCACCTCGCTGCCCGGCGGCCGGGGGATCGACTACTTCGCGGACGGCGTACCGGTCAAGCAGACAGTCGGCGGCATCAGCCTGACCTGGACCCGCGACCCGGCGGGCCGCGTGAGGTCGGAGAGCACCTCGGCGGGCGCGGTCACGGTCCACCACTACGGCTCGGCCGGCGACCAGCCGGCGTGGCTCGTCGAGAAGGGAGAGCTTGGCGAGAAGGAGGTCGTCAGGAACGTCATCGGGGCCGGTGGCGAGCTGGGCGCGCTCACGGCCGCCGGGGGCTCGGTGCGGCTCCAGCTGCTCACCCTTGGGGGGAGCGTCGGGACCGAGCTCGACCTCGACACCGGCGCCGCGACCGTGTTCGGCTACGACGAGTACGGTGTGGCGTCGCAGCCGAGCAGGTACGGCTGGTTGGGCGGGAAGCTCTACTCGACCACCCCGGACGGCACGGTCCTGATCACCGGGCGCCTCTACGACCCACGCCTGGGCCGCTTCCTCCAACGGCCCTACTGAGCTATGGGCCGCTACTTCCAGCGGCCCTACTGAGCCGCTTCCTTGAGCGGCTCCACAAAGCCGTAAGGGTGCGGTTCCGGCGTGACCGGAACCGCACCCTTATGTGGCCGGGGTGACCCCCGGCCCGTACGGACTCAGCCGCTCATGGCGACCGCGTCGGCCTCGTCCTTGGCCTTGGCCGCCTGCGGCGTGGCGGCCCCGCGCAGCGGGACCTGGCGGATGAACAGGGCGGCCACGATGCCGATGGCGGCCACGACCGCGCCCCAGGTGAACAGGGCGGTGATGCCGTTGGTGACCGCCTGCTGGAACAGGTCCTGGACCGCCTCGGGCAGGCGGCGCAGTAGCTGCGGGGTCATCGAGGAGGCCTGGGCGGCGACCGCGGGAGTGCCGATGAGGGTGTCGGTCAGGTGGTTGGCGTAGACGGCACCGAGCAACGAGACTCCGAGCGAGCTGCCCATGTTGCGGAGGAAGGTCGACACGCCGGTGCCCGCGCCCATGTCACGCAGCGCGAGGCTGTTCTGCGCGATCAGGGTGCTGGTCTGCATCAGCCCGCCCATGCCGGCGCCGAGGACCACCATGTAGAGGGCGGTCACCGTGGTGGAGGTGCTGACGTCCATGGTGGCGAACAGCGCCAGGCCGATCGTGACCAGGACGCCGCCGACGATCGGCACCGACTTGTAGTGCCCGGTCTTGCTGATCAGCTGGCCGGCGGCCAGGCTGACGGCCATCGAGGCGATCATCATCGGCATCAGCAGCAGGCCGCTGTTGGTGGCCGAGGAGCCCTGGACGAACTGCTGGAACTGCGGCAGGAAGCCCATCGCGCCGAACATCGCGAACCCCGAGATGAAGGCGACCCCGCCGGACAGCGAGAAGTTGAGGCTCTTGAAGACCCGCAGCGGCATGATCGGCTCGGCCACGCGCCGCTCGACGAAGATGAAGGCGACGAACGTGACCACGGCCAGGGCGATCAGCCCGAGGATCTGCCCGGAGCCCCACTCGTACTGGGTGCCGCCCCAGCTGGTGACGAGCACCAGGGCGGTGATCCAGACCGTCAGCAGGCCGGTGCCCCACCAGTCGATCACGGCCTTGCCGGTGCCCTTGGGCAGCTTGGCCAGGGTGATCCAGCACAGGACCAGGGTGACCGCGCCGAGCGGCAGGTTGACGTAGAAGGCCCAGCGCCAGCTCAGGTTGTCGGTGATGAAACCGCCGATGAGCGGGCCGCCGATCATCGCGACCGGCATGACGGCCATCATGACGCCCTGGTACTTGCTGCGGTCGCGCGGCGGGATCATCTCGCCGATGATCGACAGCACGCCGACCATCAGTCCGCCCGCGCCCAGTCCTTGGATGGCGCGGAAGGCGACCAGCTGTGCCATATCCTGGGACGCGCCGCACAGCACCGAGCCGAGCAGGAAGATCGCCACTGCGGTGGTGAAGATGATGCGGCGGCCGTAGAGGTCGCCGAGCTTCCCCCAGATCGGCGTGGCCACGGTGGAGGCCAGGACGTAGCCGGTGGTCACCCATGCCAGGTGCTCGAGGCCGCCCAGCTCGCCCACGATCGTGGGAATCGCAGGGGCGACGATCATGTTGTCCAGCATTGCCAGCAGCATGGCGACGACCAGGCCGCTCATGGTCACCATGATCTGGCGGTGGCTGAACCCTAATCCGACCTGCTCTTCCGCTCCCGAGGCGGTGTCCGCGCTGTCCTTGGCCATTACGTGCGCTCCTGTCGATCCATAGAACTTACTTGTCGGTCGGCAAGCGTACTTGCTAACCGGCCGGTAGGCAAATAGGCTGTGTAGCAGCGTTGGAGCAAGAGGGAAGAGCCATGACCAAGACGGAGTCGGCGCCGGGCGCGCGGCGCAAGGGCAGCCAGACGCGAGCCGAGATCCAGGAGGCCGCGCTGACCCTGTTCACCGAGCACGGCTACGACGCCACCTCTATGCGCGAGATCGCCGAGCAACTGGGCATCACCAAGGCGGCGCTCTACTACCACTTCGACAGCAAAGAGGCCGTCATCGTCAGCCTCTTCACCGACCACATGCGGGCGATGGACGAGTTGCTCGACTGGGCGGCCGGGCAGCCGCACTCCCCGGAGCTGGCCGCCGAGCTGCTGAGCCGGTGGCTCACGATGAGCAGTCAGCAGGGGGTGCGGAACATGCGATTCGCCGTCGCCAACCACACCGCGCTGAAGACGGCCATGCCGACGGGTCAGAGCAGCCCGCTGGAGCGGACCGACCGGGCCACCCGGCTCATCCTGGGCCCCGGAGCCTCAGTGCAGGATCAGCTCAGCGTCCGGCTGGCCCTGCTCAGCGTGCACAGCGCCGTACTGGCCGCCCAGGGCACCGAGGCGACGAACGACGACATCGTCACCGCCGCGATGCGCACGGCGACACTCCTGGTCAGCCACCTGTTCCCCGACCTGCCTCTCCTCAGCCTCAGGGGACCGGAACCGCCCGCAGAGTGACCGGGCCGAGGAGCGGGTTCAGTTCGTCCGCTTGGGACTGTCCGGCCGGGGTGAGCACGTCCACGGCCTTGGGTACGCCGCCCGGGTCGACGGAGCACAAGGGAGCGGTCCCGCCGGGGGCGCACACGCCGAACTGGTACGGCTGGGGAGTGGCGCTGAAGCCCCTGGCCTGGTCGGCGCTGAACCCGTCCTGGCCGGCGAGCACGACCGCGAACCGCCACCCTGGTCCCGGCGTGCCGAAGTCCGCCTTGGGCAGGGCGATCGTGATCGTACGGGTGGTGCCGGAGCCGCGGACGGCGGCCCCGGACCGGGCGGCCCCGGCGGCCGTCACCCAGACCGGGGCGGCGAAACCCTGCGCTTCGACCCGCTGCGACCAGGCGTCCTGCTCGGCGATGCGGTAGTTGCGCTGCGGAAAGGCCGGATCGGTCGAGCGCGCGGTTTGGGCTGGGTCCTGTACGTAGACGTCGAGCAGCTGGGCGCCGATCTGGCTGCCGAAGGTGGGAGTGAGGTCGGCGAGCTCGGCGCGCAGGTAGACGGTGCTCGCGTCCGTGATGACCTGGAACCTGCGCAGGTCGAAGGCGCCCGCGTGGAAGTCGGCGGCCGTCGGATAGGCGTAGGTCCCCGGCCCGTCGTCGTCCCCGTCGGGGTCGGTGACGTCGAGCACGGTCGTGGCTCCGGTGATGTCGCCGACGACCGAGCGCCGGGCGTACCCGGTGCGGCCGCCGGAGGTTGTGGCGGTCGTGGTGCGGCCCTCGGGGCTCGTGGCGGTCACTGTGCGGCCGTCGGGGGTTGTGGCGGTCACGGTGAGCACGACCTCGCCGAACGAGACCGGCGCTTGGGCGGTGAAGCGGCCGTCGGATCCGGCCCGTACCGAGACGACCTTGGTGGCGGCGCCGATGTCGATGGGCGTGGCCGCGACGTCCACGCGCGCGCCGGGCGCGGTGGTTCCCTCGACCGTGACCGACGTGCCGGTGGCCGTGCCGCCTTCGGCGGGCGCGGTGACGGTGAGCGGCGCCGCCTCGGGCATGCCGTGGGCGGCGTAGCGGCGGCGTACGATCTCGGGCTGCTCGGCCGGGCGGCCCGCCGCGAGCGAAAGGATCAGCCGCACCTCCTGGGCCTGCGCCCAGGTCAGCGGGGAGGCCGAGCCGGCGGGCTCGCCGTCGCGGAAGCCGATCGAGGCGGTGGCCGGGTCGGTGCCGTACGGCGCGGCGGCCAGGTCCGGGTTCTCCCACGCCTGCTCGGGGACCAGGCCGGTGCCGGAGGACATGGCCCGCATCGCCGCGAGCAAGGACGCCGCCGTACGCGGGTCGCCGGTCTGCAACGCCTGCTCGGCCCGTTCGCCGGACAGGACCGGCCACAGGTGGCCCGAGCCGGTGTTCGCGGTGGGCCAGGGCCGCCCGGACGGGGCGCAGGAGGTGGGGTCGGGTTCGTAGCAGTCGCCGTAGCCGTCCTCGGTGCCCGCGGTGTCGGAGCCGTAGCGGTACCAGCCCTGGCCGTTCGGCGTCGTACGCCCGATCACCCGGTCCACGACCGGCAGGCTGGCCAGCACGTCGGGGTCGGTGGCGGGCAGCACGCCCAGCCGGGTCAGCTCCAGGAATCCCGCGTCCACCACCCGGCGCTGGTCCTCCGTCGGGCCGCCGTTGCCGAGGTTGTACGGGGCGGCGGCGTCCGGGTCGCCGGTGCGCGACAGGCGCAGGAAGTAGCGGGGGGCGTACGGGCCGGTCGTGGTGACCGTCCAGCCCTTGACCGAGCGGGCGAAGTGGTCGGCGGTGGCGCGATAGAGCCTGGCCCGCCCCTGGTCGTCACGGTCGGCGGCGATCTCTCCGGCGGCGACGAGACCGGCGATCTCGGCCGCGATCGTGGACGGCGAGTAGCCCTGCTGCTCCTCCCAGCGCTCGACGCCGAACGCGGGCCCGTGCGCGACCAGGAAGTCCGCGGCCTGGCGGACGTGTTCCCACAGCTCCGGGCCGATCCCGGCCTGGTGGGCCATGAGGATCGGGTACGCGCTCTCGTCGAGCTGGTCGCCGCCCGAGTCGGGGGCGAGCCGGCCGTTCAGCAGGGAGTTGCGCGGCAGGCGGCCGTCGGGCAGTTGCTGGCGTTCCAGCAGGAAGCGGGCCGTGGCGCGGGCGGTCGCCAGGTCGCCGTCGGTGAGGAAGCCGGTGAACGCCTCGTACAGGTCGCGGGCGAACACCTCGCGGTAGGACCCGAAATAGACCGCCTTGCCGCCCACCTTCTCGCCCGCGCCGACCGCCTGGCCCCACGGGCTGGCGAGTGAGGCGACGACGGCTCCGGGGAAGGTCTTGTCCTCGCTCGCCTTCAGCACGTTGGCGGACAAACGGTAGGCGTCGGCGAGCGAGGCGGGCGGCTTGCGCAGCCCCGCGTCGTAGGTGGCCCAGCCCGCCTCGTACCGGGCTCGGGTGGTCTCGAACGGCCGGGCGGCGGCCTCGCCCGCGGTCCGCAACGCCGCGGCCGCCGTACGGCCGAAGCCGAGCGCGAAGGTCACCGCGCCCGAGCCGTCCAGGGGCAGCCGGGCGGTGGCGACCACGTTGCCGTCCGGCGCGCTGGTGTTGGGGGTCAGCGTGTGGGCGGAGTCCAGTTGCGCGGCGCCGTCGCTGGGCGTTCCCGCGTAGCCGACGCCCGCCTGGGGCAGCCGCCGCTCCGCGCGCAGCGCCAGGTGGGTGGGCACGGCATAGTCGCGGGCGGGCGCGGAGGTCTCGATGTTCGGGTCGGAGATCACCGGGGCGCCGGTCGGGCCGTCCACCACGCCGCTGTCGGCCCCGCCGTTCGGAGTGCCGCCGCCTCCGTTGCCGTTGACGCTCGCGTCCAGCCGTACGTACAGGCGCAGTCCGGCCGGCTGGAGCCGGGTTCTGACCACGACGGCGTCGCTGTCCGGATCGGTGAGATAGGTGGTGGTCAGGCGGTAGCGGCCGGTCTTGCTGGATGAGGTGATCGTGCAGGCCATGCCGGAGCGGTCGGTGCTCACCTTGTACGTGGTGTCGCGGGACTGCAGCTCGGTGAACGTCGTGCCGTCGGTGACGGCGAACTGCATCGTCTCGACGTTGGTGTTGTCGATGGTCGGCTCGTAGACGTCGGACAGCACGCCGCCCGCGACTGTGTACCAGACCTTCGAGGCCCGGCCCGCGGCCGTCCCGACGCAGTCCTTGCGCGCCAACCCGAAGTGGGACGCCGCGCCCGGCCCGGCCGGGGCGGGATCCCGGGCCATGGCGGGCGCGGCGGGAAACCCGGCCAGCGCGGCGGATACGACCAAGGCGAGTGTGAACCGTCGAACCGTGGCCATGCCGTGCCCCCTCGGATCCGCCCTTTTCGTTGCAGAGAAGACCAGGGCCTGTTCGGTGTCAACCCCGACCCGCGGTGAGGCGGCGAAGGACATACTCGATCGGGCCGTACCGATGGCTCCGCAGCCACCACCGGCTCAGCCCGAGCAGGACCGCGTAGATCACCGCGGCCACGCCCATCACGGCGAGCGGTGACAGCCTGCCCGCCAGTGCCAGCCCGTAGCCGGTGAAGATCAGGCAGCAGAGCAGCGACTGCCCGATGTAGTTGGAGGCCGCAACCCGCCCGGCCGGCGACAGCACGCCGACGACGGCGGGAAAGCGCTTGAACACCTGGAGCAAGGTGACCACGTAGGCGGCCGTCAGCAGCACCGAGCCCACGTTGTTCACCGCCAGCGCGACCAGTGCCAGCGTGTCCCCGGACGAGGACGACGCCCAGGTGAAGAAGACCGCGGCGGGCAGGCCGACGCCGAAGCCCACCCACTGGACGCGCGGCACGAGACGGGCCCACCGCTCCGGCTCCTCGAACAGCCGTGACCTGCCCGCCGCCAGCCCGAACAGGAACATCGCCAGCGCCATCGGCCCCTGCCCGATCCACACCATCGCGGCCAGCGCCGGGTACGTCTCCACCTGGAACGACAGAAAGCTCAGCGGCCCGCCCGTGACCAGCGCCTGCGCCCGCGCCCCGGCCGCCGCGTCGGTCACCGCCGCCGTGCCGGCCGCCGTGCCCGTCGCCGGGTCGAGCAGGGTCAGCCCGGCCAGCAGCAGCCAGATCACCGACATGACGCCGATGATGGCGCAGCCGGTGACGACCGCCTTCCTGGGAGATATGCCGCGCATCGCCAGCAGGATCACCCCGAGCGTGGCGTACAGCGTGAGGATGTCGCCGACCCACAGCAGGAACCCGTGCAGGACCCCGATCACGAAGAGCCCCAGGCTGCGGCGCAGCATCCTGGCCTTGACGCTGATCCCGTCGCGCGTCTGGAGCGTGAAGGAGTAACCGAACAGGAAGGAGAACAGGATGTAGAACTTCGTCAGCACCAGCGTGCTGACGAGGTACGCGACCGGCCCCTCGGAGATGGGCATGGTGCCCGTCCCCACGGCGTAGCCGGGATCGGCGAAGAACCCGATGTTCGCCACCAGGATGCCCGCCAGCGCGAACCCCCGGACGGCGTCGATCTCGTGCACGCGCCGTGAGCCCGGCGCCTCGGTCAGAATCATGATCCTGACGCTAGAGACGCCGAGCTCACCGGCACATCGATCCTTGGCAGCCGCCAAGACCGACCAAAGTCGCTAGTTGACCGTCACACTCCGCAGCAGGTTGTTGTACCCGGTGGCGGCCTCCCAGACGTTGTCGTTGGCCAGCCGGATCGAGTACTTGGGACGGGACGACAGCTGCGGGTCGGGCAGGTCGAGCAGCAGCGCGTAGGTGCCCGCCGGCATCCCGGCCGGCAGCGTCACGCTCTGGTCGATGGTCGCCGTGGCGCCCGCGAGCCAGAGGCGGGGGTTGGCGTTGAGCGGGAGGCGGTACACGGCCGACGTGGCGGTGTTACGCAGGACCAGCGCGACGTCGCGCGGGTTGAAGGGCGCGGCCCAGCCGTCGTTCCTGATCGTGAGACGCACCGGCAGCGGGCCGCCGTGGGTCGCCGTGCTCGGGTACGTGCCGCTCTGCAGGGCGAAGCGGTAGCCGAGGCGGCGGGTGATCTCGGACAGGCAGCCGCCGGAGTTCCAGCCGTTGATGACGTCGGGGTGGTAGTCGGTGTTCAGGTACGACCAGTGGAACAGCGACATCTCGCTCATGGCGGTGGGGCAGCTCGAACGCGGCGGGTTGGCGCCGCAGGTCTCCCCGCCCATCGGCAGGTAGGCGGTCTCGGCCTGGAGGTAGGGGTATTCGACGGCGGTGTTCTCGTAGGTGCCGAAGTCGTCGGGGCTGGCCAGGAAGCAGTCGTTGTGGTGCCCGACCCGGGCCTGGGCGGAGCCGTTGTAGGCCTGGGCGGGCGTCAGCGCGGTGGTGCCGTACATCGTGCGCTTGATCTTGGGTGTGCGGACCTGGATCATCCGCGACGACGGCAGGACGCTGAGCAGCTTGTCGGTCACCGCCTTGCGGTTGGCCCAGTCGGCGGCGGTGATGGTGCCCTCGTTGCCGAAGTTCTGGGTGTAGTACCACTCGCCCCAGGCGCCGATGAGCCCGGCCTGGACGACCTCGATCACGTCGCTGTTGGCCTTCAGGTAGGGGGCCAGCTGGTCGAGGTGGGCCAGGACCCGGGCCTTGGTGGCGTCGTCGCCGGTGGTGGACTCGGTGTAGGCGAACCGGACGATGGCCTTGAGCCCGGCGGCCCGTACGGTGGTCAGCTGGTTCTGGAAGCGGGTGAGCGCGGCCTGGCTGATGGCGCTGGTCTTGAACTCGGCCAGGTAGAACACGCACATCACGAGGGAGATGTTCTGCGAGGTGCGGAAGCCCTGGAGGGTGGCGAGGGAGAAGTCGTTCTTGTCGCAGTCGCCGTTGTGGTGGTAGAAGCCGCGCTCGGGGTTGGGGAAGGTGGCGTTCGTCTGGGTGTAGGTCACCGTGCCGCCACCGCCCCCGCCGCCGGTGTAGACGTGGGTGATCTTGGCGGAGGTCTCCAGGGGCGCCTCGGCCTGGAAGATCAGGTCGGCGTCGTTGGGGGTGGCGCTCTCGCCGAGGTCCGCGCGGGCGACCGTCCAGCGGGCGGTGCCCGAGGCGCCGGCGAAGGTGACCGTCTTGACGGTCGTCCAGCTCCAGCCGCTGCCGTTGTGGCGGTACAGGGTGGCGTTCTCCAGCAGGTAGTCGGCGCCGATGCCGCCCTGGGCGAACCCGGTCGCGGCGTCGCGGTCGGTGTCGATGTACGTCCGGAGGTAGGCGGGCGTGCCGGTGTAGCCGAACTGGTAGGTCACGTTGGTGGCGTCGTTGGTGGCCGACGGGCTGGTGATGGCGGCGTACGCGGGCGGCGCGACGAGAATCGCGCACAGGAACAGCAGGCCGGCTAACAGGCGGGACATGGGCGGGCCTCTCCTTGGGGGGACGGTGGTCGGCGGGCTCAGCCCTTGATGCCGGTGTGGGCGATGCCCTGGATGAACTGGCGTTGCAGGAAGACGAAGACGGCGATGACGGGCAGGGAGGCGAGCAGCGAGCCCGCCATGAGCACCGGATAGTTGGTCTGGAACTGCCCCTGCAGCGAGGCCAGCCCGGCCGACAGCGTCATCTGCTCCGGATCGGTGTTGACCACCAGCGGCCAGAACAGGTCGTTCCACGACCACAGCAGCACCAGGACGGCGAGGGCGACCAGCCCCGGCCTGGCCAGCGGCAGCATGATCGACCAGTAGATCCGCAGCGGTCCCGCGCCGTCCAGCCGGGCCGCCTCCTCCAGCTCACTCGGCAGACCGAGGAAGAACTGGCGCAGCAGGAAGACCCCGAACGCGCTGAACAGGCCGGGCACGATGAGCGCCTGCAGGCTGTTGAGCCAGCCCAGCGACGACATGATCTGGTACTGCGGGATGATGAACAGCTGCGGCGGCACCATCAGCACCGACAGGAAGACCCCGAACAGCAGCCTCTTGCCGGGGAAGCGGAGCCGGGCGAAGGCGTAGGCGGCCATGGAGCACAGCAGCACCTGCCCGACGGTCCGCCCGGCGGCCATCAGCAGCGTGTTGAGGAACTGGTCGCCGAAGGGCAGCAGCCCGAACACCTGGCCGTAGTTCTCCCAGTGGCCGCCGGGCAGCACCGACGGCGGCACCTTGGTGGCGTCGCTGAGCGTCTTGAGCGAGGTGATGATCTGCCAGACGAACGGCGTCACCATCACCAGCGACGCGGCGACCAGCACCGCGTGCAACCCGATACGGCGGGTAGGCGCTCCCGGGTCAGGCATAGTGCACCCACCTTCGCTGGAGCCGGAACTGGAAGGCGGTCAGCGCGATGATCAGCACGAGCAGCGCCATCACGATCGCCGCCGCGTAGCCCCGGTCGTTGGTGACGAAGGCCCGCTCGTAGAAGAGCTGGACCACCGTCTCCAGGCGCGGGAAGGCCGGATTGGACCGGGCCGACGACCCCGAGCCGCCGATCACGTACACCAGGTCGAACAGCTGCAGTGAGCCGATCACCGAGATCACCGAGACGAAGAACGCCGTCGGTGACAGCAGCGGGAGTGTGACCTTGACGAACTGCCGGACCGGGCCCGCGCCGTCGATCGCGGCCGCCTCGTAGTACTCCTTGGGGATCGCCTGCATGCCGGCCAGGAAGATGATCAGGTTGTAGCCGACGCTGCTCCAGACCCCGACCACGACCAGGGCGTACAGCGCGGTGTCCGGGTCGGCGATCCAGTTGGGGCCGTCGATGCCGACCAGCGACAGCACCAGGTTGATCAGGCCGTACTCGCCGTTGTAGAGCCATCGCCACACCATGGCGATGGCGACCGGCATGGTGACGACCGGCAGGAAGAACATCGTGCGGTAGACGCCCACCCCGCGCAGCCCCTTGGTGTTGAGCAGCGCGGCGAAGACGATGGCCAGCGGGATGGCGAGCAGCCCGAGCACGGTGTAGGTCAGCGTGTTGACCAGCGCCCGGCCCATCTCGGGGTCGGCGATCAGGCGCAGGTAGTTCGCCGCCCCCGTCCAGGTGTGGCCGCCGAAGGCGCCCCACTCGGTGAAGGAGAAGTAGGCGGTCTGCAGGACCGGCCAGAGGTAGAAGACGGCCAGGCCCAGCCCGATCGGGGCGATGAACGCGTACCCCCACAGAGCCTCGACCGCGCGATCCCTGCGCCGCGCCGGCTTTGTGGCGCCTCGGCGGGTGGTGAGCGTCATGTCATTCCTTGGCGAGCAGGGCGTTCATCGCCGCCGCCAACTCGGTGGCGGCCTTCTCGACCGGCTGCTCGCCGGTCCAGGCCTTGGTGAGGTACGTCAGCTCCGCCTCGTTCCAGGCGGCGGTGTTCTTGGAGACCGGGAAGGGCGCCGCGTAGGCCACCGCGTCGAGGAAGGTCTGCAGCTTGAACTCCGGATGCGCGGCCACCCACGCGCTCTGGGTGCCGTTGTACGCGGGGATCGGCCCCTTCTTGCCGAGGATGTCGGCGGCCTGCTTGGAGCCGAGGAACTTGACGAACTCCCAAGCCTGCGCCGGGTGCTCGGTCTTGGCCGACACGACGTTGGCCACCCCGTGGATGATCGTGGCCTGCTTCTGGCCCTTGGGCAGCGGCGCGACGTCCACCTTGTCCTTGGTGTAGTCGTTGGCGGCGAACTCCGAGACGTTCCACGAACCGCCCCAGTACATGGCGATCTTCCCGGCCTCGAACAGCTGCAGCGGGAACGTGTCGGTCATCGTCTTCAGATCGGGGGACTGCTTGTTCTTGATCAGGTCGGTCCAGAAACGCAGGCCCTCGATCGTCTGCGGGTTGTCGTAGCCGGACTTCTTGCCGTCCGGGGAGATCACGAAGCCGCCGGCCTGATCGATGGTGTTGTACTGGTATTCCTGGAAACTCGTCAGCTGGGCGGCGGTGCCGTAGACGCCCTTGGCCGGGTCGCTCAGCTTGGCCACCGCCGACTTGAAGTCGTCCCACGTCCAGTCGTCGGCCGGGTAGGGCACCTTCTTGGCGTCGAAGAGCGTCTTGTTGTACCAGACGCCGATCGTGTCCATGTCCTTCGGCAGCCCGAAGTGCTTGCCGTCGAAGGTGTAGAGGTCGATCAGCGGCTTGGGATAGACCGACAGGTCCACCTTGTCGTTGGTGATCTCCTCCTCCAGCGGGCGGAGCACGCCGTTGGAGGCGTACAGCTGGAAGTTCGGGCCGTTCATCCAGAAGACGTCGGGCGCCGCTCCGCCCGTGGCCGCCGCCTTGAGCTTGGTCCAGTAGCCCTCCCACGGGGTGAGCTGGACGTTCACGGTGATGTCGGGGTGGGTCGCGGTGAACGCCTTGCTCAGCTCCTCCATCACCGGTTTCTGGTTGTTGTCCCACATCGCGTACGACAACGTGACCTTCTCCTGGCCACCCGCGGCGCCTGGTTCGTCACCGCCCGCCGAGCAGGCGGAGACGGCCAGCACCACCCCGAACACAGCCGCGCCGAGCCGCGCCGACTTCCGCATCCCTGGACCTCCCTGACGAGCGAGGCGCGTCCGGCGCCACGGTCTCGAACTTGGGGATAATCATGGAGCCCATGGAAATTAAGTCAAGCATCGATTCGATTACGGCCCGCTCGGCCGTGTGGGAAGCGACCTGCTCAGCCTCGTGGGAAGCGGTCCGGTGAGGCGAGCTGGCCGCCGCCCCTGAGCGCCTGCTCCACGTGGTCGAGCGCCAGCCGGACGGCGCCGAGCGCGACCCCCTCGTCGGCGAAGGCGGACACCCTGACCTCGGGCGTACGGATGCACCAGCGGTCGAGCTCGCGGCGCAGCGGCTCCACGATCAGGTCGGCCGACCGGGAGAAACCGCCGCCGACCACGACCAGCTCCGGGTCGAGGGTGAGCACCAGTGCCGAGGCGCCGACCGCCAGGTCCTTGACGTAGCGGCGCACGGCCGAGGCGGCCCGGCGGTCGCCGTTCCTGGCGGCGGCGAACAACTCGGCGGCCATCGAGTCAGGATCACCGGCCGTTTCGGCGGCTCCGGTGGCTCCGGACGTTCCGGCCGTGCCGGACGGCTGGCCTGGCCATGACTTGAGCTGCTCCTGCGCGCGGATCCAGCCCGCGACCGGCAGCGCGCCGATCTCGCCGGCGGCGTTCGCGAACCCCCGGTGCAGCTTGCCGTCGATGATCAGCCCGGTGCCGGTACGGAGCCCGGCCAGCAGGAACACCACGTCCTTGGCGTACCGCGCCACCCCTCGCCAGGACTCCGCGAGCGCGGCCAGCTTGCAGTCGTTCTCGACCATGATCGGCCCGGCCACGATCCGCCCCAGGTGGGCGGCCAGATCGACGCCGGTCCACTCGGGCAGCGCGTCGGAGAGCATGACCCGCCCGGTCCCGTCGACCAGCCCGGTGGTGGACACGCCGGTCGCCCACATGTCGGACGCCGTCAGTCCCGCCCCGGCCAGGCACTCCTTGACGGTTCGGTCCACCGCCGCCAGCCGCTCCCTGCGCCCCATCTCCGGGGTGACCGCGACCCGGCGACTGTGCCGCGGCTCGCCGTCCAGGTCGGCCACGATCGCCAGGATCTTGTGGCCGCCGATGTCCACACCGAGGACGTGGCCCGCGTCCGCGCGGAAGCGATAACGCCTGGCCGGGCGGCCGACCGTGCCGGTGGTCGGCTCGGTCTCCACCGCCCAGCCGCGCCCCAGCAGCTCGCGCACCACGTCCTCGGTGGAGGCGCGCGACAGGCCCGTGCGCCGGGAGATCTCGGTCACGGTGAGCCCGGGCTCGCCGCGCAGCGTCCGGATCACGGCCAGCGCGTTGAGCTGGCGGAGCCGGGAGAGATCCCCTCCGCCCAGATCTTCGGTCACCACACCCCCTTGAGGTCTCCTCCCTCAAAGCTAATAATGAGGGACTCCATGCTAATTTCGGGAAAGGAACGCATGTCTGGGGTGACTCTAGCCCTCGTGGGCGCCGGGCTGCGCGGGCAGTCGTACGCGCGTCACGCGACGGTGGCCGGCCTGGGGCGCGTGACCGCGGTGGCCGAGCCGGACGCGTACCGGCGCGAAACGGCCGCGGCGGAGTTCGGGATCTCCCCGGACCGGGTCTACTCCGACTGGACCCAGCTCGCGGCGGCCGGCCGGATCGCCGACGCGGCGATCATCGCCACCCAGGACCAGTTGCACATGGACCCGGCCGTACGGATGGCCGACCTGGGCTATCACATCCTCCTGGAGAAGCCGATGGCGCCCAGTGAGCAGGAGGCGGCCGCCATCGCCGACGCGGCCGAACGCAACAAGATCATGCTGGCCGTGTGCCACGTGCTGCGCTACACCCCGTACACCAGGACGCTGAAGCGGCTGCTCGACGGCGGCCGCATCGGGCGGCTCGTCAGCGTCCAGCACCTCGAACCGGTCGGCTGGTGGCACCACGCCCACTCCTTCGTCCGCGGCCACTGGCGCCGCCAGGACACCTCGGCCCCGATGCTGCTGACCAAGTCGTGCCACGACATCGACTGGCTGATCCACCTGTTCGGCCGGATCCCGGCCAAGGTCAGCTCGTTCGGCAACCTGACCCACTTCCGCGCCTCCGAACGCCCGGAGGGCGCGGCCGACCGCTGCGTCGACTGCCCGCTGGAGCCGAGCTGCCCGTACTCGGCCAAGCGGCTGTATCTCGGCTGCCTCGGCGATCCGGACAGCGAGTTCTGGCCGCTGTCGGCGGTCACGCAGGCGCGCACCGAGGAAGGCGTGCTCCAGGCGCTGCGCACCGGGCCCTACGGCCGTTGCGTGTACGCCTGCGACAACGACGTGGTCGATCACCAGGTGGTGAACATGGAGTTCCCCGACGGGGCGACCTGCTCGTTCACGATGAGCGCCTTCACTCCGATGGAGCACCGCCGTACCCGGCTGCTGGGCACGCACGGCTACATCGACGGCGACGGCCGTACGCTGCGTCTGACCGACTTCCGTACCGGCCTGGAGGAGGTCGTCGACCCCCACACGGAGGGGGGCCCGTCGGCGGGGGACGGGCACGGGGGCGGGGACGAGGCGCTCACAGACGCCTTCCTCGCCGCGGTCGCCACGGGCGACCCGGCACTGCTCCACTCCGACGCCACCGAGAGCCTCGCGACCCACCGCGTCGTCTGGGCGGCGGAACGCGCCAGGGCCACGGACACCGTCGTCCACCTGGGGTAGCGGCCTGTGGGGGCGCGGTGAGTCGCGACAGGCCGAGCAGCTCGGCGGCCCGGGAGCGGCGCGCACTATCAGAATGCTGATGGATGCACCCCCAAGGCGCTATTGGCGGCCGATGGTTCCCGAAGGTGATCCTGGGGTCATGACCCAACGCATTCTGATCGCACTGACCAGCCACGCCGCACTGGGCGACACGGGCAGGGACACGGGTTTCTACGTCTCCGAGGCGGCCCATCCGTGGGCGGTCTTCACCGAGGCGGGCTTCGAGGTCGACCTTGTGAGCGTCGCCGGTGGCGAGCCGCCGCGCGACGGGGCGGACGTGGACGACCCCGTCCAGCGGCGCTTCCTCGCTTTGCCGTCGCTTGCCGACACACCTCGGCCGGAGGACGTTGATCCGTCCGGGTACGACGCGATCCTGTTCGCCGGTGGGCACGGCACGATGTGGGACTTCCCCGGCAACCCTGCCTTGGCCGCTCTGACTCGTACCATCTGGGAGAACGGCGGCGTCGTCGCCGCCGTGTGCCACGGTCCGGCCGCCCTGGTCGGCGTGACGTTGCCCGACGGCACGCCGCTGGTGGCGGGGCGCCGGGTGGCGGCCTTCACCGATGCAGAGGAGGCGGCCGTCGGGCTGACCTCGGTGGTTCCCTTCCTGCTCGCTTCCCGCCTGCGCGAACTGGGCGCCGACCACGTGCCAGGCCCCGACTTCCAGCCGCAGGTGATCCGCGACGGCCGCCTGGTGACGGGCCAGAACCCCGCCTCCGCCATGGGTGTGGCCGAAGCCGTCCTGTCCGCCCTGGAGGACGTCTCCTCAGGCGTCGGCGCGGACCCCACGGACGTCACCGTGCGGACCAGCGACGGTCCCATGGGTGGATACCTCGCTCGCCCCGCCGGGGACGGCGTTTATCCGGCCGTCATCGTGGCCCACCAGCTGTTCGGGCTGACCGAGGACGTGCGCGCGGTCGCGGACCGGATCGCGGGCATGGGGTACGTGGTGCTGGCCCCCGACTACTACCACCGCGCCGACCCGGGAGTGGAGCTGCCGGCCACCGACGAGGGCCGCGCACGCGGGTTCGAACTGATAGCGACGCTGAGCCGCACAGGAGTGCTCGAAGACACCCGCGCGGCCGTCGACCACCTGGCGGCACGCGGCGACACGAGCGGCGCGGTCGGCATGGTGGGCCTGAGCCTGGGCGGCCACCTGGCGTACCTGGCCGCCACCCAGCTCGACATCCCGGTCACCGTGGTCCTGTACGCGGGCTGGCTGACAGGCACCGACATCCCGGTGAGCAGCCCGGAGCCCACGCTCGACCTGACCCCGGGCATCAAGGGCAAGCTGGTCTACATCGTCGGCGACCGCGACCACGCGATCACCGAAGACCAGCGGACGGCCATCGCCGAACGCCTTCGAGCCGGCGGGATCAGGCACGAGATGGTCGTCTTGGCGGGCGCCCCACACGCCTTCCTGGCACAGGAGGACTCGCCGTACCACGCTGAGACCTGGCAGCGCATCGAACGGGCCCTCGCCGACGAACTGACCTGAGCCGTCCCGAGCCGCGGGAGAACCCTCAAGTAGCATCTGTCGTGCGGGCCGAGCGACATTTCTACTGGTCACAAGGGGTGCGACGGGTGAACAGCGCAAGGGATCCCGAAGCCGAGATCCGGGCTCGGCTCCAGGAGCATTGGGCGGCCTCCGAACGCGGCGACGTCGACGCCGAGCATTCGATCTACGCCGCGGACGCGATCCTGGACTACCCGCAGTCGGGCGAGCGCTTCAGAGGCCGGTCGAGGATCCAGGCGCAACGCGGCGGGCACCCGGCCGAACGCCACTTCACCATCCGCCGGATCCTGGGCGGCGGCGACGTTTGGGTGAGTGAGTGCGTGATCACCTATGACGGGGTGCCCACACACTCGCTCAGCGTCATGGAGATCACCGATGGTCTCGTGACGCACGAGACCCAATACTTCGCCGACCCCTTCCCCGCGCCGCCCAGCCGGGCCGCGCTGGCTGAGCCGATTCCGGTCCGCGACCAATAGGAAATGCACGCCCGGCCGCCCACCACCCCGGCCTGGCCGGGCGGGACCACCCCCTCGATCGATCGGCGGTCTCGCCCGGCCAGGTCGCGTAGCCGTCTCCCCGGACGAGGGCGGTTCGCGGGGTCAGGCCGCGACAGGTGAGTACGCGGCCGCGTCCCCCTTCAGCACCGTGCTGGTCCGTCCGTCCACGTCCACCGGGACGTCG
Source organism: Nonomuraea sp. NPDC049158 (assembly GCF_040648335.1). NCBI lineage: Bacteria > Bacillati > Actinomycetota > Actinomycetes > Streptosporangiales > Streptosporangiaceae > Nonomuraea > Nonomuraea sp. NPDC049158. The sequence continues at coordinate 280,631 of NZ_JBEZDM010000003.1, forward strand.
CCCGCGATCGTGACCCGGTGCAGGCGGCGCGGTTGGTCGCCGAAGTCGTGCACGACGCGGTGCTGGGTGGCGCGGTTGTCCCAGATGGCCACGTCGCCGGGCGCCCATCGCCAGCGGACGGTGTTCTCCACCTGGGTGACCTGCTCCTGGATCAGCTTGATGACCGAGGCGGAGGTCTGCGCCGACAGCCCGGTCAGCCGCTTGGCGAAGTCGCCCAGCAGGATGGCCCGCTCGCCCGTCTCCGGGTGGACGCGCACCACCGGGTGCTCGGTCTCGTAGACGGTGGCGGCGAACACCTCGGCGTACTCGCGGGTCCGCGCGGGATCCTCCGACGTCGCGATGCGCGCGTAGTCGTACTGGTTGGTGTGTACGGCCCGCAGCCGGTCGAGCAGGTCGCGCAGCTCAGCGGGCAGGTACTCGTAGGCGGCCACGGTGTTGGCCCACAGCGTGTCGCCGCCGGCTGGGGGAACGGTGATGGCCCGCAGGACCGAGGCGAGAGGCGGCCGGTCGACGAACGTGACGTCGGTGTGCCAGCGGTCGACCTTGTGCCCCTTGCGATAGTCGAGGTCGAGGATGTGCGCGTTGTCGTCGAGGGCGGGCACGGTGGGGTGCGCGGTGGTCAGCTCGCCGAGCAGCCGGGCGAAGGCGACCTGCCGCTCCTCGTCCAGGTGGTCCTGGCCGCGGAAGAAGAGCACCTTGTGGGCGAGCAGCGCGAGGCGGATCTCGGCGACGACGTCGGCGGGCAGGTCGCCGCCGAGCCGTACACCGCCGACCTGGGCGCCGATCCGGCCCGCTACGGGGTCGATGTGCAGGGTTGACATGGATGTGGTCCTTCCAGGAGATGGGATGTCGGCCGATCAACGGAAGGACGGACAGAGCGCGCTGGCCACGCGGCAGAAGTCCACGTGACCTCGGATGGTGAGAACCATGGGCGTCACAGTTCTCACCGTAGATCGGGGACGCTCCTATAGTCAACACAACAGGTAGGAAATAAGGGTTTTAGTATTTCGCGCAATCCGCGTGTGGGGCTGACGCGAATAAGGGGTGACTTTTCTCGGGAGGAAGCGATGCGCGCTATCGAGCCCCTGCGTACGGGTGACCCACGCCGGCTGGGCGTCTATCGGGTGATCGGCCGGATCGGCAGAGGCGGCCAGGGTGAGGTGTACCTCGCGGAAGCGGATGGGCCGGACGGGCCGACCGGGCAGCGTGTCGCCGCGAAACTGCTGAACGCCGGGTCGTGGGACGACGAGCGGGCGCAGCGCATGTTCATGCGCGAGGTGGCGCTGGCCAAACAGGTGGCCCGATTCTGTACGGCCCAGGTGGTGGACGCCGGAATGCTCGGCGGTCAGCCGTACTTGATCAGTGAGTTCATCGACGGGCCCTCGTTGGCCGAAAAGGTGGCGAAGGAGGGACCCGTCGTCGGGGGCGCGCTGGAGCGCCTCGCGATCGGCACCGCCACCGCCCTGACCGCCATCCACCAGGCCGGCATCGTGCATCGCGACTTCAAGCCGGGGAACGTGCTGATCGGTCCCGACGGCCCGCGCGTAATCGATTTCGGCATCGCTCGCGAGGCGGACACCACGGTCACGGCGACCAGTCAGATCATGGGCACGCCCGCGTACATCTCGCCGGAGCAGCTCGCCGGCTCGCCCGCGGGCGCCCCCTCCGACGTGTTCGCCTGGGGTGTGACGATCGCGTTCGCGGCCATGGGGAAGGCGCCGTTCGGGCAGGACTCGATTCCTGCGGTGATCAACCGCGTGCTGAACGAGACGCCCGATCTGTCCCCGATCCAGCTGCCGTTGCGCGAACTGGTGGAGCGATGCCTCGCCAAGGACCCGGCGACGCGGCCCACCGCGCAGGAGCTCCTGCTGACGCTGCTCGGGGGTAGGTCGGGCGACCTTGAGGCGGCTGCGGCCCTGGCCCCTCCCATCGATGCCGCTCCCACCGAGCGGTCCGTCGGTGTCCGGCCGGGGCGTCGTGTGGCGCTCACCGTGGCCGCCGCTCTGCTGGTCGGTGCGGGCGCCGGCGCGGCAGCCGTATGGCCGTGGGCCCCGCGGACGGTGAGCGCGGACAGCCGGACCGGCGCGGCCGTCACCACCAACCCCTCGTCGATCGCGGCCCCAACGCCCAGCCTGGCCGCGACCGGCCCGAGCACGACCAGCTTGACCACAACCAACCTGACCACAACCAACCTGACCACGACCGGCCTGACCGGGACCAGCCCCACCATCCCCAGCGCGACAGCCAGTCCGACGGTGCCGGTCGTGGCCGGGTTGCGGCAGAAGGACGCGACATCCAGACTCCAGCAGGCCGGGCTGACCCCCGGAAAGCTCACCCCGGACTGCTCCACCGCTGGCCCGACCGGCCGCGTCCTGCGCGCCGCCCTACGGCCGGGCACGAGCACGGTCGACCTGGTGATGAGCGCGGCCCGCGCCCGCGTCCCCGACGCGCGCGGCTGGCCGCTCGACGCGGGAAAGGCGGCCGTGGAGAAGGCCGGCTTCGCGGTGAAGGTCGGCTACCGGAAGGGACCCGACTGGATCGGCAAGGTGGCGGCCCTGAGCCCGCCCGCCGGAGCGACGGCGTGCACCGGCACTGAGGTGGAGATGTCGATCGGCGTCAAATGATCGGCGGCCGTTGGGCGCGCGGCAGAATTCAGGCATGTGCGTCGAGTTAGGCGGCGAGTGATCTCGGCCAGGCAGTCGCCGCTGTTCCAGCCGCTGATGACGTCGGGGTAGTAGTCGGTGTTCAGGTGCGTTCGTGAACCCGGACGGGTTCGGCCTGGTTACCGAGGACTCTGCCCGGTGGGCGCGCGGGGCCTGAGGAACTTAAGAATTTCGCCGAACGCCCGAAGACCGCGTCGTGTTCGCGGTCTTCGGGCTGTCCTGCTCGGGAAGGCGCCGCTGGGTTAGTTGTGTTCCAGTACGTCCTTGGCCACACGCTCGACGATGTGGCCGATAAGACGGGACAAGTCGGCGCAGTAGACGGACGGGTTGAGATAGCCGGTTCCGACCTTGTAGCGGTGGGCGTAGAGTCCACCGCCGCAGATGTTGCTGATCGGGCAGGCCTTGCATGTGTCGCAGAGCGCGTCAGCACCGATCTGCCGGGCGACCGAGCCGGGCTGCAGCATGAGCGCGTCGAGCGAGTCACGTGACACATGGTGGCCGCTGATCGCGGCTCGATTGAAGGACGACTTGAGCTGGTGGCAGAAGTCGATCGAGCCGTTGGTGTCGATAGTGAGCGATTGGAAGGGTGCGAGTCCCACGGTCTCCGCGTGGCTGTGCCCGCCCAGGACGAGGTTGATGATCTCGTCGAACAGGCGGATCGACGTCGGACGTACCGGAGCGTCATACCATCGATCGAAAATCGGGATCAGCCAGTCGGCGTACGTCGTGGTATTCGAGTCGCCACCCCAGGCCGGCGGCGGCTGGTTCCAGTTTCCATGCGGGAGCAGGAAGTCGACCATGGGCGGCTCATGGGCAATGAGCATCTCGTAGACGTCGATCGGGTCGTTGGCCACGTCGACCGTGCACAGCAGGCCGGAGAACAGGTCGCGATACTCCGGGGTGCGCAGGGCGTTGAGGCCGCTGATGGTCGCGTCGTAGCTGCCGCGACCGTTCGCGTACTTGCGGTGCCGGTCGTGCGCTTCCCGGCCTCCGTCCAGACTGACGTAGGCGCGGATTCCACATTCACGCATCAGCCGGAGGTTGTCCGGGGTGAGGAGCACCGCGTTCGTGGTCATACGGATGTCGAGCTCGATGCCAGGTGGCGTCTCGGCGTGGAAGCGCTCAGTGAGATAGGTGATCAGTTCGGGGCCCGCCATGAGCGGCTCGCCGCCGTGCAGAACCACCTTGGCATCAGGTATGTCATCGGCGTGGGCCCGCATGTGTTCACCGAAACGGGCGGCGGCCTGGTCCACGGTGTCCTTCGACATAGTGGCCGGGTTGTCTTTCCAGCTGTCATCGGCCATCTCGTATACGTAGCAATAGTCACACGAGAGGTTGCACCTGCTGTGAACTTTGAGAACGAATTCGACGAATGGTTTTGGCCGCCACTGCGGATCCGCCAGGGCCGCGTCGACGACATCCTTCGTCGGCCACTCACTGACCTTGGTACCTAGGCTCACCATCGAGTTAAGGCTGATCAGGGGGAGTTCTCTCACTTAAACCATCCTTACCCTGTATTTTCGCAGGGAGAAGGCTGCGCGGCTTGGGATGCAAGACGCCGCGCAGCCGGAACTCGGTTGCCCTGGGATCAGCTATTGAACCAGCCCGCCGGCGTGTAGACGGCGTCGTCGCTGGCCACGCGGTCGAGCGCCGCGCCCAGCGCGCTAGAACCGGTCTCGGCCGAAGCCGCGGCCGCGCCGACAGTGAGCGCTGCGGCCGCGGCCGCAGTAGCGGCGGCGAGGGCCGCGACTCGCCGCAGGTGTTCCAGGTTGGACTTTTCGGGCATGTGATATCTCTTTCCTGTAAAGGAATGAATTATCTCCAGATCGTAGGCATGGCGATCTTTGTCCGCAAGCCTGTGTTTTTACCGTCCTTTTCAGTGGACCGTGACATTTCACGTCACAGCAGCAGCCGCTCGAGGCCTCGGCGTGGCGAAACGCCAGGTTGCGGACGGTGCTGAATGCGGGCCGGCCAGGCCATGTCCGGGGAGATGGTGTTTGAGAAGGCCGCCCGTAATCCAACGGACCGATAAGAGGAAATCGCCTTAATGTTAACTTTTCTACTATTTGTCCCATTCGTCGAGTCGGCTTTCTTGCGGCGCCGCGCGTCATCGATTTCGGCATCGCTCGTGAGGCGGACACCACGGCCACGGCGACCAGTCAGATCATGGGCACCCCTTCGTACATCGCGCCGGAGCAGCTCGTCGGCTTGCCCGCGGGCGCGCGCGGCTGGCCGCTCGACGCGGGAAAGGCGGCTGTGGAGAAGGCCGGCGACCGGAAGGGTCGCGACTGGATCGGGAAGGTGGCGGCCCTGAGCCCGCCCGCCGGAGCGAGCGCGTGCACCGGCTCAGAGGTGGAGATGTCGATGGGCGGCAAATGATCGGTGGCGGCCGGTGTTGCGGCAGAATTCAGCCATGCGCGTCGAGGAGCTGTCCGCGGCCGAGCGCCGGGTGTGGGAGGCGTTCCCCCGGGGCGAGCTGGTCGACTTCCGCACCGGGAAACCGGACGAGGACGCCCCGGCGACCGGCGCGAGCTGGGGCCCGGAGCGGACGGTCCGCGCCGGAGTGATCACCGAGCTCCTCCTGCGGGAGGAATCGGCGCGGTTACCGGCCCTGCGTCTCAAGGGTGCGCGCGTCACCGAACTCCTGGACCTGGCCCACGCCACCATCAGCCACCCGGCGCGGTTCCTCTCCTGTGACTTCGAGCAGGTGCCGCGCCTGTACTGGGCCCGCTGCCAGCAGCTGAGCTTCACCGGCTCCCGGCTGCCCGGCCTGTCGGCGTCGAACGCCCAGATCGGCGGTCACCTGAGGCTGGAGAGCTCCCTGTTCACCGGGCGGGTGGAGCTGCGCGGTGCCCACATCGCGGGCAGTCTGACGCTCGACCACGCCCACGTGCGGGCATCGGGGCTGGCGATCGACTGCGACCGGCTCCAGGCCGATCGCGGGATCGCCGCCATCGGGTTGCGGGCCGAGGGTCACGTGCGGCTGTCCAACGTCAAGGTCGGCGGTACGTTGATCATGGACGACGCCCGGCTGACCGCCACCGACCGGCACGCCCTGACGCTGGACGGCCTCGTCGCCGACGGCAACGTGTTCTGCCGGTGCATGACGGTCACCGGGATGATCAGCCTGCGCAACGCCCGCGCGACCGGGCCCTTCGCCCTGACCGGCACCACCATCGACCACCCCGGCGCGATGGCCCTCCGCGGCTCGCGGCTCACCGCCGAAGGCGGCCTGTACCTGGGCGGGACCTTCTCCGCCAACGGCACGGTACGGCTGGCCGACTCCCGCGTCGACCGCGAGCTCAACCTGACCGGCGCCCGCCTGGACAACCCCGCCGGCGACGCGCTCCAGGCAGAGGAGATCCAGGTCGAGGGCACGATCGAGGCGCGCGGGCTCACGGCACGCGGCCGGGTCGACCTGTCCCAGGCCCGCGTCACCGGATCTCTGCGCCTGGCCGGCGCCGACCTCGCCGCCCCGGGCAAGGTGGCGCTGGATGCCGACGGCATCTCCATCGGCGGCGCGCTGGCCTGCGTCGACGGGTTCCGGTCCGAAGGCGTGGTACGGCTGGTCGACGCCAGCATCGGCACGATCGCCGACTTCAGCGGCGCCCGCCTGAGCAACAACCCCGGCGGCAAAACGCTGGACGCGGCTGCGGCGACCATCGGCAGCGGGCTGTTCTGCGGGCAGGGCTTCACCTCCGACGGCGAGATCACGCTGATCGGCACCCAGGTCCGCCGGCACGTGTACTTCAACGACGCCACCCTCGCCAACCCCGGCGGCCGGGCACTGGCGGCCTGGCAACTGGAGGCCAGTGAGCTGTACCTCCGCCCGAGGTCGGCCCCCGAAGGCACGGTCGACCTGCGGCACGCCCGCATCGGGGTGCTGCGCGACGACCCTGCCACATGGTCGCCGCGCTTGCAGGACGGCCTGACGTACGAGGCACTGGATCCCACGCTGCCCGCCGCCCGCCGCCTGGCCTGGCTCGAAGAGGGCCCGGACGAGTACGTGCCGCAGCCGTACGAGCAGCTGGCCGGCACGTATCGGCGGCTCGGGCACGACGAGGAGGCCCGCACGGTCCTGCTGGCCAAGCAGCGGCGGCGGCGCGCCATGCTCCGCAGGCCCGCCCGCGCGTGGGGCGTGCTGCAGGACGTCACGGTCGGCTACGGCTACCGGCCGCTGCGTGCCGCCGCCTGGTTCGTCGCGCTGCTGGTCGTGGGGGCGACGGTGTTCGCGTTCGACCGCCCGCCGCCCGCCGAGGTGGGCAAGGGGCCGGTGTTCAACGCCGTGGTGTACGCCCTGGATCTGCTGTTCCCGTTGATCGACTTCGGCCAGGAGAAGGCGTTCCAGCCGGCCGGCGGCGCCCAGTGGGTCGCCTACGGTCTGGTGCTGGCGGGCTGGATCCTGGTCACGACCATCGTCACCGGCATCACCCGGGCCCTGTCCCGTCAATAAGCCGTCACGGGCCGATGAGCGTGAGCGCCTGCCACGGACGTAAGCCGTCACGGGACGATGAGCGCCTGCCACGACGGCGGCATGTTGCGGGCCACCTCGATCCCCGAGAACACCGACGGCTCCTGAGGCCCGTGCTTCTTCGCCCACGCGGCCATCTGCGCCAGCCCGTCGGCCAGCGGCACCGACCCCGTCCCGACGCCGAGCAGGTCGCGGGCCTTGTCATGGGAGGAGTAGGCATGCACCACCTCGTGCCGCGCCGGCAGATGCCGGACCCGGAGCGGTGCGTCCATGGCCGCCGCCACCGCGCCGGCCAGTTCGTTGACCGTGTACGGCCGGTCGCCGCCGATGTTGAAGGTCTCCCCGTAGGCTCGCGGGTTGCCGATGGACCGGGCGATCGGCAGCGCGACGTCGTCGATGTGGCTGAACGCCCTGGTCTGCTCACCGTCCCCGAAGATGGTGCACTCCTCGCCGCGCAGGATCTGGTTCATGAAGATGCCGATGACGTTGCGGTAGCGGTCGCCGATGTTCTGCCGCTCGCCGTAGACGTTGTGCGGGCGGAAGATGATGTACGGCAGCCCGAACATCTCGTGCGTGACCTTCAACTCCTGCTCGACCGCGTATTTGGCGATGCCGTACGGGTCCACGGGCGCCGGCGTCAGGTCTTCGGTCATCGGCGGCTCCGCGTGGCCGTACACGGCGATGGAGGAGGTGAAGACGAAGCACCGGACGGTCCCGGTGTTGACGGCCGCGTTGATGAGGTTGACGCTGCCGATCACGTTGTTGGTGTAGTTGTAGCGCTTGATGAAGTGGCTCAGTCCCTCGGCGGCGTACGCGGCCAGGTGGAAGACGTAGTCGAAGCGCCACTCCGCGAACAGCGCGTCCACCACCTCGGGGTCGCAGACGCTGCCCCGGTGGAAGTGGGCGCCCTCCGGGACGTTGGCCGGGTCGCCGCCGGAGAGGTCGTCGAGCACCACCACGCGATGGCCGGCCCGCAGCAGGTCGGCCGCCACGTGCGAGCCGATGAAACCCGCGCCGCCGGTGACCAGCGAGGTATGGGTCATGACAAGGACTCCTTCGCAACAGGGTGAGGGGAGAGCGTGCGCCGTGGCCGGAGCCAGCGCAGGAGGACCGCGGCGTGGACGAGCGCGCCGACGGCCAGCACGCCCACCGCGCCGAGCGCCCCGGCCCAGGGCACGACGACGGCCGCCAGCATCACGACCGCCGCCAGCGACACCACCGCGCCCACCGCGGTGACGCGCAGCGCCAGGGGAGTGGCGTTCTCCATCAGGTAGCTGGCGCTGCCCACCGCGAAGATGATCGGCACGCAGGCCACGTACAGGACGACGACGCCCAGCCCGCCGAGCGGCCGCAGCAGGAGCGGCGCCACGCAGGAGACGGCCGCCACGTAGGGGATCCCGGCGAGCAGCAGCAGGCGCAGCCAGCGGGACAGCCGCTCGTAGGCCGCGGACAGGTCCCGTTGGTGCAGTGCTTGGGAGACGCCGGGCTGCAGGACGCGCAGCAGGTAGGCGAACGCGTTGAGCAGCGTCCCCGAGGCGACGGAGGCCATGTAGAGCCCGGTGCTCTCCGCCTGCGCGCCGCTGACCGAGAGCGTCACGAACAGCAGGCTCATCGACACGCCCGCGACCACGTCGGGGATCGCCATCAGCAGGGACGTCCCCACCGCGACGCGTACGAGGACCCGGCGCCGCAGCCCGGCGAAACTCGGCCGCAACCCGGCCAGCAGCACCACGTTGAGCACGGACACGTTCGTCAGGCACAGGGCCAGGAACACCGTGGGCGAGGCGTGCCCGGTCGCCGCCGCCCCGGTCCAGCAGGCCAGTCCCGTGGCCAGGACGAGATGGTTGGCCACGTCCCGGCCCGGCCGGCCGATGGCCCGGCTCAGGCCGACCAGCACCTGGTTGCCGCCGATGCCGATCGCGTACAGGCCCGCCAGCCCGGCCAGGAGCCATGGCCCGTTGTGCCCGAAGAGCAGCACGCCCGCCAGGACCGCGATCGCGACCACCAGCAGCAGCCCGGCCAGCGCCACGAAGACGCCGACCAGCAGGCCGACGGTGTGCCGCGCCCGCGGGATCAGCTTCAGCGCGCACTTCTCGATGCCGATCGACGCGAGCGGCGTCAGGAACGCCGCGCCGCCCATCGCCTGGGCGTATCCGGCGTAGTCTCCGGAGCTCCAGACCGCCAGCAGCACGACGTTGGCCAGCAGGAGCGTGCCCCGGAAGGCGGCCCGCCCGCCGAGCAGCACCATCAGCTGTCTGGGTGCCGCGAGCCTCATGCGGGCGATGCGCCGTAGTCGGAGGTGACGAATCTGCCCTTGCCGCCGGCGGTGATCTCGACGGTCTCGGCGGGCACCACCTCCAGCGGGAACTCGCCACCGGCCAGGCCGAAGAGCTTGTCCCGTACGGTAGCCAGCACCTCGCCCGGCGGGTCGGCGCTGGGCACGACGTGCACCCGCACCAGGCCCGCCGTGTCCTGGTGGACGAAGCACTCGCTGATGCCCGGATGGGTGGCGGCCAGGTGGAGAAAGGCGTCGGGGTAGAGCCGCTCGCCCGACGGGAGCGTGACGTAGTCGTTGCTGCGCCCGGTGGTGAGCCGCAGGGTCCGGAACCGGCGGCCGCAACGGCAGCGGCCCGGCTCGATGAGACCGATGTCGCCCAGGCTGTAACGCAGCAGCGGCATCGCCCGCTCCATGAAGGCGGTGACGACCACCTGCCCGGCCTCGCCGTCCGGGACCGGGTGGCCCGCCGCGTCGACGATCTCGCAGTAGACGCGGTCCTCGCCCAGGTGGGCGCGGCCGTACCGGCAGTCGTAGGTGACGTTGAGCACCTCGAAGGCCGAGTACTCGTCGAAGACGGGAGCGCCGAACCGCTCGGCGAACATCGCCCGGTGCTCGGGAAGCAGCAGCTCCGACTCGGTCAGGACGATGCGCAGCGTCCGCCTCAGCCGCCCGAGCTCCTCCGGGGTGAGCTCGCGCAGCAGAGCCCGCAGGTGCACGGGGTAGCCGATCAGCACCTTGGGCCGGTTGGCCAGGAGCTCGGCCTTGATCTCGCGCATCGGCCGATGGGACAGGATCACGTGCCGCCGGAACAGCCCGAACCGCTCGAACATCCGGGCGGGCGGCGCGAACGGCCGGATATGGCTGAGCCGGTCGGTCGGCAGGTAGCGGCCCGTGGCCAGGAACCGCCGTACGCAGGCCGCCATGTGGTAGTCGTGGCTGTCGCGGTCGTGCAGGATCCGGACCCGGCGGCCGGTGCTGCCGCTCGTCTGGAAGGACAGGCACCGATCCTGGTCGACGCCGTCGGCCAGCAGCCGCTCCAGCGGCTGCTCGCGCAGCACCTGCTTGTCCAGCACCGGCAGCTCGGCCAGCTCGGCGAGGGTGCGGAGCGGGCCGCGCGTGTAGCGGGGGTCGTCGCGGTAGTAGGGCACCCGGGTACGCGCCAGCTCCAGCATCCGGTTGAGCCCGCGAAGCTGGTGACGGCGCAGCCCCGCGCCGCCGCCGTACTGCCGCGCGATGCTGAGCGGGACGTAGCCCGCCTCCCGGATGATCATCGCTACGCGCTCTCCGTGCGGGTCTGGAGCGCCTTCGGCGTGAGCCTGCGGCCCAGCGACTCCCACCAGCGCTGCGGGCTGAGGAAGATGACGAGCGCCAGCACCACGTGTACGGCGATGAAGGCGTACGCCTCGTACTTGGTCGGCGCGTGGCCGATGAACACGCTCATGTGCGTGGCCCACTCCCACACTTCGGGAATGGTGCTGTACGCGGGATCGACGTGGTTGTTGACCGTCAGGAACGCCAGATCCTCCAGGCCCGACAGCATCAGCAGCAGCATGCCGTAGCCGAGCCTGCGTACCGTCCCCGCCGCGCCGCCGCCCAGCCGGAACGCCAGGGCGAGCGAGACGATGATCAACGGGGTCAGGGTGAGGACGTGGTAGTAGAGGTCGTAGTACGCCTCTCTGGTGCCGGCCACCTCGGAGCCGAAGAAGAAGATCTTGGGCACGAAGTAGAGGAAGTACACCAGGAACGCCGCCGGGATCGCCAGCACGTGCAGCTTGAGACGCCTGGCCCACTCCACGTCGAGCCGGGATATGGCCTCCGTGGCGAGGACGAAGGGCAGCAGCTTCACCAGGAAGATCCACAGCGACTTCACCTGGCGGTCGTGCGGCAGCCCGAACCAGACGAACGCCGCCGCCAGGACGGCCAGCGCCGCGAAGATCAGGAAGCCGAGGTGCTTGCGGGGGATCATTCTGAACCTCTCGTATCAGGCTCGATCACGAACCGGAGGGTGCGCAGTGCTTCGTCCAATGCCGTTTCCAGCTGCTCACGCGTGTCGGCGACCATGACCAGGTAGCCGAGCTTGTGGCCGGCCTGCGTGTAGGCGCGTACGTGCTCGCCCACCGTCTTGAACACCTGGACGTCGACGACCTCGGGCATCCGCCGCAGGGCGTCCAGGCCCTCGATCGCGGTGAGCACCCCGTCGACGTCGGCGGCCAGGATGCGCAGCACGGCCGTTCTGTGCTGCGAGACGCTGATGCGCAGCGGCTCGCCCAGGGCCAGCCGGATGGCCGCCTCGACGGTGTTCAGCCCGAACGCGTGCTGGACCATCAGCGGCATGCCGTTGCCGCCCAGCCTGGCGCCCATCTCGATGAAGCAGATGTCGCCGCCGGGCGTGAGGACGAAGTCGAAGTTGACCGGCCCGTGCCGGTGGCCGACGGCCGCGCAGATCGCGGCGACCGCCGCGCTCAGCCGCGCGTGCACGTCGTCGTCCAGGTCGGCGGGCACGACGTGGGACAGGCTGATCATCGCCGGTGGTCCGGTGATGACGCGGTCGGTGACCGCCATGAAGGCGAGCTCGCCGTCGGCGAAGAAGGACTCCACGGCGCAGTGCCGCCCGGCCACCAGCTCCTCGACGATCACCTGCCGGGAGAAGGAGTACTTCCAGGCGTGCTCGATGGCGCCCACCAGCCCGGCGGGATCGTCGAGCACGGTGATGCCCTTGCTGCCCGAGGAGTCGGCCGGTTTGACGATCAGGGGGTAGCCCAGGCGGGCCGCCGCCTCGGTGAGCTCGTCGATGCTGTCGTGCTGGGCGTGGCGGTAGGTGGGCAGGCCAAGGCGGCCGACGACCTCGCGGAAGTACCCCTTGTCCACCGAGCAGCGCAGCGCGTCGGGGGCGGGCTGGTGGGCGGTGCGGTAGAGGCGGCTCAGCTCGGCGACCGCCTCCTGGGCGGCGTCGCTGGCCGGCGAGATGACCGCCGCCACGTCGATCGGGCCCAGCGCCTGGGCGATCCCCTCCGGATCCCGGCTGGTCATGCAGAGGAACTGGTCGGCCTCGGCCGCGCCCAGGGCGTCCGGGCGCTGGTCCACGCCGATCACCCGGTAGCCGAGCCGGCGGCCCTCGCGGTAGGCGGGGAGCTGGTCCTCGCCGCCGCCGAGCACGATGAGGTTTCTCACGTGACGTTCTCCCAGACCTCGGTGGCGACATAGGGGGTCTCGTAGCCGTACAGGGCCTCGTCCGCGCGGATCGGGATGTTGGCCTCCCTGATCTGATAGCGGGGCACGCCGATCGCCTGGACGCGCATCATCCGTACGAGATAGCGGGCGACCACCGCGAGCGTGACGAGCGTGACCAGGCCGGTGACCAGGCTGGCCTCCGCCAGCTCGGTCGGGCCGAACCGGCCGGCCAGCGCCAGCGCCAGGATCGCCACCCCGAGCACCACCACGGCGGTGGCCAGCGCGCTCAGCCAGACCAGCGGCCGGAAGGAGAACCCGACGAAGAGCTCGATCGCGTGGGCGGCCAGCTTGCGCAGGTTCCACTTGCCCTGGCCGTCCAGGCGCGGGCGATGCGAGGTGGGCAGCGTCGTGTAGCGGGCGCCGAGCAGCGGCGCGGTGGCGATGAAGTACGGCGTGGACAGCCGGCTGTCCACCACCTTGCGCGCCACGCTGGTCTTGACGATGCGGAACACCGACGCGCCGGGCGGCAGCTCGATGCCCAGCCAGCGGCGGGCGAACGTCTGGTGGCCGCGGGTGCCGAGCCGCCGGTACCAGGCGTCCTGCCGGTTCTCGCGGACCGCGAACACCACGTCGTAGCCCTCGAGTGCCTTGTCCACCAGGCGGTGCATCTCCTGGGGAGGCGACTGGAGATCGGCGTCGAACTGCACGGTCCACGGTTTCGAGGCGTACTTGAACCCGGCGGAGAAGGCCGCTTCCAGCCCGAAGTTGCGGGCGAAGGAGAGGTACTTCACCCGGGGGTCCTCGGCCGCGAAGCCCTTGATCGCCTCAAGGGTGCCGTCCGTGCTCCCGTCGTCGACGAAGAGCAGCTCGACGTCGTCGTAGGCGGCCAGCTCGGAGCGGATCTCCCGGTACGCCCGCTCGACGCAGGCGATCTCGTTGTAGCACGGGATCATGGCGGTGATGCCGAGCCGTGGGCGGTTCGCCGCCTTCGTGGCCGGTGGCTTCTCTCTCAAGGTGGAATCAGACATCCGCCGCGGCCCCTTTCTCTGGCGGCGCGGGATTCCCGGAGGGATCGAGCACCTTGACGAGCTTGATCTTGCCGTTGGGTTCGGGGGCGATCTCCTCGACCGGCAGGACAATGACCTCCTGGCCGGGTACCGCGCGCAGGACCGCGTCCCGGATCTCGGCCGTCACACCGGGACGGGCGTCATGGGCCAGCACCACCCGCACCTCAAGGGAGCCCGGCCGGTGCTGGACCAGCTGCATCCGGCTCACCTCGGGGAAGCTCTGCACGGGGAAGGTGATGAAGTCGCCGTAGTAGCGCCTGCCGTCGGCGCCGGCGATCCGGTCCTGGCTGCGGCCGATCACCTCCCGCACGATCGGGGTCCTGGCCACCCCGCACGGGCAGTCGTTCGGGACGATCCGGACCCGGTCGCCGAGCCGGTAGCGGATCAACGGCATCGCCTCGCTGTGCAGGCGGGTGATGAGGATGTCGCCTTCGCCGTCCTCCACCGAGACGCTCCCGTCCTCGTGCTCCACCTCCACCACCAGGTCGGACGAGCGCAGGTGCAGCGCCCCTCGCGGGCAGGTGCGGGCGATGGTGAAGACCTCGACGGAGGCGTACACCTCCCGGTGGGCCGCGCCGAAGTAGTCGAGGATCCGCGCCCGCGCGGTCGGCGACAGCCGCTCGCCGCCGAACAGCACGGTCCGTACGCCCCGATGCTGGACGCCGCGCCGCAGCAACTCGTCGACGACGCTGCGGATGACGTTGGGGAACCCGATCAGGAAGGTCGGCCGGGCCGCCAGGAACGCCGCCACCTGCTCATCCAGCGAGCGGCCCGTCGGGATGTGGAAGTTACGCAGGACGCCGAACCGCTCCAGAGGATGGCGCAGGAACGGATTGACCCGGAAGTAGGCGATCCGGTCGGTGGGGCGCAGCCCGTTGGACAGCATGTCCTGGAGGTAGGTCGCGCGCAGGTAGCCCAGATCCCGTTCGGAGTTGCGGATCGTGATCGGGATGCCGGAGGAGCCGCTGGTCGTGGCCGCTCGGGTGTTGTCCGGGGTGAAGCCGGTCGCGAGCAGGTCGTCGCCGGCCGTGCCGTGCAGGTCCGTACGGTCCAGCACGGGAAACTCGGCCAGGTCCCGCGCGCTCTGTAATCGCCGGACCAGCGCGGGGTCGAGCAGCCGCTGATAGTGAGGGACGTTGTCGTAGGCGTGGCGTACCAGGGTGCGTAACAGCATGGCCTGGAGCCGTAGTTGCGCGGCGTGGTCGAGGCGCTCCCGCCGCCGGATCCGGGCCAGATGATAGGCGACCGGCGCGAGATTGATCGTGGATCGAAGCCTGCTCAGGGGGCCACCTCGCTCAACTGAAGGTGTTCTGGTCGTGCACGAGCAGCCACTGTCCGTCGATCCTGGCGAAGTACAGCGTGAGGTAGTACGACTTCTCGTACGGCCGGCCTTCGGCATCCAGGTCGGCATAAGCGACGGACAGCACCGCCAATGCTGATTCGCCGTAGGTCTCCGTCCGGATGACCGTCGGCTGGAGCGACCAATCAGGATCGCCGAACCAGGCGGTATGGAACTCGCCGATCGCGTCCTTTCCGGTGAGCAGCTTTCCGTTGGGCAGAATCACCGTGGCGTCCTGGTGGACGGTGGCGATGAATCCGGCCAGGTCACGGGTTTCTATCGCGCGCAAATGCGCGGCGAGTGCCGGTGAGAATTCCATCTAGGACGCCGCGGCGGTGAGGCCGGCATGGCCGTTGACGCGGGCGGCGTCCGCGGCCCGCCATAATTGCGGGTGCCGCTGGAACCAGGCGATGGTGCGCCGCAGCCCCTCCTCGATCGGCGTCCGCGGCTCCCAGCCCAGCCGGGTCCTGGCCAGCGTGATGTCGGGGCGGCGCACGGTCGGGTCGTCCTGGGGCCGTGGCGTGAACTCGATCCCCGACGCCGAGCCGGTGAGCTGCTTGATCCACTCGGCCAGCGCGAGCACGGACAGCTCGTGCGGGTTGCCGATGTTGACCGGGCCGTCCAGGTCCGAGTTGCACAGCCGGACGATCCCCTCGATCAGGTCGTCCACGTAGCAGATGGACCTGGTCTGGGTGCCGTCACCGGCCACCGTGATCGGCTCGCCGAGCAGCGCCTGGCGGACGAAGGTGGGGATGGCCCGCCCGTCGAAGGGCCGCATCCGGGGGCCGAAGGTGTTGAAGATCCGCAGGATCGCCGTGTCCACGCCGTGGGCCCGGCGGAAGGCCATGGTCATCGCCTCGGCGAACCGCTTGGCCTCGTCGTAGACCCCGCGCGGGCCCACGGGGTTGACGTTGCCCCAGTAGCTCTCCGGCTGCGGGTGGACCAGCGGGTCGCCGTAGGTCTCCGAGGTCGAGGCGAGCACGAACCGCGCGCCCTTCTCCCTGGCCAGTTCGAGCGCGTTGAACGTGCCGTTGGAGCCGACGCGCAGCGTGTCGATCGGCAGCCGCAGGTAGTCCGTCGGCGAGGCGGGGGAGGCGAAGTGCAGGACGGCGTCCAGGTCACCGGGGACGACCAGGTGCAGCGACACATCAGCCCTGACCAGCCGGAACCGCTCCTCGGCCATGAGGTGCTCGACGTTGGCCGGCGACCCGGTGAGGAAGTTGTCCACGCAGACGACCTGATAACCATCGGCCAGGAACCGTTCGCACAGATGCGAACCGAGAAAACCGGCACCACCGGTAATGGCCACGGTGGGGCGCATCATAACAGCTTCTCGTGAAGTAGCCTGGTCAGAGCCCCCGAGCAGGACACGTTGTATTCCTCCAGCTTACTTACGCGGCGTAACGCCCGCTCTTTATTTCCGGTAATGCGTCGGGCCACGCTGCGTAAGATGTTTAATGCCCCCGCTTGCGATTTCGGGGCGATGCTATGTCGGCCTGCTCGCCAGCGTCAAGACATCTGTCATAGAGGAGTTTTCCGCCCGCCTCCATTCAGTAATCACTCGCTCGCGTTCTGGTCGATCCGTCCAGCGTTGGGGGCACACGGCTCCCGATGGCGGCGGCCTCATGGGGCGCCGCCATCGGGAGCGCCGTCAACCGGCCCGGCGGGTCACCGGCTGATGCTGGGCGTCTGCCACGTCGCCCCGGTGCTCATGTCGATCAGCTTCAGGAAGCAACTGCCCTGGGAGCCCACGGCGAAGGTGTAGGTGCGGGTCTCGCCGGCCGAGATGTAGAACGAGCCCTCGTCGCCGAACCAGCGCCCGTTAGCGCAGACGAGGTTGAAGTCCACGTGCGCCGTGCTGCCCGCGGTTTTCTGGTAGGAGGCGTCGTATCCGCGCGGGTCGATATTTACACACAAATATCCCACGCCCGTCGACGTGCACTGCGACCGGGCCTCGGCGGGCGCCCCGAAGGCCACCAGGCCGCCTGCCACGGCCAGTGCTGAAAGGGCGGCGATAATGGTGCGGCGGGCGAACGTCATTGCTCTCTCCTATTTCCTGGTCGGGATCTATGGCACGGAATTTAGCAGCTCCCGGGCGTGTGTACTTTCCTTTTATCGGAGGCCCGCGAATTGTGGTGGAAAAAGAAAATCGAGGAGGGATGCAACGTTCGGCCTCCCTTGTGTGTCCTGGTAACCGTGGAGGATCCGCAGGACGACGAGAGGTCGTTCGAATCATTCGTGGCCGCTCGGCTGGCGGCGCTGTACCGCTACGCCATGGTCCTGACCCGCGACCGTCACGACGCCGAGGACCTGGTGCAGGAGGCGCTGACCAGGACGGGGGTGCACTGGCGCAGGATCGTCCGCAAGGACGACCCGGAGGGCTACGTCCGCACGGCGATGCTGCGCATCATGACCAACCGCTGGCGGCGCCCCCGGCGGGAGGTCGCCGTGGCCGAGCCGCCCGAGCCCGCCGTGGAGGACAGCGGACTGGAAGGTCTGCTCGCCGACGCGAGTCTCAGGGGGCGGCTGGCCGAACTGCCTCCGCGCATGCGCGCGGTCCTCGTCCTGCGCTACGTCGAGGAGCGCAGCGAGAAGGAGATCGCCCGCCTGCTGGGCTGCAGCACCGGCACCGTCAAGAGTCAGGCGTCACGGGCGCTGGCGAAGCTGCGCACCGCTCTCGATACTCAGGAGGTCGATCATGGATGACGTGGAGTCGCGGCTCGGCGACGTGCTGGGCGACCCCGGCCGGACGGATCCGCCCGAGGGCCTCGCCGACCGCGTCCACCGGGGCGTCGCGGTCAGGCGGAGCCGGCGCCGGGCTCTGGCGTACGCCGCGGCGGCGTGCGCGGTCGTGCTGGCGGTGGGCGTACCGGTGGTGTGGCGGCAGATCGGGGGAGGAGACCAGACGGTCGCCAACTCCGTCGACGGGCTAGAAGACCTGGTCGACATGCCTGGTTCGGTCGCCTTGCCGAAGGAGACCAAGGACGTCGGCGACTTCTTTCCCGAGGCGCTGGGCGAGGACGGGTCCGTGCTGGGCAGGTCGGACAAGGCGAAGAAGCTGTGGGAGACGGGACCGGAAGGTGGTCCGCTGCGCCCGCTGAAGGAGGACGCGGGCGCGACACCGGCCACCGGATCGGGTATCCGCGTATGGCCGGGGGCCAATATCGTCGCCCCGCTCTACTGCCAGGACCAGAACGGCACCACACCGGTCATGCCGTTGAACCTGGTCGGATCGCCGTTCTGGGTCAGCGGAGGGACGATCGTCGGCAGCGACCCGCAGATGCGGCCGTGGACGGCCAAGGGCTGCACCCAGGGAGCCCCGGTGTCCGGCGTCTCCGGCGAGGCGGTCGCGTTCTCCTATCCCGATCTGTTCGTGGCCGACCCCTTCGACCCCAAGGGCCTGCGCCAGGTGAACGTCGAATCGGGGGAGGTGGCTGCCCAGCACCCGCTGCCCGAGGGGGTGAACATCCGGACGGCCGGTGAGGACCGGGGGCAGCTCTGGCTGGCCGCTGCCAACCGTGACACGTTCGCCTGGGTCGCCGACGGCGTGCTCAGAACGGCGGACCGCGCCGACTGGCAGGTCACCGAGGGCCCGCGTGTCGGCCGGGCGATGGAGCTCAACTGGGGCGGGACCGCGATCCCGGCGAACGGAAGATCTCAAGCCACGTATGCCCAGCTGGGCGCGCACCTTACCGCGGGTGACCGGCTCATCGTGTACACCGGGCACGGCGAGGACGAAGGCCCCGGCTGGCGGTCCGTGGTCTACGACCCGCGCAGCGGCCAGTCGTTCGAGTTCCAGGGTGTGGCGTACGCGGCCGGCGACTGGCTCCTGTGGAACGACGGCGGCACCTATCGCCTGGCGCGGGTCCGTTGATCAGACGCCCTTGGGTGATGATCGTGCTCGTGGCGCTCCCCACGGCCGTCAACCTGGCGGACGACGGGCTCACCTGGATCTGGACCCGATCCCTGCCAGGGCCCCTGCTCCACGCGATCGCGTGGGCCGGGCTGCTGGACGCGTGGCTGCTGCTCGACCTCCTCGCCGCCGTCGGCGTGCTGGGTGGCGCCGCCGTCATGGCGGTGGCCGCCCGGCGCCCGGCGGTCGCCGTCACACTGCTCGGCCTGGTCGCGGCGGTCAGCCTCGCCGCCGTCCCGATCGGGCCCGAGGGATGTCCGTCGCTCTGGTACGGCCTGGCGTACGCGGCGGCACTGGCGACGCTCCTCAGCCGGCCTGGCGTACGTGGCGGCGCTGGTGAGGCTCCTCAGCCGGCCTCGGTCAGCACTGGTCGAGGTTGATGCCCTTCGTCTCGCGCGCCGTCAGGAAGACCACCAGGCTGATCAGGCACAGCCCCGCGAGATACCAGGGGAACCAGCTCGCGTGGCCGCTGTCCGTCAGCCGCTCGACGAGGTGCGGTGACGTGCCGCCGAACACCGCCACGGTCAGCGAATAGGGCATCCCCAGGCCGACCGAGCGCACCTGCGTGGGGAACAGCTCCGCCATGGCGGTCGGCGCGACGGAGGCGTAGCAGCCGAACAGCAGCAGCCCGACGGTCATCACGATCACCAGCGACTCGGGCGTCGAGTTCAGCAGCGTGAACAGCGGCACGATGAGCACCACAAAGCCCGCGGCGAAGGCGCACAGTAACGGCTTGCGCCCGATCCGGTCGGACAGGGCGCCGTACAGGGGCAGGACCATGATCATGGCGGACTGCGCGATCACCGACGCCCACAGCGCCGACTCCGTCGGCATGCCGAAGTTGTCCTGTACGTAACTGGGCAGGTAGACGAGGAAGGTGTAGTAGACGACCGTCGCGCCGACGGTGAAACCGACCACGCGCAGTCCGCTGACCGGATGCCTGCGGAGCACCTCCCAGGTGGGGCGGCGCACTCTGAGGTCCCGTCCGGCCAGGTAGGGGCCGGTTTCGTGCAAGGTACGCCGCAGCTGGAGGCCGTAGACCCCGAACACGGCGCCGATCGCGAACGGCACGCGCCACCCCCATGCGGCCAGGCCGGATTCGCCCAGGACGCTGAAGAGCAGCTCCGCCAGCAAGGTGGCGGTCAAGGGGCCGAGCGTGCCGGTGACGTACGCGAAGCTGGAGTAGAACCCCCGGCGGCCGGGCGGGGCGATCTCGGCCAGATAGGTGGCGGCGGCGGCCATCTCCCCGCCCGTGGACAGCCCCTGCACAATCCTCGCCACCAGCAACAATGCCGGTGCCAGCAGCCCGATCTCCGCGTAGGTGGGGCACACCGCCAGGATCAGGCTGCCGCCCGAGACCAGGAGCACGGCCAGCGTCATGCCGCCGCGCCGGCCGAACCGGTCGGTGTAGCTGCCGAGCAGGATGCCGCCGAGGGGACGGAAGAGGAAGCCGATCGCGAAGATCATCATGGTTTTGACCTGGGCGAGCGCCGGATCGTCCGCGGGGAAGAACTGGCCGGCGAAGAATACGGAGAAGATCGCGTACGCGTTCCAGTCGAACCATTCCAGTGCGTGGCCGATCGTGGCCGCGACGAGGCCGCGGCGCGACATCGGGCGAAAATGGCCGGCGGGCACGGTGGAATGGCGCATTGCGCCAGTATCACGCGCGACGTGGCCTTTCTGGGAGGGAACCGGGATCTGTGCGGGGATCGCCGGGATAATAGGGCGGCCGGGAAAAGCGACATTCTGCGATTTATGATGACAATATTGGTTATTATGTGTGACACATATTGGTCATACGGTTGCGACAATAATGGTCTCCGTGGGTGGCAGTCCTCCGTTGGAGCGTTGTTCGAGAAGGGTGATCCCGGCCGCGAGTTCGCGGTAGGCGACGGCGAGCTCGTTGGCGCCGCGGGTGGCGGCCTCGGCGGCCAGACAGAGGGCCGCCAGCCGCAGCGTCGTCGCGGTGCCGGAGGTGAGCCGCTCGCGGCGGGTGAACACCGGCACGGCCGCCTCGCGCAGCCCGTCCGCGATCCGGTGCGCCCACGGCGCCGGGGTGCTCGCGTCGAGTGGCCCGAGGATGTTCCTGAGTGCCTCGTCCGCCGTGTGCAGCCTGCTCATCAGCGTGTCCGGCGGCACGACGTACGAGCCGGCCGGGAGGCTGGTCTGCTTGACGAACGCCCGGGCGAACTGGGCCGGCCAGTCGGCGGGGGCCGTGTCCAGACGCAGGACCCGCGCCAGGGCGTGTGACAGCGCGCGTCCCATGACCCGGTCGAGAGCCCGGTCGAAGGCGTGATCGAGGTCGAGCGCGTGGTCGAGCACGAGGTCGGGATCGACCACGACGTCCAGGGCGTCGGCCGCCGTCCATCCACCACCGGGGTCTGTGGTCCGGGCGCGGGTGAAGGACGCGGCCAGGGTGTCCGCCATGACGCGGGCGCGGTCACGTTCGCGGTCGAGGCATTGGCTGAGCGCGCGAAGGTCGGCCTCCATCTGGTCGAGGCCGGCCGGATGGGCGAGGCCGAAGGCGTCGTCGATCCCGCGTACGTGGCTGATGGTCCGGCTCAGGTCGAAGGCGTGGTCGAGCACGTGGTCGAGCGCCGGGTCGAAGACGGGAACGAGGTCGAGACCGCGGCGCAGCACGCGGACCCCCACGATGGCGCGCAGCAGGAGCAGGCGGACGAAGGTCGGCATGGAGTGACGGACGTCATCGTTGACGTGCCGGATCAGCGTGGCGGCGTCCACGACGTAGGGCTGCCCGCCGTCGGGAGGCGTCCACAACCGGGGAGCGCGGTGATCGCCGGGTTCGCTCCAGACGCTCAGCGACGGCGGCGCCCCGGGGTTGAGCGAGCGCCGCACCACGGGATTCTCGATCTCGTCGAGGGTCGGCAGCCGGTAGACGGGCTCGTTGCCGGTGACTCCGTTGACCCAGTGGACGAAGGCCGCCGCCTCACCCGCGCGTACCCCCGTGATCGGGTGGTCGCCGCACGGCCCGTACGCGATGGGCTCGACCCCGGCAGGGCCGTCCGGCTCCGGCGCCCGCGTGTCCAGCACGTACAGCCAGTAGATGCCCGCGGTGATCGGGCGGGCGCAGACGCGTCCGCCGGCGCCGGTCCTGGTCAGGTGGCGCAGATGGCGGGCGACCAGGACGCCGGCCATGAGCCGGCGGCGCTCGGGGTCGGCGTCCGGGGTGAAGGCGGAGCCCAGGAGCCGGTCGAGCCGCCCACGCAGGGCGGGGTCGAGCTCGCTGCCCTCCTCGGCGCAGTCGAAGGCCAGGGACAGCGCGGTGACGGTGCCCGAGGACAGGCAGGCCGCCACGATCGGGTCGGCGTCGGAGCGGGCGGCGTACAGGAGGGTCGTCTCCCGCCACCACACGTCGTCGACGGCGGCGACCAGGACGTCGGGCCGGCCCTTGTCACGGATGTGCGCGGCGGCCAGGTACTCCTGAAAGGTGTGGTGGGCGAAGGAGTAGAGGTCGCTCTCGCGCTCGATGAGCAGGCCGTTCGACCGGACGTCGCACAGGAACTCCTCCGCGGTCAGCCTCGTCGCCATGCGGCGCAGGGCCGGCCGGATCTCGGCCAGCACGGCGGTGCTCGGCAGGTCGCGGACCCCGCGCTGCATCATCGCGTGCGCGACCCGGCGCAGCAGCACCTCCTTCTTGTCGCCGCTCAGCTCGAGCGGGATCTTCTTGGCCTTCTGCCGCCGCCAGAGCATCACCTGGCAGATCTCGCTGTAGAGGCGCTCGCGGCTCTCCGGCAGGGCGCCCGGGTGCCGATGAACGTTGGCGATCATCGTCAGCAGCAGCGGGTTGATCGTCAGTTCGTACAGCTCGGGGGTGTGGTTGAGCCGGTCGAGCAGGTCGTCGGCGGCGGCCTCGGCGAGCCGCCGCGCGTCCTCGCCCGCCTCGCCGTGCTTCTCGACGGCGGCGTACCAGCCCCGGACGAACCGGTTGACCTGCTCGTCGGTGAAACCGCACACCTGGAGGACCGTCGCGCCGTCGACCCGGGCCGAGAGGTAGCCCCGCGGCCGTGAGGTGATCGCGTAGTCGTTCTTGGGGTAGCGCCTGATCTGGGTCTCCGCCCAGTCGGCGACGCTCCTGCGGTCGTCCTGGCCGGCGATCTCGTCCAGGCCGTCGAGCATGACGACGCACTCGCCGTCGCGCAGCTTCTCCTCGAACCAGCCGGTCGGCTCCTTGACGCCCGGCTCCACCGTGTTCCGTACGAGTCGCGGCAGCGTGACCGCCGGGTCGGCGACGATCTCGGCGGCGTGGTCGCGCAGGTAGAGCAGGATCGGCACGCTACGCCGCCGTCCCCGCCCGGCCCGGCAGATCTGCTGGGCGGTGTGGCGCAGCAGAGTGCTCTTCCCGCTGCCCGGAACGCCGACGATCGCCAGCACCACGGGCCGCCGCCGGTCGAGGAAGTCGCCGATCGAATGGCGGTCGGTCACCTCGGCAGGCAGTTGGGCGAGCACGTCCTGGCGTACGTCACGCGGCGCCCGATAGGCCAGGCTCACGTCGACGAAGACCTCGTCCAGCTCGGGGGTGTAGTAGCCGATGGTCGGCAGCCCCTTGAGATCGATGTAGCGGAGGCTGCCCAGCAGGGACTCCCGGTAGCGCTTGTCGAAGCGGGAGACGCGCCGCCCCACGGCCCGGTCGAGGCTGTCGACGATCCGCTGCCGCCAGCGCTCCACCACCTGTCCGGCGATCTGCCCGGCGAAGAGCGCGAGCGCGAGCAGGCCCTCATAGAGCGCGAGCAGGATGCCGGTGACCACCGGGTCGTCCCAGATCCGCGTCCCCCACGCGGCCACCGCCACCGACGGGGGAACGATGGCCGCCAGGAGCCACCTGACGAGCTTGCCGAGCATCCGCCCATCGTTCACCGGCGACGGCGGTCACGTCCGGATATCTACGGAAGGTGATCAGAATCTATCCCCGTGTGACTGCCTGGCGGCCGAAGGCGTCTGACTCAGATGTCGTTCGCCGCCACGTAGCCGAAGGTCATGGCCGGTCCGATGGTCGAGCCGGCGCCGGCGTAGCTGTGTCCCATGACGGCGCCGCTGGCGTTGCCGGCCGCGTACAGACCGGGAATGACCGAGCCGTCCGCCCGGAGCACCCGCGCCCGCGCGTCCGTACGCATCCCGCCCTTGGTGCCCAGGTCGCCTGGGACGATCTTGAACGCGTAGAAGGGCGCCAGCCACAGGGGTGCCAGGCAGGGGTTGGGCTTGACGACGGGGTCGGCGTAGTAGCGGTCATAGACACTGTCGCCACGATGGAAGTCGGTGTCCTTGCCGCTCGCCGCGAAGCCGTTGAACCGGGTGACCGTGCCGCGCAGCGTCGCCGCCGGGACGCCGATCTTCTGCGCCAGCTGCTCTATCGTCCACGCCTGGAAGGCGGCGCCGCTGTCGTACCAGGACTGGGGGAAGGGCAGTAGCGGCGCGATGTCCTTGAACAGGTAGCGGTTGCGGTAGTTCTGGTCGACGATCAGCCAGGCGGGGATGTGCGGTGACGCCGCCGTGTTGCGGTCGTACATGACGTGCACCACGTCGCTGTACGGCGCCGCCTCGTTGACGAAGCGCTCGCCCTTGCCGTTGACCAGGATGCAGCCGGGCAGCGTGCGTTCGGCCAGGCAGAAGTACGGCTCGCCGGGCAGCGGGATCGCCGGTCCCCACCACGCGTCGTCCATCAGGTCCAGCGCGGCCCCGGCGCGTTCGCCCGCCTCGATGCCGTCGCCGGTGTTCTCCTTGGCGCCGACCGTCCAGCCGGTCCCGATGGGCTGCCGCTGGAACTCCGCGCGCATCGCCGCGCTGTGCTCGAACCCGCCCGAACCGACGATGACCCCGCGGCGGGCCTTGATCAGCGTCTGTACGCCGTTCCGCGTCACGACCACGCCGGTGACGCGGCCGCCTTCGACGCGCAGGTCGAGCAGCGGGGTGTTCAGCCATACCGGTACGTTCGCCGCGAGCAGTCCGGCGCGCAGGCTCGCCGCCAGGGACTGGCCCATGGTGAGCGGCTTCTCGCCGCGCAGCGCGGCCGCCGTGCCTCTGGCCAGGCACGCGGCGCTCACTTCCAGGCCCTTCGGGTTGACCAGGGTGAGGTTCAGCCACTTGTAGTCGGCGCTGAAGACGACCAGGCCGGCCGGGGTGGGGATGTAGGGCGGGTTCAGGTGGGCGAGCTCGGCGCCGAGGATGTGCCCGTCGATCTGGTCGGGCTCGATGGAGCGGCCGTTCGGCATGCCGCCGGGGTACTCCGGATAGTAGTCGGCGTAGCCCTCCATCCACCGGAACCGCAGCGGGCTGTTCCGCATCACGAACGAGATCATGGCCGGGCCGTTCGCCAGGAAGGCCTGCTGCCGCGCTTGGGGCACGGTGTCGCCGACGACGCGGGAGAGATACTGGGCGGCCTTGGCCGGGGTGTCCGGGACTCCGGCGGCCAGGATCACCTCGTTGTTCGGGATCCAGATCCCGGCGCCGGACCGGGCCGCCGACCCGCCGAACGTCGGCGCCTTCTCGACCACCACGCACTGCAGGCCGCGCTTGGCCGCGGTGAGCGCGGCGGTCATCCCGGCCGCGCCCGATCCGACGACCACCACGTCGTACTCGAGGTCGGCGGCGTACGCGGGTGCGCGGCCCAGGGCCGCTTCGGTCATGAGGACGCCGCCGGCGATGGCGGCGCCGCGCAGCAGGGTGCGGCGGCTGGGTCCTTCCGCAGGGGTTGCGGGCGTTGCGGGCGTCGAATCGGCCATGGTGGATCGGATCCCTTCAACGTGCGTGCGCTGCGGGCAGCACAGGTGGTCGGAGGAACAACCGTGGTGGCACCTCGCGCCGGTGCGACGCTACGGAAGAGCTGGGGGGTGTGGCCCCCGTCACAGCATGAAGCATGCGCTTGGTTGGGAACGCCTGTCAACAGATGTGCGGGAGTGACGATCATCCGCCCTCGGGATCTTGGGGGAGGCGCATGATCCCCCCGGCTAAGGGCAAAAGCCCTACGGTCCATAGGTAAAGCCGATTAGAGTGAAATTTGACTACTTGTCAGGCACGGGAGGCATCAAGGATGCGGAACGGCCAGGCCGGCGCAACGATATTGACCAGTACCCTCGCCCTGGCGGTGGTCCTGACAGCCGGATGCACCTCCAGTGGCGGCGCGCGTACACCTGGCGCCGCTCCCCAGACGACGCAGGGCCCGGTGGCGAAGGTGGCGATCACCCCCGCGGACGGCACCACGAAGGTCACTCCGGACACCGGGGTCAGCGTCAAGGTCACCGACGGCAAGGTCACCCGGCTGGCCGTCGCCGACTCCAAGGGCCGTGAGGTGAGCGGCGCCGTGGGCACCGACGGAACCTGGCATCCCAAGTGGCCGCTGCGCCCCTCGACGGCGTACACGGTCAGCGCCCAGGCCACCGGCACGGACGGCAAGGAGGTCACGACCCAGGCGAAGTTCACCACGCTGAAGCCGAAGCGCGCGCTGGAGAGCGGCATGTCGCCGCTGGACGGCGAGAAGGTCGGCGTGGGCATGCCCGTCCAGCTCCTGCTGTCGCGGTCGGTGACCGGCAAGGAGGAACGGGCCGCGATCGAGCGGGCTCTGGTGGTCGAGATGTCCGAGCCGGTCGAGGGCGCCTGGAGCTGGGTGAGCGACCGGGAGGTCCAGTTCCGGCCGCGTGAATACTGGCCGACCGGAGAGAAGGTCAAGGTCGTCGCGCACCTGGCCGGCGTACGGGCGGGCGAGGGGGTGTGGGGCACCAAGGACCGCAGCCTGAGCTTCACCGTCGGTGCCAAGCACATCACCAAGGTGAACGCCCGCACGCACGAGGCGGAGGTGAGCGACGGGGACAAGGTCGTCAAGACCATCCCGGTCAGCCTGGGCAGACCGGGCGACGACAGCTATTCGGGCACCATGATCGCCCAGGAGAAGGCCGCGGACATCATCATGGACTCCGCGACCACCGGTCACCCGGGCGAATACCGCATCCCCACGAAGTGGAACGTCCGGATGACCTACAGCGGCACCTTCTTCCACGCCGCCCCCTGGTCGACCGGCGCGCAGGGCAACTCCAACGTCAGCCACGGCTGCGTCAACGCCAGCCCGGCCAACGCCCGCTGGTTCTTCGAGTTCACCCAGCGGGGCGACATCATCCAGGTCAGCGGTACCTCACGGAAGCTGCGGTTCGGCAACGGCCCGACGCCGTGGGCGAAGTCCTGGGACGACTGGCTGGCCGGCAGCGCGCTGGGCAAGCCCGTCAACGGCAGGTAGTCGTATCGGTCCGGCGCCACGTGAACCCCGGCCCGCCGTGGCCGGCCGGGGCACGTCGCCCTCCAGAGCTGCTTCGGAGCTGTTTCGGGCCTATTTAACGGCTACGAGGTGCCGTTGATCAGGGCCATGGCCAGCTTGGCGCTGAAGGTGCCGGCCGGGATGCCCTGGCCCAGGTTGCAGCTGCCGTCGGAGTCACCCGGGACCTTGACCCAGAAGACGTACTCGGCGCCGCTCGTCTGCTTGGCGGGCACGCTGCCCAGCTTGCGTCCGGGCGGGTTGCACCAGTTGTCCACGCCCGTCCAAGGGCCGTTGCCGTTGCGGCTGGTGTCGATCACATACTTCTTGGCGCCGACGGTCCCGGACAGGTAGCCGTTGACCGCGACGGCGTAGCTCTCGGAGTTGGCGGTGGTGATGTAGTTGGACACGTTCACGGAGAAGCCGCGCGTGTTGGCGATGCCCGACTTGACCAGCAGCGGAGCCATGTCGGCGGCCGGAATCCAGGTGGCGTTGCCCGCGTCGAGGTAGACCCAGGCGTTCGGCGCCTGGGCGCGCAGCACCTGGGTCGCGTCCAGCAGCATCTTGTACTGGTCTTCCGGATCCTTGCCGATCTGGGTCACACAGCCGGCGGCGGCGACGGCGTCGGGCTCCAGCACGACGATCGCGTGCCTGCTGCCGATCGCCTTGGCGAACTCGGTGATCCAGGCGTGATAAGCGGCCGCGTCGCTCGCGCCGCCGTTTGACTGGTTCGCGCACGCGTCGCGGTTCGGGATGTTGTACGCCACCAGCATCGGCAGCTTGTCCGCGGCCTGGGCGGCGCCGACATAGGTGTCCACGGCCAGCGTGAGGTCGGTGAACCAGCCGCCGAACCACTCGAAGATCGGCTTGTTGCCGATGTTCGAGCCGATGGCCTGCCCCTCGCTCGTGTTCTGGTGGGTGGCGGCGTACTGGGCGGGGTGCGACTGGTCCCAGACGTACAGGGCCGTCGGCCGGGTCGTCTGCGTCTCCATCAGCGAGACGTTGTCGAAGCGGACCGCCGGGGTGCCGCCGGACCCGCCGAGCTGGAAGGTCACCTCGGCGGCCGTGTTGGTGGCGGAGGCGGCCACGAACGGGATGCTGTAGCGCCTGCTGCCCGTGGTGAGCTGGACGGGCGCGGCCAGCGACTGGTTGGAGCTGGGCGTCGCCACGTACTGCACGGTCGTGGTGGCCTTGAAGGCCGTCGTGGAGTACGCGTCGAAGGAGAGCGTGTAGCTCTTGCCCGCGTTCAGGGCGGTCGTGGTCGGACTGGTCACCATGGCGTCCCACGGGTTGGCGACGACGGACGTCACGTTCACCCGCATACGGCCGGACTCGGCCGTGACCGTTGTCTGGCCGATCGTCTGCCAAGGGGCCGTCGAGCTGGTGAAGGCGCCGTTGCCGATCAGCTGGGCGGCGGCCGAGGCGGGCGGTGGTACGGCCAGGACGGCGGCCACGACCGCGGTTAAGGCTGCGGCGGCTTTTGCTGCGATAAATCGCACTAAATCACCTTTCAGTGGGGGCGCCTGGGGGAGCGTCGGCGTGATCATTACTGACCACCCTAGATACGGTCAAGGGATTAGGTAGTGGTAAATATCCATCCCATGGGCCCTCTTCTCTCCGGGACTGGTGATGGTCTACCGTTTATGGGAGCGCTCCCAGGCAGTTGAGGCACCGATCGGCACAGGTCAGGTGTGGCCCAGCGGCCGATGCGGGCGGGACGATCGAGCTGGTGGTCACGACCTTTAGCGGAGTCCGCCGCCGGATCAGCTCGGCGGCATCATGGAGAGGGCCGTCAAGGCATGAGTTTTCTCTGGGGCGCGGCGACGTCCAGCTATCAGATCGAGGGCGCGTTCGCGGAGGACGGCCGGGGGACGTCCATCTGGGACACCTTCTGCCGCGTCCCCGGCAAGGTGCGCGACGCCGAGAACGGTGACGTGGCCTGCGACCACTACCACCGTTACGCCGCCGACGTGCGGCTGATGGCGGAGCTGGGGTTGCGGGCGTACCGGTTCTCCGTCGCGTGGCCGCGGATCGTGCCGGAGCGCGGGGTGGTCAACCAGAAGGGCCTCGACTTCTACCGCCGCCTGGTGGACACGCTGCTGGAGCATGGCATCACCCCGTGGCCGACGCTCTATCACTGGGACCTGCCGCAGTACTTGGAGGACGCGGGCGGGTGGCCCAACCGGGACACGGCCTATCGGTTCGCGGAATATGCCGACATCGTGCATACGGCGTTGCGTGATCGGGTGGCGAACTGGACGACGTTGAACGAGCCGTGGTGCGCCGGCCTGCTCGGGTACGCCAACGGGGAGCATGCGCCGGGGCGTCAGGAGCCGTCGGAGGCCGTCAAGGCGGTGCACCACCTCCTGCTGGGCCACGGCCTAGCCATCCCCATCTTGTCCGGAAATATCGGCATCACGTTGAACATGTCGTACGTGACGCCCGCCACAGAGTCGGCGGCGGACACGGACGCCGCCCGCCGGATAGACGGCATCCAGAACCGGCTGTTCATCGACCCGGTGCTGCGCGGCGCCTACCCCGAGGACGTCGTCCGCGACCTGGCGCCCCACAGCGATTTCTCCCACGTCCTGGACGGGGACCTGGCGCTCATCTCCCGGAAGATCGACATGCTCGGGGTCAACTACTATTCCCCCGCCCTGGTGGCGGCCGGCGAACCCGTACCCTCCGGCAGCACGCCGTGGATCGGCGCGGAGCACGTCCGCTGGGTGGACGGCGGCCGCAAGCGCACCACGATGAACTGGGAGATCGACGAGAACGGCCTGCTGCGACTCCTCCAGCGGCTGCACCAGGACTACCCGGCCCTCGACCTCTACATCACCGAGAACGGCGCGGCCTTCGCCGACGAGGTGAGCGAGGACGGCGCGGTGCACGACCCGGACCGCGTCGACTACCTGGAACGCCACATCAACGCCTGCGCCGAGGCGGTGAACGGCGGCGTCCCGCTCAAGGGCTACTTCGCCTGGTCGCTGCTGGACAACTTCGAGTGGGCTCACGGGTACGGGCAGCGGTTCGGCATCGTCCATGTGGACTTCGCCACCCAGAAGCGCACCCCGAAGGACTCCGCCCTCTGGTACGCCGCCCGCATCCGCAAGGGCGACCTGGGCACCAGCTTTCCCCTCTAGAGAACCTCTCTTTCCGGTGCGGAGTGTAGATTACGAACCCTGTTGTATTCCGTTAAACCTGGTGGTTCTTTCGCCAGTGCAATGACCATTCCGTGGCCTTTGTCGCTTGTTGTCCGGTCACCAGGGAGTAGCAATAGAGGTGGCCGACAGTACTGAGGGCGAACCGTCCATCAGGCGTCCCGTCTCCAGCTGGCAGCGGGACTTCAATCTCCTGTGGAGCGGTTCGGCGATTTCGCAGATCGGCCTCATGAACGCCACCATGGCCGCTCCGCTCCTGGCTCTGTCCCTGAGTGGTTCGCCGGTGTTCGCGGGCTGGGTCACGGCCGCGGCGACGCTGCCGCGGCTTCTGCTGCACCTGCCGGTCGGCGCGCTGGTCGACCGTTCGGACCGGCGCCGAGTCATGATCGTCAGTCTGGTCGTACGAGCCGCGCTGGCCGCGCTGCTCACGGCGAGTGTGCTCGTGTTCGGCGGCCTGCCGTACCTGCCGTCCCTACTGGTGATGTTCGTGGTCGCGCAGGGCGTCTGTGCCGTCTTTTACAGCACGGCGGAGACGACTGTCATCCCGCGGCTCGTCCCGGGTGTTCACCGGCCGCGGGCGATGGGCAAGAACGAGGCCCGCATCCACGTGGCCGGGCTGTTGGGCCGCCCGCTAGGCGGGCTGCTGTTCGACGCATTCCGTTGGCTACCGTTCGCGGCTGACATGCTTGCCTCCCTCGTATCAGTCCTCGCGGTTTTCAGAATGGATAAACATCGGCTCAAACCGCCCACGGCGGATACACCGCTGCGGCTCGCGCAGCTGGCCGGCGAGCTTTGGGAGGGCCTGGCCTTTCTGCGCAAGGACGGATTCCTGCCGCACGTGGTGTTCGTCTGCACGCTGGCGAACTTCCTCTTCCAGACCCTGGCCCTGGTGCTGGTGCTGGTCCTCCACCAATTGCGCCTGTCGAGCCTGATGATCGGCTGCGTGGTCGCCGCCACCGGGCTCGGCGGGGTGCTGGGGTCATTCACGGCGCCCCGGCTGCTGTGCAGGCTGACGCCGGAGCGGGCGATCGTCAGGTGCGTCTGGGCGTGGCCGTTGCTGAGCCTGCTCCTCGCGGTGACCGACCACGACTCGGCGGTCTATGTCACGTTGCTGCTGCCGCTGGCCTGGGGCGGGATCGGGTTCGTGGGCGCGCACGTCAACGTCGCCCTCTCTCTGTACCAGGCCGAGCACGTGCCAGAACACATGCTGGGCAGGGTCACCGGCGTCAGCCGCTTTTTCTCGGGAGGCGCCGTGCCGCTGGGCGGGCTGGCGAGCGGTTACTTCGTCTCCGGTCTCGGCACCCAGCTGGCCGCCGTCGTCGTGGCCGTGCTCGTCGGGCTCCTCGCCGGGGTCATGGCTTGGGGAAGATGTCGTCGCTCAGCGCGCGCAGGCTCTCCTGAAGATCCACCTCGACCTTCTCCGCCGCGGCCATCGGGCTCCCTACAGACCGTGCATAACTGAACGCCTCGCTGGCGGCGTCACTCAGCTCCTTGATCTTCCGGTGCCGCTCCGGCGGGCACAGAGGCCACAACCGCTCGATCGCCACCTTCGCCGCCAGATATTCCGTCCGCACCAGACGGAGCTGGGCAGGCAGGTCCTCGCCGTCGAGGCGTGCGTTCCTGCTGCTGCGCATGTCGAGGGAGATGCCCACGGTGAGCCCGAGCTGCAGGACGGCCGTCTGCGCGTCCGCGAACGCCGTACGCAGTTCGCGGGCGCTTGCGTCCTCCCGCTCCGCCGCCCGAAGCTCCCTCGCGGCCACGCGCGCGTGGCGGGCTCTGGTCCGCTCCGTCACCACCGACCAGGCGGCTCCGGACAGGGCGGCCAGAACCGCACTGCTCCCGGTGATGAGCGCCACCAAGGCCGTGTCCGGGATCAGGAGTCCTCCAGCAGGCGTTCAGCGATCCTGAGCTGGTCCTGTGGGAGTGGCGGATGCTGCGCCGACTTCGCCCGGTCGATCAGCCGAGCCGCCCCGGTGATGTCCCCGATGAGCTTACGGGCCCGGGCGGCGCTCAGGAGCAGGGGCCCGCTGTCCTCGGTATCGGTCACGGCGCCGTCGAGCTCCCTGCTCGCCGCTTCGGTACGTGACAGGGTGGCCAGCGCCAGCGCGCGGGCCACCCGGGTGGACGGCTGGGGCCAGCGGCTGCGGGACTGCTCGATGTCCCGCAACGCCGACTCCGCGTCGCCGAGATGGGCCAGAATCTCGCCCCGCGTCCGCCGCGCCTCCGGGGCGTCTCCCTCACGATCGAGCACGCCGCTCAGCACGGAGAGGGCTGCCCGGGGCTGGTCCGCTTCCCACAGCGCCTGCCCGAAGCTGGTCTGCACGAGGGGGTCGTGGGGGACGCGGCTGACGGCGGCGCGCAGCTCCTCGATCGCCGTGCTCTGCCTGCCCTGGGCGAGCGCGATCCGGCCGACCGCCGCCAGCAGCCAGCCGACCGCTGTGCTGTCGTGAAGAGCCTCGTAGACGCTGGCCGCACTGTGGTAGCGCGTGATCGCCTCATCCAGCAGCCCCTGCTCGTAGGCGAGGTTGCCCAGTAGCGACTCGATCTCGGCCCGTGTCCGCATCGCCTCCGGCGGGCAGACGCGTGCGGCCTCCTTCGCGAGCCTGTGGGCCCGGCCGGGCTCTCCTTCGAAGTCTGCCTGTAAGGCGGCGCGCAGGAGGGGGGCCGAGCCCGCCGGAGGAGGTGGCCACTGTCCGGCATCGAGCCGGCGGAGCGGGCCCAGCAGCCGTCGCTGGCGGGGCGCGTGCATGCGCAGGCCGTTCTGGTGGGGAGCCCTGATCAGGTGCCGGTCCTCCAGAGCGTGCACCACCGTGGCGGTGACCTTCGCGGGCGACCAGGCCCCCCTGCCGCCCTCGAAGAGGACTGCCCGCCGTAACCAGGCGTGCAGGCGGCTCGGCGACAGCTCGTGGTCCGCCGCGACCGCCGCGAGCATCCGCGCGCAGAAGTCGCCCAGGGCTCGATCGACCTCAATGTCCAGCTCCGCGGCGGCGAATCGCTCGAAGGCCGGGGGATCCCCCCACAGGTAGGCCCCGACCACCTGCAGAAGAAGGGGGTCGATCGCGAACGTCCGCTCCCGCGCCTTGCCGGTTTCGTCCCTGATCGTACGGAGCTCGTCGAGCATCCCCTTGGCCTGGTCCGGAGCGGACCGGTTGCCCGTGGCCTCCGAAGACAGGCGGATCACCTCGGCGGCGGTCTCCGGTGTGAAGGGACGCAGGCAGAACTCCGCGTACGCGTGCCCTCCGAAACCCTTCACCACGCGCAGCAACTCGTCCAGGTAATCGGTGCGCACGGACAGGAGCAGACGCAGGTTCGGCCGCTCGTCCAGCGTCTCGAAGAGTTCGTCCAGGAAGCGGCACCTGTGGTGCTCGTTCGTGGCCGCCTGCCGCAGGAACGTCTCGACCTGGTCGATGGCGGCCAGTGTCGGCTCGGGTGCGCCGTGCCGGTCGGTGCCTCCCCGTTTTCGCAGGAAGTCGTCGACGGACAGACCCGCGATGCGCGAGGGCGGCTCGTCCGTCCCCCACGACGAGAGCAGGGCGAGCACGTACGGATTGTGGTCGGGCAGGGCCGGGGTGGGCCACACGCGGGAGGACGAGGCGCGGCCGATCGGCAGCACGCGCTCGTTCGCCGATCGCAGCGCGGGGATGATGCCCGCTCGCAGCAACGACGTCTTGCCCGCGGCGGCGTCGGAATGCAGGATCGTCAGCCGATTGTGCCGCCACATATCGGTCAGTTCGGCGATCTCTTCGGTCCGCCCGAAAAACAGCGCCTCGTCGCGGGCGTCGAAAGGCCGGGCTCCGACGAAGGGGCCGTGTCGCGGATGGTGAGCCTCGGAGATTGCAGTCATGGGTGAGACCTTGATCGAGGAGAATTGTGACGCCGTGCCCCTCAAGGGTGCTGCAATAATACGGCATCCCCATCCGATGGAAAGCTCTTCGGGATCGCCGAAATCGGAGTGGAGGCGCTTATCCTCGCCGACCTCCGCACCCGATCACGATGACTTCGCGCGCGGCGGCGCCGTGCTGCTGTCGAATCGCGCGAATACCTCTTCTTCCCCTTGGCCGGGCTCGAGCAACTCGCGCAACGCCTGAGCGAAGACAGAGTCGCCGAGTCCTTCCAGGCTGGGGTGGGAGAGCATGGACAGGTCGATGACATCGATCTGACGGCTGGCAACCTTCGGCTGCATGTGCACTCCCTCATAGGCTGTGATCCCCCGCGCGCGAGGCGCACTCAACAGGGAAATATCACATTTTCAGCTAAACGCATACCCTCCATATTGTTTCGCATTTATTGCCGTGCCGTATCCGCGGAAAAGGCGAACCGATAACGATCCACTTCTGCGAGCCCTATCCGCCCGCCATCCTGGCGACTATCGTCTTTACCTACCTCTTGCCTGACATTGCCATATAGCTTTTCGCGATTCGCATACGAGCCCAGCGGATGGAGGGCGGAACACGTGATGGAATCACAGCTGCCCGGCACATGGCCGACCACGGGTGGCTTTCCCACAGTGTGGAACGTCCCTCCGCGCAACAGGAACTTCACCGGACGCGAAGCACTCCTCAGTAGGCTCCGAAGCGGCATCGGCGAACAGGTCACCGCGATGGTGCCGCACGCCCTGCACGGTCTGGGCGGTGTCGGCAAGACCCAGATGGCCATCGAGTACGCTTACCGGTTCCGTGATAGCTATGACGTGGTCTGGTACATTCCCGCGGACCAGCCCGGCCTGGTGCGATCGACGCTGGCCCGACTCGCCCCGCAACTGGGAGTGGCCCCGGCGACCACAACGGGCATCGAGGAAGCCGCCAACTCCGTCCTGGAGGCGTTGCGTCGCGGCGAGCCGTACTCCCGATGGCTGCTGATCTTCGACAACGCCGACGAGCCGGAGGACCTCAGCGAGATCGTTCCCCCAGGGCCGGGGCACGTTCTCATCACCTCCCGCAACCATCGCTGGGAAAGCGTCGTCGACACGGTCGCCGTCGATGTGTTCCCACGGGCCGAGAGCGTGGAGTTCTTCAAGAAGCGCATGCGTCGGCCGATCGCCGAAAAGGATGCCGACCAGCTGGCCGAAGCGCTCGGCGACCTCCCGCTGGCGCTGGAGCAGTCGGCCGCTCTGCAGGCCGAGACGGGCATGTCGGCCGATGAGTATCTGCGCCTGCTCGCGGAGCGGACGACGAGCCTGTTGAGCGAGGGCAAGCCGACGGAGTACCCGCTTTCCATGACGGCCGCGTGGGGACTATCCGTGACCAAGCTCAGGGAACACCTGCCCGAAGCCATGGAGTTGCTCCGCTGCTGCGCGACCTTCGGGCCCGAGCCCATCCCGCGGGCGGTCTTCCGCCCGGTCGAAGGCCCGGTGCGCCCGGAGATCGCACATCTCCTGGCCGACCCCATCCGGTTGAGCAAGGCCATCAGCAGGCTGGGCAAATACGCCCTGGTACGGATCGACTCCGGGACAGCGGGGGAGCGTACGCTGCAGGTCCACCGGCTGATCCAGGCGCTGCTGCGTGAGGAGCTCACTTCCGAGACCCGGCACGAGATCCAGTCCGAGGTCCACTCCCTGCTCGTCGGAGCGGCTCCGAAGGGTCCCGACGATCCCGCGAACTGGTCGGTTTACGAAGGGCTACTGGCCCATGTGGGGCCGGCTCGGGTGGCGGTGAGCCGCCGGGAGGACGTACGCGATTTCGCACTCGACGTCCTGACCTACCTGAGCGCTTCCGGCAACCACCAGGCGACGCAGAGCCATGTCGAGACGTTCCTGCGGCAGTGGACCGCCGACTCCGGGCCTGAAGACCCGCACGTGCTCCGCGCGCAGCGGGCGCGGGGTGACCTGCTGCGCAGTCTGGGCCGGTACAACGACGCTTTCGAGCTCAATTCGGCCACGCTGGTCACCATGCGGCGCACGATGGGCAACGAGCACCGTGACACTCTGGCTCTTCTCAACGGCCTAGGCGCCGACCTGCGGGCGCGGGGATTGTTCCTTGACGCGCGCGACCATGACGCCGACTCCGTGCGGTTGCACAAGTCGGTGCTCGGGGATGGCCACGTGCTCACGCTCCGTGCCATCAACAACCTGGCGATCGATTACGGCCTCACCAGCGACTACCGAGGGTCGAGGGCGCTGCTGGACGAGGCGCTCAGGACGGCGCAGCTGCCGGGCCAGGGCGTGAGCCGGGGCACTGTGCTGAATCTGTGGACCGGCCTGGGCCGGGCGGTCCGGCAGTGCGGCGACTATGTCGAGGCCTGCGACGTGGGGGAGGACGCGCTGGCCTACGGCCGTGAGCTGCTGGACCCCGACCACCCTCGTATTCTGCTCACGCAGAAGGACCTCGCCATCGCCCAGCTCCGGTCGGGAGAGCTCGACGACGCCCTCGAACTGGCCAGAGACGTGCACGCGCGCTACGTGCGCGTCTACGATCTCGACCATCCGGGCACGCTCGCCGCCGCCACCAGCCTGTCGAACTGCCTGCGCCACAATGGTCATCTGGAGGAGGCGCTCGTCCTGGCCTCCGACACCATGGAGCGTAACCCCAACATGTACGGGGCGGAGCACCCGTACAACTATGGCTGCGTCAGCAACGTGGCGCTCCTGCACCGCGTGCTCGGCCGGCCGCAGGCCGCGCGGGAGTTGAACGAGCAGGCGCTGGAGGGGCTCGAAAGGAGGCTGGGCCGGGACCACCACTATGCCCTGACCGTGGCCATCAACCTCGCCAGCGATCTCGCCGCACTCGGCGACATCAAGGCGGCCTGCACGCTCGGCAAGGACACCCACCACCGGCTGAGCAGGCTGCTCGGTGACCGTCACCCCACGACCTTGGCCGCCGCCGCCAACCTGGCCGCCGACCTGGCCGCGGCCGGGCATCAAGAGGAGTCCCAGGCCCTTTTCGAGGAGACGATGAGGCTCTTCGCCGAGACGCTGGGGCCGGAGCACCGGGACGCGCAGGTGGCCGGCGAAGGCCGGCACCTCGACTGCGACTTCGACCCGCCGCCGATCTAGCCGATCCGCCGCCGAGCCGGCGGATCCACCGCCGCTCTAGCCGATCCACCGTCGCGAGCTCATCGGACGGGGTCCGCCGGGGCGGACCTCGCCAGGAGGGCCACGTCGTCGGTCACCACGTCCCGGATGCGGGTGATCAGCCGGTACAGGTCGCGGCAGTAGACGGACGGATTGCGGAACCCGCTGCCCGAGCGGTAGCGATGCGGATAGAGCCCGCCGCCGCAGACCCGCGCGATCTCGCAGGACGCGCAGTCGGCCGACAGCGCCCTGGCGCCGATCTGCCGGGCGGCGACGGACGGCAGGAGCAGCGCCGTGTCGAAGGAGTCGCGGAAGGTGTGCAGCGGGGTGCCCGTCGCGCCCTCGTACGCGGACTTGAGCGTGTCGACCTGCTCGATGCTGCCGTCCGTCTCCACCACCACGACCGCCACAGGTGACAGTCCGATCGCCTCGCTGCGCGACGGCCGGCCGCAGAGCAATCGGATGATCTCGCCGAACAACCTGATCTGCGTCTCACCCACCGGCGCCGCGTACCACCGGTCGAAGACAGCGACGAGCCAGTCGCCGTACGGCGTGCTCCAGCGTGAATGACCCGGCGGCGGAGCGTCCCAATTCCCGTGCGGCAGTAGGAAGTCGATCATCGGCGGGTGGAACTCCAGCAGCGCCTTGTACGTGACGACGGGGTCGTTGGCCAGGTCCAGCGTGCACAGCAGGCCGCCGAACAGGTGGCGGTATCCGGGGGCCGTCAGCCGTTCGAGCCCGGCCCGTACCTCCGCGTGGGTGCCCTTGCCCGTCGCGCGGCGCCGGTGGCGGTCGTGCCCCTCGGCGTCACCGTCCAGGCTGACTCCGACGTGCACGTCCAGTTCGGCGAACAGGCTCAGGAACGCCTCATCGAGCAGGACGCCATTGGTCTGCGCCTGCACCACGAGTTCGACGTCGCCGAGGGCCTCGCGTAGCGCGGTCACCGCGTAACGGGTGTGCTCGATTCCCGCCAGCAAAGGCTCGCCGCCGTGGAGGATGATCTCGACGCTTTTCAGGCCGTGCGTCGTGGCGTGCTCGGCTATGCGGCCGGCCACGCGGTCGATCGTCACGCGAGCCATTCGACGTGGTTGGCGGCGCCAGCCCTGGTCGGCCATCTCGTACATGTAGCAGTAGTCGCAGGCCAGGTTGCAGCGGCTGTGCAGCTTGAGAATGAACTGCCGGAACGGGGTGGGGCGCCATCCCTGT
This sequence comes from Nonomuraea sp. NPDC049158, assembly GCF_040648335.1. Classification (NCBI taxonomy): domain Bacteria; kingdom Bacillati; phylum Actinomycetota; class Actinomycetes; order Streptosporangiales; family Streptosporangiaceae; genus Nonomuraea; species Nonomuraea sp. NPDC049158. The sequence goes on from NZ_JBEZDM010000003.1 coordinate 319,166, forward strand.
TGCAGGAGTTCTTCCACGTTGAGATTCGCGGGCCATTCGGCATCGCTCGACCCGGCGTCCTCTGCCACGCGGATCAGCTCCCCGTCGGAGACTGTGGGTGGTATTTCACCCGGGAACCGGGATTCCCACTAAAGGTGATCATCAAACGTTTGAGAGCGGCCCGGCCGCCTGTATGTCGACCACGTCGTGCGTCCCGCTCAAGGGCTACTTCGCCTGGTCCCTGCTGGGGTGATCCCGCCGCGCGAGCCGGCACCCAGCTCAGCCGTACTTCTCCGTATATGTACGGGCAACGCGCAGCAGCTCGGACTCCATCCACTCGGCGGCGGCCAGCGTGCGCGGGAGCAGGTGGCGCTCCGTGGTGGCGGCGCGGAGCAGCAGAGCCGCCGTGATGTCGTGGTCGGGACGGCGGACGACGGTGATCGGATCGCCCGCGCGGATCTCTCCCGGCGCGATCACCCGTAGCAGCGCGCCGGTGCGGCCGACCTCGATGAACCGTTTCATCCAGCCCTGCTCTCCGACCCACCCCGCGAACGTGCGGCAGGGAATCCGGCCGGCGCTCACCTCGACCACCAGGTCGGAGCCCACCTGCCAGCGTTCCCCGATCAGCGCCTCGGTCACGTCCAGCCCGGACGTGGTGAGGTTCTCGCCGAAGGCGCCGTTGGCGAGCGTACGGCCGAGGGCCTGCTCCCAGGCGTCCAGGTCCTCGCGCGCGAACGCGTACACCGCCCGGTCACCGCCGCCGTGGAAGCGGCGGTCGCAGACGGCGTCTCCCGCCACGCCGCCGCCCGCCGTGCCCTTGGGGCCGACGGGTGACACCTGGACCGGCCCCGTCACCGGGCGCTTGTCGATGCCCGTCATCCCGCCCGGGGCATCGGTGTAGTCCACGGGCATGGGGCGGCCGACGTTCACCGACAGAAGTCTCATGGCCCCCAAGCTATTACCGATCATTCGGCGCGCCGGCGCCGGGCCGGGCATGGGGAGCGAACACTTTCGGGGCGATCGGTGAAGGAGGCCGATCCACGGTTATGCCGAGCGGCGGCTCACCCGGCCCCTGGCCGACGACATCGCCGCCTCGCTGGCGGACCGGATCATGAGCCTCGCCGTCCGCCTCGCCATCGGAATCACCGACCGGCCCGGAGTGCGGCCCTGAACGGTGGTACCGCCCACGTGCGCCGGTGGGCGGCGCCGGTGGCGGCGCTGCCGCTGGTGCTCCCGTCGGCGGTGCACCTGGCCGGTGGGCTCACCTGGATCTGGACACCGTCGCTGCCACTCCCACTTTTGGGTGAACGTTTCACCGGCCACACCTGAGCTGACCCGGCAAGACCCGGAGATCCCGAGCCCGCGCCTTGACGCTCCCCGTACGGCCGAGAAGACTCACCGGCGATCCCCTCAAGTGTTAGCGATAACAGCGAGGTGGCACATGGCGCGACCCATCCTCTCCCTGGTGACCGTGCTGGTCGTGGCCGTGGCGGCGGTGGTCGCCGTCCATCCGGCCGGTGCGGCGGCGTCCCGACTCCGATCGGCGGCCTATCCCAATCCCGGGTACGTGACCGGCAGCATCGGCGTGCACGATCCGGCGGTGGTGAAGATGTCGAGCGGCTACCTCCTGGCCAACACCGGCGACAACATCGCGCTCAAGACGTCCACCGACCGCACGGCCTGGCGGGACGCGGGTGTGGCCTTCCCCGGCGGCGCGTCATGGACGCTGCCCTACACCGGGGGCGGCGCCAGTCTGTGGGCGCCGGACATCTCCCGCCACAACGGCAAGTACTACATGTACTACGCCGCCTCCACGTTCGGCTCCCGCAACTCGGCGATCTTCCTGGCCACCAGTGCCACCGGCGCCTCGGGTACGTGGGCCAACCAGGGACTGGTCATCTCCACCACCTCCTCCAGCAGCTACAACGCGATCGACCCCAACCTGGTCACGGACGCCGCCGGCAACTGGTGGCTGTCCTTCGGCTCGTTCTGGACCGGCATCAAGCTGATCCCGCTCAACTCCTCGACCGGGTTGCGTAGCGGGACCGCGCTCTACTCGATCGCGCAGCGCACCGGCAGCAGTACGGCCGTGGAGGCGCCGTTCATCTTCCGGCACGGGTCGTACTACTACCTGTGGGTCTCGTTCGACCTGTGCTGCCGGGGCGCGTCCAGCACGTACCGGATCATGGTCGGCCGGTCGACCAGCGTCACCGGCCCGTACGTGGACCGCAACGGCACCGCCATGACCTCCGGCGGCGGCACGCAGGTCCTCGCCGGGCACGGCAGCGTCCACGGGCCGGGGCACCAGGCGGTGATCACGGACAGCGACGCCGACGTCCTCTTCTATCACTACTACGCCGACAACGGCGCCTCGCTGCTGGGCATCAACCTCATCGCCTACGACAGCGCGGGCTGGCCCTACGTCTACTGATCAGGTTCGAAAGGAGCAGGCATGCTTCCCGCGCGAAGGCGCTCCCTCTCTCTCGTGACCGCCGTGGTCCTCGCCCTGACCGGGACCATGAACGTCGGCACCGCGTCGGCCGCCGCCGCGGCCAGGCAGGTGGAGAACCTGGATCGCGGCCTGATCAGCGTCCATTCCGGCAGCGGCAACCTGGTGTCCTGGCGGCTGCTCGGCAGCGAGAGCATGAGCACCGGATTCAACGTCTATCGCGGCTCGACCCTGCTGACCTCATCGCCCATCACGAGTTCGACGAACTACCTGGACTCCGGCGCCGCGGCGACTTCCACGTACACCGTGCGCGCGGTGGTCGGCGGGGTGGAGCAGGCGCCGTCCGCGGCGGCGACGCAGTTCGCCAACGGGTACCTGGACGTCCCGATCCAGCGGCCCGCCGGCGGCACCACGCCGGACGGAGTCGCCTACACCTACAGCGCGAACGACGCGAGCGTGGGCGATCTGGACGGCGACGGCCGCTACGAGTTCGTGCTCAAGTGGGATCCGTCCAACGCCAAGGACAACTCCCAGTCCGGCTACACCGGGAATGTGTACGTGGACGCGTACCGGCTGAACGGCACCCGGCTGTGGCGCGTCGACCTGGGCCGCAACATCCGCGCGGGGGCGCACTACACCCAGTTCCAGGTGTACGACTACGACGGCGACGGCAGGTCCGAGGTCGCGATGAAGACCGCCGACGGGAGCGTGGACGGCACCGGCCGGGTCATCGGTTCCGCGTCCGCCGACTACCGGAACTCCTCCGGCTACGTCCTGTCCGGGCCCGAATTCCTGACCATGTTCAACGGCCAGACCGGGGCGGCCATGTCCACCGTCACCTACAACCCGCCGCGCGGGACCGTGTCCAGCTGGGGCGACTCCTACGGCAACCGGGTCGACCGGTTCCTGGCCGGTACGGCCTACCTGGACGGGCAGCGGCCCAGCCTGATCATGGCGCGGGGCTACTACACGCGGACGGTGATCGCCGCGTGGGACTTCCGCAACGGAGCGCTGACCCAGCGATGGACGTTCGACTCCAACGTGTCCGGCTCACAGTACGAGGGGCAGGGCAACCACCAGCTGTCGATCGCCGACGCCGACGCCGACGGCAGGGACGAGATCATCTACGGCTCGGAGGCGATCGACGACAACGGGAGCCCGCTGTGGAACACCCGGCTGTTCCACGGTGACGCGCTGCACGTCGGCGACCTGATCCCGGCCCGCTCCGGCCTCGAGGTGTTCAAGCCGCACGAGAACACCAACCAGCCGGCCACCTCGATGGTCGACGCTCGGACCGGCGCCGTCATCTGGACGAACCCCTCCTGCGGGTGCGACAACGGGCGCGGCGTGTCCGACGACGTGTACGCGGGCAGCGCGGGCGCCGAATCATGGTCGTCGGCCGTCTCCGGTCTGCTCAACACCTCCGGCGCGAACATCGGCCGCAAGCCCGGCTCGACCAACTTCCTCATCTGGTGGGACGCCGACCCGGTCCGCGAACTGCTCGACGGCACGCACATCGACAAGTACGGCACCAGCGCCGACACCCGCCTGCTCACCGGTTCGGGCGTGCACGCCAACAACGGCACCAAGTCGACCCCGTCCCTGTCCGCCGACCTGTTCGGCGACTGGCGCGAGGAGGTCGTCTGGCCGACGACGTCGGAGACGGCGCTGCGGATCTACAGCACCCCCACCGTGACCACCCGGCGGCTGTGGACCCTCATGCACGACCCGATGTACCGGGTGGCGATCGCCTGGCAGAACACCGCCTACAATCAGCCGCCGCACCCGAGCTACTTCATCGGGAACGGCATGTCCACCCCGGCCCAGCCGAACGTCTTCGTACGCTAGATCGTTATGACATCAGCCGCTTTTGTGCCGAACTTCGGGTTCGGGCGGCAACCGCTGGGCCGCGGTCCGTTCCCGGTCGACCCGGTCCGCGACCTCAGTAAGGCGCGCACAGATGTGCTCGAGCCTCTCATGGGCTTGATTTCGCTCCGCGATGATCGCCGCCAGCAACAGGGCGGTCAGCGCCGCGGCCCCGTTGAACGCTTGAAGAGTGACCATGTTGGTAAGGAGCTCGTGCTCGGCGAACGGGCCTGAACCATGCGCGGCCGCGACGATCGCGACCGTCGACACGATCAGCGCGCAGGCCGCGGCGCCCGCCAGCTGGAAACGCAGGGCGGCCCAGATCAGGAACGGGAAGACGAGGAAGAGCAGGCTGATGGAGCTCACCGTCGCCAACACCGTGACGAGGAGCGTGCCCACGGCCAAGGCCACAGCCTCGCCCCAACGGGACAGACGAGCGTCCCACGGAGTCCGGGATGTGCGCAGCACCAGCAGAATGGGCGTTACCACGAGCACGCCCATCGCGTCGCCCGTCCACCACACCGACCACGTCGGCCAGAAGTCACCGCTTCGCAGTGTGCCGGCGAGCAGGAGCACGCCGCTGCCCACCGTCGCGCTGATCAGCATCGCGGTCAAGGCGCCGAGGAACACCAGCGCCAGCGCGTCCCGCAACCGATCCAGCTCATTGCAGAAACGCGCGCGAACGAGCAGGAGGTAAGCGCACAACGGAGCGAAGGTGTTCCCCACGGAGATCGCCACGACCGCGGGCAACGACGGCCCGAGCGTCAAGTTGACCAGGAACGCACCGAGAGTGATCCCCGGCCAGACCCGGACGCCCATGAGAAGCAGACAGGCCAGCGCGATGCCCGTCGGCGGCCAGAGCGGCGTGACCTGCCCGCCGACCAGCTCCTGCGCCAACCCCACCTTCGCAGCAGCGAAATAGGCGCCTGCGACGGCAAGGATCCGCAAGCCGTTCACGGCATATGAGCGGGGCCGAATGTTGTTCAGCACGCCGCCTCACTCCCTCTCACCTGCGAAAACTGCCCCCATGACATTCTGCTACGGGATGGGGCCCGCGGTCACCGGCCGCTGGACGGGCTTCTCGCGCACGCGACGTGCGGCGCGGGCCCGCCGGGGTTTCCGGCGCGAGCTGGGCTGCAACTTCCGCGGCAGCCGAGGTAAACCCCAGGTAGATGCGTAACGGCCGGTCCTGGAGTTAGCGTGGCGGATGCCCATCAGCGCCGCATCGCTCGTCCGGCGAGTGTCCGCGGTCAACCCCCTGCTCCTCGACGGCGCCCTGGCCCTGGCGCTGGTCGTCGGGACCTGGCTGTGGGAGATGCACGACCCGGGCAAGGGGCGGCCCCCGGACACGCTGTCGCTGTCCCTGACCGTGCTGGTGAACGCGCCGGTGGCGCTGCGCAGGCGGTCGCCGGTCGCCGTCCTGGTGGTCTCCACCGGGGCGGCGCTGGTCTACCACATGCTGGGCTACCACCTCGGGCTCAACAGCATGGGGCCGCTGGTGACGCTCTACACCGTCGCCGCCCACCGCTCCTGGGCGTTCACCCTGGCCGGGATGGCGCTGGTCGTGACGGAGTGGACGCAGGCGTCGGTCCGCCAGCCCGACGTCGCGCTGTGGTCGGCGTTCGGGCAGTCACTCCTGGTGGCGGCCTACGCCGTGGGCGCGGGCACGAGCACGCGGTTGCTGGCCGAACGTACCCGGCAGCTCGCCGTACTGGCCGACCAGCTCCACCGGGAGCAGGACGCCGCCGCCCGCCGCGCCGTCACCCACGAACGGGTACGGATCGCCCGCGAGCTGCACGACGTCGTCGCCCATCACATGTCGGTGATCTCCGTACAGGCGGGGCTCGGCCGCTACGTCGCCCTGACCGACCCGGCCACCGCGCACGCCACGCTGGGGGTCATCGCCGACACCAGCCACGAGGCGCTGGCCGAGATGCGGCGGCTGCTGTCGATCCTGCGGATCGAGGCCGACGACGAGGACGAAGGGCTCTACACCACGGCCCCCGGACTGCAGAGCCTCGAACCCCTGGCGGAGCGGATCCGCGCGGCCGGCCTGCCGCTCACGGTGATCGTGGAGGGCGAGGCCAGAGCGCTGTCGCCCGGCCTCGACATGTGCGCCTACCGCATCGTCCAGGAGTCCCTGACCAACGTGCTGAAGCACGCCGGTCGCGCCCGGGTGGAGATCCGGGTGACGTACGGCCCCGCCACGCTGGCCCTTCGCGTGACCAACGACGGCGCCACGGCCACCGGGAGCTCCCGGTCCGGCGGTCACGGCTTGATCGGCATGACCGAACGTGTCAGGCTCTACCAAGGGACGATCAGCGCGGGGCCGCTGCCGCTGGGTGGGTTCGAGGTGCTGGCGGCCTTTCCGCTGCCACCGCCCGACGATGATCCGCCAGACTGACTCCCGAAGCAGGCCGATGATCAGAGTGCTCGTGGTCGACGACCAGGTGCTGATCCGCGCAGGTTTGGCCGCGCTGCTGCGCGCGGCGGGCCTGGAGGTGGTGGGCGAGGCCGCCGACGGTGAGGAGGCGGTGCGCCTGGCCGCCGAGGTCAAGCCCGAGGTGATCCTGATGGACATCCGGATGCCGGGCATCAACGGCATCACGGCCACCGAGCGGATCCTGGCCGCCGCCGAGGGGGCGCCGCCCAAGGTGCTCATCCTCACCACGTTCGACCTGGACGAGTACGTCTTCAACGCGCTGCGGCTGGGCGCCAGCGGCTTCCTGCTCAAGGACACGCCGCCCGAACGCCTGATCGCCGCCATCCACACGGTCGTCTCCGGTGACATCCTGCTGGCCCCCGTCGCCACCAAGCGGCTGATCGAGGCGTTCGCCGACCCGCCGCCGGCCGTCGAGACCCCGCCACCGGTCCTCGACCGCCTGACCAGCCGCGAGACCGAGGTGCTCGGCCTGGTCGGGCACGCCCTGTCCAACAAGGAGATCGCCGAGCGGCTGTCGGTGAGCGAGGGCACCGTCAAGACCCACCTCAACCGCCTGATGGCCAAGCTGGGACTGACCAGCCGCGCCCAGGTGATCGTCCTGTCCTATGACTGCGGCCTGGTCAGACCGGCCTCCCGGTAGCCTGTTTCGACGAGCCCGAAGCTCGGCACGGGGAAGGGGACCGAGTCCATGAAGATCGCCGTCGACGACCTCTCCGGTCCGGAGATCGCCGCGTTCCTGGAGGAGCATCTCCAGGAGATGCGGTCGATCACGCCGCTGGAGAGCAAACACGCCCTCGACCTCGACGCGCTCCGCGCCCCCGAGGTGACGTTCTGGACGGCCGTCGACGGAGACACCCTGGTCGGCTGTGGCGCGATCAAGCGACTGGACGCGGACCACGCCGAGGTGAAGTCGATGCGCACCCGCCCGGTGCGCCAGCGCGGCGGGGTGGCGTCCCTGCTGCTGGGGCACATCATCGCCGAGGCCACACGCATGGGCTTCGCCCGGCTCAGCCTTGAGACCGGCTCTGACGAGTTCTTCCTACCGGCGAGGAAGCTGTACGAGAAGTTCGGGTTCGCGTACTGCGAGCCGTTCGCGGACTACCGCCCCGACCCGCACAGCGCGTTCATGACCAGGACGCTGTAGGGCCGCCGACCGGTTTCCGGTGGCGGCCCCGGAGCGTCTCGGTTATGCGGGGCTGGTGGTGCCCAGGAAGTAGTACTCGCCGATCGGGGTGGTCGGTACCACGATGGAGTCGCTCACGCTGACCACCCACCGGTAGGTGCCCGCGGGCTGGCTGGTGGCCAAGGACTTGAGGGTGGTGCCGGTTCCGGTGGTCGCCACCTCCACCCAGACCGGGGTGCCGAAGGGGCCACAGCAGGTGTACTTCTGCAGGCTGAGCCGCATGCGCGCGGTGCCGGATCCGTCCATGCAGGCGGTGTGCGTGCCGGCGCCGGCGGAGGTGAAGCCGTTCGGCGGGTAGATCCCGGGGTCGGGGATGTAGTTGCCGAAGCTGCCCTGGTGGGCCGTCAGCTCGTTGAAGTGGTGGTTCGGGTGGCCCGCGCACTGGGTGTTCACGGTCGACAGCGTGAGCCCGTACGCGGTGAGGATCTCGTTGACCGGCTGGAAGAAGGTGGTGCCGCCGGCGCTGCAGTTGCCCGAGCCGCCGGAGGTGACGCCCTGGGCCTGGTAACCGGAGATGAACGAGCCGCCGGAGTCACCGGGCTCGGCGCACACGTTCGTCCGTACGACCTGGAAGATCGTCCCCTGGGAGTAGGTCACGCTGGTGTTCCGCTCCTGGATGGTGCCGCAGTGCCAGTGCGTGGTGGAGCCCGACCGGCACACGGCCGACCCGACCGGCGCCTCGGCGGAGCCGAAGACCGGCACCATTTCGGTGCCGTAGGGGTTGACCGCCGGGCGCGCGGTCCACTGCGAGTTGACCGCGACCCAGGAGAAGTCGTCGCCGGGGAACGAGGACCCCTGGAACGTGCCCTGGCTCTGCCCCCCGGAGCCGGAGGTGGTCAGTCCGGGCGTGCCGCAGTGACCAGCCGTGACGAAGCCCTGGGTGCCGCCCTGGGTCACCGGGAAGCCGATCGAGCAGCGTGTGCCGCCGGAGATGTAGTAGGCGTCGCCGCCGCGCAGGTTCTCGAAGGTGACGGGCCGCTCGGTGATGGTCTCGATCCGTACGGCGGCGCGGTCCACGCCGCTCGCGGCCACGAACGCCTCACCGGCGGCGGTGTCCAATGCCTGCACCACGACGGTGTTGGCCCGCTCGTCCACGAACCAGACCGGGACCTTTCGCCCCGTGTCCTTGCCGGCGGTGGTGTCCAGCGCGCTCTTGATCGAGGTGAGCGTGGCCAGCGACCGGGTGACGACCTTCGCCTGGGCGCCCGCGGCGGTGACGGCGGTGGTCGCGGTGGCGTCGGTGGTGGCCACCACCAGCGTGCCCTCCTGGTTCACCCAGGATCCGGCGTAGCGGTCCTTGAGCTTGGTGCGCAGCTTGGGCTGGAGGCGGCGGGCCTGCTCCTCGTTGCCCAGGCGGGTGATGACCTGCTCGCGGGTGAGGCCCAGGTCGCGCCGCATCGCGTCGAGCACCTCCGGCGGCGGCTCCACCGTGGCCGCCTGACCGACCTCTCTGGGGACGGCCCGCGTGGGGGCGGCCGTGGCGGGGGTCGCGGTGAGTGCGAGAGCGATGATCGCGAGCACCGCACCCGCCGCCGACGGGCGGTAAGGGATCATGGAAGCTCCTCGGATCGGGGGGTGCCGTCACGGTATGACGGAGCCGATCAGCGAGGGGCATACCATCCGCGCATATCGCGGCGCTATGGAACCGGGCCCCGCGGCAATCGCCGCGAGGCCCGGCTCCACCGGTCGTCGTTCGGTTGTGGGAACGCGCTCAGCTGGGAATCGGGTACGGGAACGCGCTCGTCACGCCGATCTTGTCGTACTCCATCTTCGAGGTGTCGAAGCCGTCCGCCCAGTTGGCGTTGGTGACCTCGTTGCACTTGTACGCCTGGTACTTGTCGTCGCTGACCTTGCCCACCTCGACGTTGGAGATGGCGAAGCCGCATCCTCCCGCGTCCATGTGCACGCCGCGGGTGCCGGAGTCCGGCATCTGCCCGGCGGGGTCGTTGATGACGTCGCCGATCACCATCTGCGTGACGTAGTTGTCGATCGGGTGCGGTTCGACGTTGTGCACGCCATAGGTGTAGAAGGCACCCATGTCGCCGCTGTCGAGGCCGGTCTCCTCCAGGCGGATGTAGGAGAACTTGTTGTTGCGGGCGTAGTTGTCCTCGTTCTTGATCTCGGGGCGGACCTCCAGGCTGATGCCGTAGCGGGCGCTGTGCTTGACGACGATGTTGCTGACGGTGTTGTTGCCCGTGCTCATCAGCTCGATCCCGGCCGCGTCGCCGGGGACCAGCTCGCCGACGTGGGAGATGTAGTTATTCGTGATCGTGTGATGTCCGGAGATATCGCCTTCGCCGGGATAGCCGCCCTCCACCTTGATGCCGTCGCCGCCGAGGTTGTCCAGCAGGCTGTCCGACACCTTGACCCGCTCGTTGGCGAAGAGCAGGAAGACACCCGTGAAGCCGCTGTCGGACAGGTGCAGTCTGGTCAGATCGATGTCGCGGGAGTTCGTCACGGTGATCATGCCGAACCTGTTGCGCGGCATCTCGATCTGCCGGTCGTAGATCGGGTACTTGTGCTCGTAGCCCGAGTCGCCCGGGGCGTTCCAGGCATAGCGATACCAGTCGACGAAGTCGGAGTACTGCAGCTGCAGCCCGTCGAAGGCGAGGTTCTGCACCCGTCGATCGGGCGAGGACCCGGCCAGCGAGATGATCGTCTTGACGGTCGGCGCCATGACCTTGTCGATCGAGCCCTTGGGCCAGTAGTAGACCTCGCTGTTGGCGAAGTCGAAGTAGTACTCGCCCGGCTGGTCCAGGAAGCGCAGCGTGTTCTGCAGGAAGTAGCGCGAGCCGCTGCGGCTGTTGACGAGGGTGAAGCGGGCGTCGTGGTTGAGCGTGAAGAAGTTCTTGCGGAAGTCGGCCCCGCCGAGCGGCACGGTGTCGGTGAACCAGCTCCACGACCCGCCGGACCAGACGACCATCTGGGCGTTCTTGTCGAAGTCGGCGTCCCACTCCTTCGGGATGTCCTTGGCGTCGAAGAAGAGCCAGTTGTGCACGGCCTGGTATTCCGCCTCGGGCGTCACCGAGAACAGATACGGCGACCACAGGTCGTCGCTGGTCCTGTTCGGGTAGCGGGCGGTGGTGGCGCGCTTGCCGTCCTCGAACAGGGTGTAGAAGCTGCGGTCGACCTTGGTCTTGTAGATGGTGTCGTTGTACTTCTGCCAGCCGGTCAGCGGCTTGGCGCCGAGCAGCCTGGCCTTGCCGGGGCCGTCGGCGCTGCGGTAGGTGATCTTGTGGCCGTTCTCGCCGGAGTCGGCCTCGGTGAAGGTGATCGTCTTGTCGACGACGTAGTCACCGGTCTTGACGTTGACCACGATGTCGCACTTCTGGTGCTTCTTCTTGGCGCGCAGCTGGTCGCGGGCCTGCTCGATGGACTTCCACGGACGCTGGGCACTGCCGTCGGCCCGGTCGCCGCCCGTGGGGGAGACGTAGTAGTCGCACGTGGCCTTCTCCGCCGCCGCCGTCGGTGCGGTCAGGCCGCCCAGCAGTAGGACGATCGCGCCCAAGGACCTGAAGATCACTGGCTCTCCTTCATTTCCCGCGACTGCTTGTACTCGGCGCGGGTCTGGACGACCCCGCCCAAGGACCTGATCACTAGCTCTCCTTCGCTTCCCGCCACTGCTCGTACTCGGCGCGGGTTTGGGGGGTTAGGGGGTAGTAGTCCGACAGGGCGCCGCCGTCCTCGATGCGGGCGCGGCTGTAGCGCTCCCACTGCTCGTGCTCGGCGGCGGCTTCGATCACCGACTCGGCGCGGCGGCGCGGTACCACCACGGCGCCGTCGTCGTCGGCGACGAGCAGGTCACCGGGGAGCGCGAGCGCCCCGCCGACGGCGACCGGCACGTCATAGGCCCACGGGAACAGCTCCGCCTGCGAGGCGTAGTGCGGGGTGGCGCCCGTGGACCAGATCGGCACGTCCAGCTCGGCGACCCGGGGCAGGTCCCTGATGCGGCCGTCCACCACGATGCCCGCGCCGCCCTTGCGCTTGAAGTAGCGGACCAGCATGTCGCCGAAGCAGCCGGTGTAGGCGCTGCCGTACGCCTGGACGACGAGCACGTCGCCGGGTCGCACCTCCTCCAGGATCGCCCACAGCGCGGTGTGCCGCTCGACGTACTCCTGGCCGAGGCCCGAAGCGATGTCCTCGCGCTGCGGCATGAACTGCAGCGTCCTGACCCGGCCGGCGATCTTCTGCCCCGGCGCCAGCGGAAGCGGTCCCTCGACGAAGGTCCGCCGGATGCCCTGGGCGTGCAGTTTCGCGCAGGCGGTGGCCGAGCTGATCCGGGACAGCCCGGCCACGAGGGCGGGATCGGGTTCGGCGGGCAGCGGCCCGCGAACGGGAAGGTCCCAGATGGGGTCGTCCATGAAACTCCTCGGTAGGACTCGGTAGAAGGGCTCGGTGCGGCTCGGCTAGGCCCGTGGCTCGGTAGAGCGCCGGGGTTGGGTGCAGGGTCGATACGGCTCGGGGTAGCGCGCGGTACGGGTCAGTAGTGCTGGTGCGACGGGGTGCGGACGCGCGCCGTCGTGTGCAGGTCGAGCCGGATGCGGCGGCCGGGCGGCAGCTCCACGAGCAGCCGTGGACCGCCCACCGTTATCTCCCGCTCGGCCTCACTGATCGGGGGAGCGGTGTAGGAGCGCGGATCGCCCGGGTAGCCGGGCTCGGCCCCGGTCACCACCGCCCGGTCGATGTCGTGCTCGCCGAACGCCCCCGCCTGCACCACGACCCGGCGGGTCCGGCTCAGCCCGAGGTTCACCAGCTCGACGCGGACGCCGTCGGGCCGTACCGAGTCGACCAGCGCGGCCACGTCGGCGGGCAGGCCGGGGCGGTGGCGGTCGGCGTCGAAGTAGGCCAGCCGCGTCGGCAGCAGCCCGCCGTTGTAGAGGACCTGCGGCGTGCCCGTGACCAGCTGCAGCAGCGCCTCGGTGAGCACCGGGTTGAGTCGCTGCCAGTGGTGCACGTGGACGGTGGCCAGGTCCGCGTCGTCGGCGTCGATGAGCGCCATCCGCCGCTGCACCTGGCCGAGCGCGGTGGCCAGCATGGCCTCGGGGAAGCCGGGGTTGGCGCCGCGCAGGTACTCCAGCCAGGGCGCCTCGTGCCCGGCCTCCTCCTTGTTGCGGAACGGGTGCACCGTGGACCAGTCGTAACCCGAGGCCGCCCGCAGCCGGTCCAGCCGGTCGGCGTCCTCGGTGGACCGGCTCGCCTGCCACAGCCAGACGGGCAGGCCGAGCTGTGGCGGCTGGAAGTCGAACCAGCCGCCGTCGTCGTGCCGGTTGGGCACCAGCATGGTGGGCTGCCCGGCCTCCTCGCCCAGCTCGGCCAGCCACCGGTCGCTGGTGCTCATCTCAGTGCCGGTCACGCTCGCCTGCCTGGCGTGGGCGTACACGCTCTCCAGGGGGTCGCGGCCGATGGCGAGCGTGGCGTTGTCGCCGGTCAGCAGATGGGCGTTGACCGCGGCGACGGCCGCGGCGGCGCCGACGCTGTAGAGGCCGTGCGGCCACTGCCAGCCGTAGTTGCCGCCGTACCACCGGCCGCCGTGCAGCTCGCCGACCTTGCCCGACGGGCCGACGTTGTCGGGGAGTACGCCGTCGTTGGCGGTGGCCCGCTCCTGCCAGGCGCCGATGTAGCGCAGCGCCCAGTCGCGGTAGCGGTCGTCGCCGTCGTACAGCCAGGCGTTGACGGCCAGGCTGGTGGCGGCCAGGTTGACCGCCACGTCGCCGCGGCCGATCCGCTCGTTCATCGCGGCGCCCATGCGGGCGGCGTTGCCGGGGTCGGCCAGGTCCGTCCAGGTCGTGATCCCCGGCAGGTCGCGCAGTGGCAGGCCGTACGGTCGCATGCTGGTCAGGCCCGCGTGGTAGGAGGCCCACTCCCGCTGCATGCCGTAGCGGGGGCCGCCGGCGCCGTTGTGCGGGGCGCGGATGAGGTCGAGATCGGCGTCGTAGTTGGCCGAGCCGGGCAGATAGAGGTCGGCGAAGCGGCGGGCCCGCGCGCGGAAGCGCTCGTCGCGTGGGTCGGCGGCGCAGATGCCGTAGAGCAGCAGCAGCGACTCGCCCTGGTGGAACCAGTCGTAGCCGCGCTCGAACTCGTCCACCAGGTAGCCGAGCTCGGTGAGCTGCGCGGTCACGCCCTCCCAGTGGTGCTTGGCCGCGTCGAGCAGGTCGTCGGCGCCGCCGAGCTGGTAGAGCGCCGGCCAGTTGAAGAACGCCTCGTAGAAGTCGTCGGCGCCGTCCCGGTCCTCGGTGGTGCCGTGGTAGATGAGCCGTCCGTCGGGCCCGCAGTAGCGGGCGGCGAAGGCCCGCCACGCCTCGTCGAGGGCGTCGAACAGCCGGCGTTCGAGCACCGCCCAGGCGGGCGGCGCGCCAAGAGGGACAGTCGCGGTGATCTCCCGCATGTCAACCTTTCGTGGCCCCGGCGGTGAGGCCGCTGATGATGTGCCGTTGCATGAAGACGAAGAAGACCAGGAGCGGGGCGATGGCCAGCAGCAGCGTCGGGAAGACCACCGTGTAGTCGGTGGAGTACTGGCTGACCGCCGCGTAGACGCCGGTGGTCACCGTGTACAGGCCGCTGCCGGGGCCCAGGATGATCTGCGGGTTCACGAAGTCGTTCCACACCGAGAAGGTGTTGAGGATGACCATCGTGGCGACCGCGGGCCGCATCAGCGGGAAGACGATCTGCCAGAACGTCCGCAGCCGCCCGGCCCCGTCCACCGCCGCCGCCTGGTCGAGCACGGCCGGGACGGTGGCGATGTAACCGGCGTACAGGAAGATCGAGAACGGCAGCGTGAGCACGGTCTCGAACAGCACGAACCCGCGGATCGTCCCCATCAGCCCGAGCGTCTTGAGCACGTACACGACGGGGATGACCAGCACCTGCCCCGGGATGAACGTCCCGGCCAGGAAGAACAGCATCAGCACCCGGAAGCGGCGCTTCGGGCTGCGCGCGATCACGTAGGCGGCGGGCGCGGCCAGCAGCACCGAGAGCAGGTTGACCGCCACCACGAACAGCAGCGTGACCGCGTACCCCTTGACCACATTGAACTGCGGGTTTGTCAGCGCCCTGCCCAAGGGCTCCAGCGTGAGGCTTCCCAGGCCGAACGGGTTGGCCAGGATGTCCTGCTGGCCCTTGAACGCGTTGACGGTCAGCACGTACAGGGGGATGAGCATGAAGGCGACGGTCGCCCAGAGGAAGGGCTTTCTCACTGGTGCACCGCCAGCTCGCCGCGCCTGCGCAGCCGGGTCACCACGAACGCCAGCGCCGCCGTCACCAGCATGAGCAGCACCGACTGCGCCGAGCCGAAGCCGAGGCGGGCGTCGTGGAAGGAGTTCCACAGGATGAGGTAGGCGACGGTCTGCGTCTGACCGGCCGGGCCGCCCGCCGTCAGCGACACCACCAGGTCGTACGTCTTGAGCAGCGTCACCAGCGACAGCACGATGTTGACCGTCACGGACGGGCCCAGGGCGGGCAGCGTCACGTTCCTGAACACCTGAAGGCGGGTCGCGCCGTCGATGCGCGCCGCCTCGATCAGCGAGTGCGGTACGGCCTGTAGCCCGGCCAGGTACAGCACCACGTTGACGCCGAACCCCGCCCACACCAGCACCGCGATCATGGTGATCGTGGCCCACGTCGGATCGGACAGGAACGGCAGCACCTCCCCGCCCCAGGTGGTCACCAGGTTGTTGACCGCGCCGGTGGTGCCGAGGATCGCCGACCAGAGGAAGCCGACCACGAGGGCGCTGAGCACGTGCGGGTAGAACAGCACGATCCGGAAGAACGTGTTCGCCCTGGAGACGCCGTTCACCAGGAGGGCGAAGCCGAGGCCCAGGAGGTTGAGCCCGGCCGTGCCCGCCGCCGCGACCAGCAGGGTGACCAGGGCGGCGCGGCGCAGCTCGGGGTCGTCCAGGAGGTTGACGTAGTTGGCGGCGCCGACGAAGGCGGGATTGGCGCTGAAGCCGTCCCAGTCGGTCAGGCTCAGGTAGAGGGCCAGGCCGACCGGGACGATCAGCATCACGATGTAGAGGACGGTGGCGGGGGCGACCATGATCGCGGTGACCCAGCCGTCGCGTGTTCTGGGTTTGCGCCGCACGACCGGAGTGGTGATGAGGGGTGCTTCCCGGGTGAGCGTCATGAACGGCCGGCCAGCCAGCGGTCCACGCCCTCGGCCACTTCCTTGGGCGACTTGCCCACGTACAGGCCCTGGACCTCGGTGTTCCAGGCGGCGTTGAAACCCTTGGGCAGGGTCGCGTCGCCGTAGCCCTCACCCTGCGCGACCCCGGAGGGGGCGCCGTCGAGGATCTGCTGCACCTGCTTCTCCAGCGGGGTGAACTCGCGCTCCACGCCGTTGCGGAAGTTGCCGTCCTGCTTGAGCTGGCTCTTGACCGCCGCCGGGTCGGTGACGAGCCACTTCACCAGCTTGACCGCCGCGTCCTTCTGCGGGGTGGACTTGAGGATCATGTACGGGGCCGCCATCGTGGCGCCCTGCGGGCCCGGGTAGCTCAGGCCCTTGTCGACCGGGGCGGGGAAGACGCCGACTTCGAAGTCCTTCTTGGCCTTGGCCTCGGCGGCGGTGAACCAGCTGCCCATGACGTACATCGCCGACTTGCCGGACAGGAAGGCGGTCTCGGCGTCGGCGTACTTCATGCCCAGCGCGTTCTTGTCGACGTAGCCCTTGTCGATCCAGGTGCGGTAGCGCTCCAGGAACGGCAGCAGCGACTCGCCCGCCTTGAGCTTGCCCGCCTTGATGTCCTGCTGCCACGTGGGGTGCGCCTGGGCGCGCGACGGGCTGGACAGCTGCAGCAGCTGGAGCCCGGTCAGGAACTCGCCGCCGGTCTGCAGCGGCAGCGTCCCGGCCGCCTTGAGCTTGCCCATGACCGTGTCGAACTCGTCGAGCGTGGTCGGCGGCTTGTCGATCCCGGCCTTCTCGAACGCCGCCTTGTTGTAGAAGACCAGCGACTGCGCCTGTACGCCGACGCCGACCGTGTAGACCTTGCCGTTCAGGCTCGCCTCCTTGACCAGCGGCGTGTCCTTCGCCCACGGCTGGTCGGTCAGGTCGAGCATCTGCTGGGAGAGCGTCTCGTCGGCTGTCAGCGTCTCGATCACGTCGGGGGCGTTGCCCGCGGCGAGTTGCTGGGGCAGCGTGTCGGCCACGCCCTTGCCGGTCGGCGCCTCGATCTTGACGTCGATGCCGGGATTGGCCTGCTCGAACGGCTTGACCAGCCCGTCCCAGTACGCCTGGGTGAGGTTCGGGGTGATGTTGACCAGCATCCGCACCGAGACCTGGCCCCCCTCGCTCTGCTGCGCCTGCGAGCCGCCGGCGAAGCCGCCCCCGCCGCAGCCGGCGAGCAGGAGCAGGCCGCCGAGAGCGGTCAGGGCGTGGGTTGGACGTGGGGAGCGCATCGCACCTCCAGGGGAGACGCCTTTTAATGGGTCGTCACTCGATTAACGATTATTTAATACGTAGGTCACATAGACTCGTCAAGAGCCACGTAAATAGGTTGCGAGCGGATTGCCTGAGTCATAAATACGTTAGGATAGGCGGATGGCTGGACGCGAGGACGGCAAGCGGCTGGTGCTGGGCGCGGAGGAGCTGGCCGCCCTGCGGGCGTGGGCGGAGGGGGCCGGCGAGAGCCTGAGCCTGCGCAGCCGCATCGTGCTCGCCTGCGTCGAGGGCCTGCCCCGCAACGAGATCGCGGCGCGGCTGGCGGTGAGCCCCGCGACCGTGGCCAAGTGGCGCGACCGGTTCGTCGAAAGGGGCCTCGACGGCCTGGCCGACGCCCCGCGCCCCGGCCGCCCGCGCACCGCGGAGCGGCGGGAGGCCGAACGGGTGATCGCCGCCGCGGCCACCGGTCCTGCCGTCCCCTCGACGCGCACGATGGCCAGGCAGCTCGGCCTCTCGCAGTCCACGGTGGCGCGCATCTGGCAGGAGCAGCAGGTCGCGCCGCCCGCGGCCCGGCTGGTGCCCAGGGAGCTGCTGTCCGACCGGGTCTATGAGCTGCTGCGCGGCTGGATCGTCGCCGGGGAGCTGGTGGCGGGGCAGCGGCTGGTGGAGTCGGAGATCGCCCGCCGGGTCGGCACCAGCCAGGCCCCGGCCAGGGAGGCGATCAAGCGGCTGGCGCACGAGGGCCTGGTCATCTCCTATCCCAACCGGGGCAGCTACGTCGCGGAGATCTCCGACGAGCAGGCCCGCGAGGTCCGCGACATCCGGGTGCTGCTGGAGGAGTACGCCGCCCGCGAGGCCGCCACCCGCGTCCGGCCCGAGACGCTGCGGGCGCTGACCGCCGACGTGCAGGCGATGCGGCGGGCGGCGGGCGACGGCGACATCGGCGCCTTCCGGGACGCCGACCTGGCCTTCCACCGGCGCGTCTGCGCCGCCTGCGGCAACTCCTTCCTGCTGCGGCTGTGGCGGACCATCGAGTCCAACCTGTGGAGCCTGCACGTGGTCGGCAACCCGCTCTACGGTGGCGACTGGGGCGCGATGGCGGGCCACCACGACGACCTGGTGGCGGCGCTGGCCTCCGGCGACCCGGACGAGGCGGCCCGCCTGTTCGCCGCCCACGCCAGGGGCGAGGCGTCCCGCACCCCGCCCCGCACTCGGCCTGGTCAGGCGGACGCGGTCACTTCGTAGACCCCGCCGCGCCGGGTGTCGAAGACGATCACTCCCGGCTCCGGCCGTTCGGCTTTGACCGGCCTGCCGTGCTCGGTCACCGTGACCTCCTTCGCGGTGCGCAGCGTGAGCTTCCGCCCCAGATCCGAGCGGATCTTCCCGCGCCGTACGGCCCCGCCGCCCCACTCCAGGTCGATCTCGAAGCCGCCACGGGCCCGCAGCCCGCGAAACGACCCGGCCGACCAGACCGAGGGCAGCGCCGGCAGCAGGTGTACCTGGTCGCCGTGGCTCTGCAGCAGCATCTCGGTGATCCCCGAGGTGCCGCCGAAGTTGCCGTCGATCTGGAACGGCGGATGCAGGTCGAACATGTTGGGCGCGGTCCGGGCGGGCAGCAGCAGGTTGCTCAGCCGCTTGTACGCCTCGGGCGCGTCCAGCAGCCGAGCCCAGAAGTTGATCTTCCAGGCCAGCGACCAGCCCGCGCCCGCCTCCCCCCGCAGCTCCAGCGTCCGGCGGGCGGCCGTGGCCAGCTCGGGGGACAGGCGCGGGTCGATCTGGTGGCTCGGGAACAGGCCCCACAGGTGGGAGATGTGCCGGCTGCGCGACAACGCGGCGTCGCCCCGGTAGTCCTCCTGCCACTCCTGGATCTGGCCGAGGTGACCCACCTGGGTGGGCACCAGCCGGGAGCGGGCCTGCTTCACCTGCTCCCGCATGCCCTCCTCCAGCCGCAGGATCGTCGAGGCCTCCTCGAAGGCGCCGAACAGGTCCCGCAGGATCTGCATGTCCATGGTGGGACCGGCGCAGATGCTGACGTTCTCGCCGCCGTCCTCGTGGTGGCCGACCTCGGGGGAGTGCGAGGGATTGGTCACCAGGTAGCCGGTCCTGGGGTCGGTCTGCAGCGTGTCCAGGAAGAACTGGACCGAGCCCTTGATCAGCGGGAAGTGCTCGCGCAGCCGCCGCTCGTCGCCCGTGTAGAGGTAGTGCTCCCACATCGTCAGGCAGAGCCACGCGCCGCCGCTCGGCCACACGCCGTAGAAGGCGAAGTCGACGGGGGCCGTGCCGCGCCAGCCGTCGGTGTTGTGGTGGGCCACCCAGCCGCCCGCGCCGTACTGCGTCCTGGCGGTCCTGGCCCCCGACTCGGCCAGGTCCTTGATCAGGTCGAACAGCGGCTCCATGCACTCGGTCAGGTTGGCCGGCGCGGCCGGCCAGTAGTTCATCTCGCAGTTGATGTTGATCGTGTACTTCGACTCCCACGCGGGGGTGAGCGAGTCGTTCCAGATGCCCTGAAGATTGGCCGCGTAGCCGGGGGAGCGGGAGCTGGAGATCAGCAGGTAGCGGCCGTACTGGAAGTACAGCGCCGCGAGCTGCGGGTCGGTGTCGAGCTGCTTGCGGGCGATGCGCTCGTCGGTCGGCAGCGCGACGGCCTCCGAGGTGCCCAGGTCGATCGCCACCCGCCCGAACAACCGCTGATAGTCCCGCACGTGCTGGTGCGTCAGCACCTCGTACGGCCGCCCGCTCGCCCGCTTCAGATGCCGCTCCGCCACCTGGGCCGGGTCGCCGCCGACGTCCTTGAAGTTCCGGTAGCTCGAGCCCATGGAGATCAGCAGGGTGACCTCGTCGGCGCCCTCCACCACCAGCGTGCCGCCGTCGGTACGGACCGTGCCGCCCTTCGCCTCGGCCTTGGCCAGGGCCTGGAAGCGCACCTCGCCCTTCATGCCCTGGGTGTCGCCGCTGACCCCGTCGAGCGCGATCGTGGCCCGGCCGGCCGCGGCCGTGGTCGAGCTCTGCGCGCTGGAGAAGGCCGCCTGGAACGTCACCGCGCCCGGTTTGTCGGCCGTGTGACGGACGACGATGAGCTGGTCGGGGTTGCTGGCGAAGACCTCACGCGAGTGGCGGACGCCGTCGCGGACGTAGGTCACCGTGGTGACGGCACGGGTCAGGTCGAGCTCGCGGCGGTATTCGGTGAATTCCGCCGACCCCGGGAACGTCAGCGTGAGGTCGCCGAGCACCTGGTAGGGGGCCTGCTCGCTGGGTCTGCCGAGGAACTTCTGGTCGGCCAGGTTCTGCGCCGCCTGCCACTTGTCCTCCCAGACCAGCTGCCTGATCTGCGGGAGGGCGGCCAGCGCCTCGGGGCTGTCGTAATTGTGCGGGCCGCCGGCCCAGATGCTGTCCTCGTTGAGCTGGAGGCGTTCGGTCGCCACGCCGCCGAAGACCATGGCGCCGAGCCGTCCGCAGCCGACCGGTAATGCCTCCAGCCAGGCGGCGGCGGGCTTGCCGTACCAGAGAGTGAGGGGGTTGTCCCGCGCGGACGGCTCGGCCAGCGCGGGTCCTGCGGCGATGCCGCTCGTGAGCAGGGAGCCGGCGGCGGCTCCCAGCCCGGTCGTGAGCACGCCCCTGCGTGTGTAGCCGTGGGTCACCATTACTCCTCTTGTTTCGCTTTCGCGGAGGTTGTTGCGCGGTGGTTAACGCGGATGGGCCAAGGCGGACGTGGGATGTATTAGTACGCTCGATCGTCATCCGCTGTCTAGTTCCCCACGTCCGGCGCATAGGGCTGGCCAGAACATGGGACGTTTGTTAGATTCCAGCTGGCGAACGAGAGGATCAGATGTCCCTGACAGACGAGGCCATCGCCCGGATCCGGCAACTCATCCAGTCCGGAGACCTGCCGCCCGGCTCGCGGCTGCCGCCAGAACCGCAGCTCGCCGCCCAGCTCGGCGTCTCGCGCAACCCGCTGCGCGAGGCCGTCAAGGCGCTGGTGGTGGCGCGCGTCCTCGACGTGCGCAGGGGCGACGGCACGTACGTCACCAGCCTGGAGCCGGCGCTCCTGCTCGAAGGGCTCGGGATCGCCATCGAGCTGCTGCGTGACGACACGCTCATGGAGGTCATCGAGACCCGGCGGCTGTTCGAGCCGGTCGCCACGGCGCTGGCCGCCACCCGGGTGTCCGACGCCCAGCTGGCGGTCATCGAAGAGCAGCTGGCGGCCATGCGGGAGGTCAGCGGCGACGTGGAGAAGCTCAACCACTTCGACGCCGCCTTCCACCGCGCGGTCGTGGCCGCGACCGGCAACGAGACGCTGTGCACACTGCTCGACGGCATCTCCGGCCGGACGACGCGGATGCGGGTGTGGCGCGGGAGCGTGGTCGCGGGCAGCGCGGACCGCACGCTCGCCGAGCACCAGGCGATCTACGACGCCCTCGCCGCGCGCGACGCCCCGCTGGCCCAGGCGGCGGCGCTGATGCACGTCAGCACGACCGAGAGCTGGTTCCGCCTCGTCCTCGCCACCGAGCCGCCGCGATGACCGGCATGGAGGCACCTGGCATGGACGCGTCTGGGATGGACCCGTCTGCGGTGGACGCGGCTCGCATAGAGGCGCCTCGGATAGAGGCGCCTCGGATAGACGCGCACCACCACGTCTGGGATCTCGGGGTCCGGGCCCATGGCTGGCTCGATGCCGAGAAGCTGGCGCCGATCCGTCGCACGTTCACCCTCGACCGGCTCGCGGAGCACGCCGCCGCAGCGGGAGTGGGCGGGACCGTGCTGGTGCAGGTGCTGCCCGATCTGGCGGAGACCGTGGAGTTCCTGGCCTTGGCCGGGAAGTCTGAGCTGGTGGCAGGGGTCGTGGGCTGGGTCGATCTCACCGCGCCCGCCGTCGCCGAGACGCTGGCCGGCCTGCTCGGCGGGCAATCAGGCCGGGCAGGCCAGGCAGGTCGGCCCGGCCAGGCAGGTCGGCCCGGCGGGCTGGTGGCGATCCGCCACGGCGTGCAGGCCGAGCCCGACCCCGGCTGGCTCACCCGCCCCGACGTCCGCCGTGGGCTGGCCGCCGTGGCATCGGCGGGTCTGGCCTACGACCTGCTCACGTTGCCGCACCAGCTGCCCGCGGCGATCGAGACGGTGGCCGCGCTGCCCGAGCTGACGTTCGTGCTCGACCACCTGTCGAAGCCGCCCATCGCCTCGGGGCAGCTCGAACCGTGGGCGAGCCGGATCCGGGAGTTGGCCGCACACCCGAACGTGTACTGCAAGCTGTCCGGCATGGTCACCGAGGCCGACTGGGCGTCCTGGCGAGTGGCCGACCTGCGGCCCTACGCCGAGACCGTGCTGGCGGAGTTCGGACCGGAGCGGGTGATGTTCGGGTCGGACTGGCCGGTCTGCCTGCTCGCCGCCGATTACCAGCGGGTCGTGTCGGTGGCCGAGGAGCTGTGCGCGGGGCTGTCGGCGGGGGAGCGCGCGGCCGTCTTCGGCGGTACGGCCCGCCGGGCGTACCAACTCGGGAACCGCTGACGCGAACCACCCGCCCGGTGTACCGGCTCGATAACGGCCGACACGGACCCCCGCCCAGACCTGCCAGGCGTACCGGCCCGCAAACCCCCGCCAACACTCCCCATACGCCGATATTTCAGGCTTTACAAGATCTTGTCAGCTCATAAAACCAGTGTTAACTCTTGCGGAGGCGCGGGACACGAGTTCCCGCGCCTCTGGACGTGCAGGAGGAATAGGTGCCGAGCAGACCCTGGTTACGCAGCACTGTCGTCGTCCTCGCCATCACGGCGTCCTCTCTACCCCTCACCGGAGCCGCCCGGAGTGAACCGGGCGCGACGGCTCCCCAAGTCCAAGGCGTTCAGGAGGGCGAGCCCGGCAAGCCCGATCTGGACAACCGGCAAGGCAGGGTCCCGCCGCCGGTCGGGATCAACGCCCGCAGCGCGGGACCGGCGGCCGAGATCCGCTGGAACGTTCTGGGCACTCCCGCCGCCATCACCAGCGCCGAGCCGCTGGCCGAAGGACTGGGCGGCGACCCGGAGCAGGCCGCGCGCGCCTACCTCAAGAACAACGAGCGGATCTTCGGCCTGTCCGGCGCGTCGGTCGACGCCCTGGAGAAGGTCGCGGTCAACCCGATCGGCGCCGGTCACGCCGTACTGCTGCGCCAGCGCTTCGGCGGCCTGCCGGCCGGCGTGGACGGCCTCGTCGCGATCGGCGTGGCCGGCGGCAAGATCAGGCACGTGACCTCCTCGCTGTCGCGTGACACGGCGGCGCCCCCGGCCGCCGCGATCACCGCGCAGCGGGCCATGGAGATCGCGGCCCGGGACGACGGCATCGACCTGGCCACGGCCGTCACCAAGCAGGTCAGCGCGGTGGCCGTACCGGCGCCCGACGGGGTGCACAGCGCATACCAGGTCGTCCTGATCGGTGGCAAGGGCGAGGCGGCGGGATACACCACGCACGTCGACGCGGTCAGCGGCGCGATCCTGGTCCGGGAGAACCTGGTCGAGCACTTCGACCCGGACAACCCGACCTGGTCGGCGTTCCCGTCGAACCCGCCCGACGACTACTCCTCCACCGACACCCGCCAGACCTGGTGTTTCGCGGCGGCCCCCGGCTGCGACTACGTGACCGGCGGCGACCCGCCGACCGGCAAGGCGTGGGACGTCGACCACGCCACCAACACCTCGACCACCACCAGCGCCGGCAACGCGGCCAAGACCGTCGAGAACCGGGCGAACCCCGATCCGTTCTCGGTCGGCACCCGCGGCAACGTGCTCACGCCGAGCCGCAACTACGCCTACCCATGGCGTAACCAGTGGCACGAGGCGAAGTGCGACCCGGCGGTCTTCGACCAGAGCGGTGAGAACGACCTCGAAGCCGCCATCGCCAACCTGAACGCCATGCACAACCGCATGCACGACTGGTCCTACCGGCTCGGCTTCACCGAGACGGCGTGGAACATGCAAGTGAACAACGGCGACCGTGGCGGGCTCGGCAACGACCCCGAGCAGGGCAACGCCCAGGCGGGCGCCCGCGACCTGACCGTGCGTGACAACGCCAACCAGATCACCGGCCCCGACGGGGTGGCGCCGATCACGAACATGTACCTGTGGCAGCCGATCGCGGGCTCGTTCTACTCCCCGTGCGTGGACGGCGACTACGACATGTCGGTCATCGGCCACGAGAACACCCATGCCATCTCCGGCCGTATGATCGGCGGCCCGAACGCCGGCTGGAGCGGCGCGCAGGCCGGCGCGATGAACGAGAGCACCTCCGACCTGATGGCGATGGAGTACCTGTTCGAGTACGGCTTCCGTCCCTCCGGCCTGACCCCGTACGTCACGGGCGGCTATGTCACCGGCGACCGCGAGCGCGGCATCCGCAACTACGACATGTCCAAGTCCCCGCTGAACTACAGCGACATCGCTTACGACCTCGTCGGCCAGCAGGTGCACGCGGACGGCGAGATCTGGTCGGCCACACAGTTCGACGTGCGCGAGGCCTTCGTCAAGCGGTACGGCAAGGGCACCGCCAAGCAGCAGCGGGCCTGCGCGGACGGCAAGACACCGCCGGCCAAGTGCCCGGGCAACCGGCGCTGGGCCCAGCTCTCCCTCGACGCCCTGCTGCTGATGGCCTCGGGCGCGGTCAGCTACGTCGATCACCGGGACGCGCTGCTCGCGGCCGACGCGATGCGCTTCGACGGCGCCGACCAGGACATCATGTGGCGCGCGTTCGCCGAGCACGGCCTGGGCGCGACGGCGGCCAGCGTCGGCCCGAACGACCCCGACCCCACGCCGAGCTTCGCGAACCCGGCCGGCAAGAACGGCTCGCTGCAGCTCAAGCCGCTGGGCGAGGCGAAGGGCGCGGCGCTGCGGCTGTACGTGGGCGACTACGAGGGACGGGTGGTCCCGGTCGCCGACACCGATCCCGCGACGCCGCTCGGTGACACCGTGGAGATGACGCCCGGCCTCTACGACTTCGTGGTGGCGGGCAACGGGTTCGGCCACACGCGGCTGAAGTTCCCGGTGGTGGGTGGCGCGAAGCTGCCGCTTCCCCTGCCGCTGTCGCGCAACCTCGCCTCGGCCACGGCCGGCGCGGTGGCCTCGGGCGACGGCGTCAACCAGGCCAAGCTGATCGACGAGACCGAGGCCACGAACTGGGCCTCACTCACCGGGGCGCCGGCCGGCAAGTCGGTCACGGTGGACCTGGCGGGCGACAGCCCGGTCAAGGTCCGCAGAGTCCAGGTCAGCGCCATGCTCAGACCCAACATCAACGACGCGGCCGACCCCGGCGCGCAGAACCGCTTCACCGCCCTGCGCTCCTTCGAGGTGCTCGCCTGCGCCAAGGACTGCGCGAACCCGGCCAATTTCAAGAGGATCTACACCAGCCCCGCGGACGCGTTCAAGACCACGCTGCCCCGTCCGCGCGGCGCGAACCTGCTCATCAAGTCGTTCACCGTCCCCGCCACCACCGCCACCCACCTGATGCTCCGTACGCTCACCACCCAGTGCACCGGCAACCCGCTCTACGGCGGTGAGCAGGACAACGATCCCAACTCCTCGACGGACTGCGCCACGGCCAGCCCGACGCGCGACCAGGCCCGAGCCGCCGAATTCCAGGCGTTCTCGTACTGATCCGCGGAGACGGTACGGCTTGCGCTCACCACCGGGCGCAGGCCGTACCGTTGATCTATGTATCCTCCGATCGAGCCCTACGACCATGGGCATCTCGACACCGGCGACGGCCATCTCGTCTACTGGGAGGTCTGCGGAAATCCGGCGGGCAAGCCCGCACTCGTCGTCCACGGTGGCCCTGGTTCGGGCTGCTCGGAGAATCAGCGGCGTAGGTTCGATCCCGAGCGTTACCGCATCATCCTGTTCGACCAGCGCAACTGCGGCCGGAGCCTGCCGCACGCCAGTGACCCGGCCACTGATCTGTCCACCAACACCACCCCGCACCTGATCGCCGACATGGAACGGCTGCGGGAGCACCTCGGCGTCGAGCGGTGGCTGCTCTATGGCGGCTCGTGGGGGTCCACGCTCATGCTCGCCTACGCCGAGACGCACCCGACGCGGGTGTCGGAGCTGGTGATCTGCGGCGTCACCATGACCCGCCGCTCCGAGATCGACTGGCTCTACAACGGCGTCGGCCGCTACTTCCCCGAGCAGCGGCAGCGCTTCCGCGAGGGCGTCCCCGAGTCCGAGCGCGATGGCGACGTGCTGGCCGCCTACGCGCGTCTCATGTCCGACCCCGACCCCGCCGTCCGCGCCAAGGCCGCCCAGGACTGGGTGACCTGGGAGGACACGGTGATCTCCATGGAGGTCAACGGCAAGCCGAACGCTTACAGCGACCGCCCGCCCCTGGCGCTCCTGGCCTTCGTACGGATCTGCGCCCACTACTTCTCCAACGGCGCCTGGCTGGAGGAGGGCATCCTGCTGCGCGAGGCGCACAAGCTGGCCGGCATCCCCGGCGTGCTCCTCCACGGCCGCTTCGACCTGGGCTCACCGCTGGAGACCGCCTGGGACCTGGCCCAACGCTGGCCCGACGCCCGGCTGGTCGTGGTGGACGACTCGGGTCACACCGGCAGCGGCACCATGCGCGAGCAGGTCATGGCCGCCCTGGACGCCTTCGCGACCTGACCTCGGCCGCCTGGTACCGGGCGGCCCTTCGTCCGCTCCCCCCAAGGGGTCTCCTCCTAGGACCCCAGCCACGACGGACCGTCACAGTGCCACCGCGCTAGTGCCGGTCGGCCCCCGGTCGTTTGGCGGCCAGGGCGATCACGTCGGCGAGTTCGCCCAGCTCACTGGGCTCCTCGGTGAGCGCGGCGATGGCCAGCCGCAGATGCGGCCGACCAGGCCGGATCCGATACCGGCTGCCGGGCGCCGCCGAGATGCCATGGGCGGCCAGCGTGACCAGAGCCTCCGACTCGTCGTGGACCGGCACCCACAGCACGAGACTGTCCCGGCCCCCGGTGTGCACGCCACGGGCCGACAGCAGAGTGACCAGGCTCGCCCGGCGCCGGGCGTACGCGGTCCGAGCCTTCTCCACGATCGACTGCGTGGCCGGGTCGGTGAGCAGGTGGGCCAGCGCGTCCTGGAGGATCCTGCTGGTCCAGCCGGTGCCGTAGCTGCGCAGCACCCGCACCCGCTCCACGGCCTCCGCCGCCCCGCCGATGATCGCGAGCCGGAGGTCGGGCCCGTGTGACTTGGAGTACGAGCGCACCAGCACCGTCCGGTCGGGCAGCCGCGTGCCGATACTGCTCAGAGGCACGGTGGACAGGTCGCCGATCCCGTCGTCCTCGACGACGAGGGTGTTCGTGGGCTCGAGGAGCCGGGCCAGCTCGGCGGAGCGGCTCTCGGGCACGGCGTAACCGCACGGCGAGTGACCGCGCGGCTGGTAGACGAACGCCACCGGGCTGGAGCGCAGGCTTTCGGCGAGCGCGGCCGGGATGGGCCCGTCCTCGTCGCAGGCGACGGGGACCACCTCGACGCCGATCATCTCCAGGATGTCGAGCAGCCTGGCCGCGGTGGGCTCCTCGATGGCGATGCGGTCGCCAGGCAGGGCGGTCGTCTGGCAGAGCAGCTGGACCCCCTCGTACCCGCCGCCCAGCGCCAGCCAGCTCTGCGCCGCGAACGGCCAGGTGGGCTCCACCGCGGCCCGCAGGCGCGGGGTGATCGTCTCGCGGACGTAGCCGTTGAACCCTTCGGCGGAGGTGGCCGTGGCGAGCGCGGCGTCGAGCGGCGGGAGCAGCGCCCGGTCCGGCGCCGCGATGGCGAGGTCGATCGCCAGCCTGCTGCCGAAGTGGCCGATCCGCTCGTAGCGCGCCGGGTGCGGCACGCCAGGGGGTCCGAGCACCACCGTTCCCCGGCGGCCCTCCGTACCGATCATCCGGTGTTTGCGCAGTTCAGACCAGGCTTCGGCGATCGTGCTCGGGCTGACGCCGAGCGCGCGGGCCAGATTCCGCACGGTGGGCAGCCGCGCGCCGGGCCGCAGCGTGCCCTGCCGGATCAGGTCGATCAGAGAGGTCGCGATGCCACGCGCGCTCGGCTCGCGAACCTGCTGCCCCAGCCAGGCGGGATCGACCTCCACGAGAACTCCCATCTGACAAAGCTTTGTTCAGGAACAAAGAGCAACTTGTGTAGCGGATTTCGCTGAACATAAGGTACAGCCCAATACATCGCTAAAGGGAGTTTTTGTGACGAAACCTGGCATTCGGCTTGGTCTACGGGACTGGGATCACCTCGTGCCCGTGGCGACCGGCACGCTGACGTCCGAGGCGTTCGACCTGGATCTCGATTCCCGGTCGATCACGCCGGACGTGCTGAGCGAGCCCGAGCTGGACGGCGGGGAGACCTCCTTCAGCAGGTACGTTCTGGGCCGGGCCAAGGGTGACGACCGGCTGGTGGGACTGCCCGTCTTCGTGATGCGCGGCTTCCGCCAGCGGTGCGTGCTGGTGCGCCGCGACAGCGAGCTGCGTGAGTTCGCCGAGCTGAAGGGGGCTCGGATCGGCCTGACCGGCTGGCCGGACTCGGGCAACACCTGGACGCGGGCGCTCCTGCGCGCGGCCGGGGTCGACCTCACCGGGATCCAGTGGACGGTCGGCGCCGTGGACGCGCCCGAGCCGGGCAAGGACCGCGTCGGCACGGCGAAGCTGCCCGACAACGTCAGCGTGACCGACGGCTCGCTCGCCGAGCAACTCGACGCTGGAACGCTCGACGCGATCATGACCCCGTTCATGCCCGAGGGCTTCTTCACCCCCGGGAGCCGGTTCCGTCATCTCCTGCCCGACCACCCGGCGGCCGAGCTCGACTACTACCGCCAGAACGGCTTCGTCCCCGGCATCCACCTGGTGACGCTCAAGCGCGAGGTCGTCGAGCGCCACCCCTTCCTGCCGCAGGCCGTACAGGAGCTCTTCGAACGCTCCAAGCGGCACTGGCTGGCGCGGCGGCGGCTGCTGACCGACACCACCCCGTGGCTGCTCGCCGACCTGAGCAGGACCCAGGAGGTCTTCGGAGCGGACTGGATGCCGTACGGCACCGCCGCCAACGCCGCCATGACCGCGGCCTTCTGCACCGAACTCCACGCCCAGGGGATCGCCCCCGCCCCCATCGACCCCCAGGAGGTCTTCACCCGATGAGCAACCTGAACAACCTGCGTGTGGCGGTCGGCCAGTTCGCCTCCGCCGAGGACTGGGCGGCCAACCTCAAGACCTGCGGCGACCTCTTCGACGAGGCCGTCGCCGGGAACGCGGACCTGCTGGTGCTCCCGGAAGGGGCGATGGC
Organism: Nonomuraea sp. NPDC049158; assembly: GCF_040648335.1. Lineage (NCBI taxonomy): Bacteria > Bacillati > Actinomycetota > Actinomycetes > Streptosporangiales > Streptosporangiaceae > Nonomuraea > Nonomuraea sp. NPDC049158. Next base: position 348,716 of record NZ_JBEZDM010000003.1, read on the forward strand.
CCTGTTCGTCGACGATCCGGTACGGATCCGGCAGGCGGCCCAGCCGCTCGACGGGCCGTTCGTCACTGGGCTGGCCGAGCGCACCCGAGGGACGAGCACCACGGTGATCGTCGGCATGCACCAGCCCGCCGAGGACGGCCGGGTGATCAACACGCTGGTCGCGCTGCGCGACGGCGAGATCATCACCATCTACCGCAAGCTGCACCTGTACGACGCCTTCGGCCGGCGCGAGTCGAACAACGTGGTGGCCAGCTCCGACAGCCCCGTCGTCTTCGACTGCGCGGGCTGGAAGATCGGGCTGATGACCTGCTACGACGTCCGGTTCCCCGAGCTGGCCCGGCTCCTGGCCGACCAGGGCGCGCAGGTGGTCGCGCTGCCCGCGGCCTGGGTACGGGGACCCGCCAAGGAGTGGCACTGGGAGGTCATGGTCACCGCCCGCGCCCTGGAGAACACCTACTACGTGGCCGCGTCCGGCGAGTGCGGCCGGCGCAACATCGGCAACAGCATGTTCGTCGACCCGCTCGGCATCACCCGAGCCCAGCTCAACGGCGACACGCCCGGTCTGCTCTGGTCCGAAGCCTCGGCCGAGGAGCTCGACCGGGCCCGCGAGAGCCTGCCCGTCCTCGCCAACCGGCGTTTCACCGTCAATCCCCTCCCCACCACCCCCTCGACAGGTCCCGCGACCTCGATCGCCCAAGGAGCGTAATGCGTAAGACCCAAGCCGCCGGTGCCGTCATGGCCGGCGCCCTGCTGCTGGCCGGATGCGGCGCCAACCCGACCGAGAGCCAGGGCGCCGTCGGGGACACCCCCTCCGCGCCCGCCGCCGCCAGCCACGCCAAGGACCAGGCCCTGTTCGACCGCCTGCCCGACAAGGTGAAGAGCGCGGGCAAGCTGGTCTCGGTGAACAACGGCTCGTTCCCGCCGTACGAGATCGCCGGCACCGACGGCAAGTCGCTGACCGGTGTCGCGGCCGACCTGTCCGAGGAACTGGGCGGCCTGCTCGGCGTCAAGATCGAGCACGTGACCGTGGACGGCCTGCCCAGCCAGCTCACCGGCATCGCGGCCGGCCGCTACGACCTGGCCCTCGGGCCGGTGGGCGACTTCCCCGACCGTCAGGCCTCCAACGACTTCGTCGACTGGGTGCAGGAGTTCGTCGTCTTCGCCGTGCCGAAGGGCAACCCGAACAAGATCCAGTCGATCGACGACACCTGCGGGCTGCGGATCTCCGTGATGGCCGGCGGGTCGGCCGAGAAGGTGATCAAGGCGCAGTCCGACACCTGCGTCAAGGACGGCAAGAAGAAGGTCGAGGTCCAGTCCTACAAGGACCAGCCCACCTCGATCCTCGCGGTCCGCTCCAACCGGGCCGACGCCTTCTTCTCCTCGCAGGCGCCGCTGACTTACTTCGTAAAGCAGTCGGGCGGTGAGCTGGAGCTGGCGGCCACCGGCAAGCCCAACGGATTCGACACCCTCTACCAGGGCGCCGTCGTGGCCAAGGACTCGCCGCTGCGGGACGTGATCAAGGACGGCATCCAGAAGCTGATCGACGACGGGACGTACGAGAAGGTCATGACAAAATGGGGGACCAACGGCAACATGCTCAAGCAGGCCGGCGTGAACCTGGCGGCGAAGCAGTGACGACCGCCACCGAGCGGCACTCGCCCCCTGAAGTGGACGTCGCGGGGGCGGCGCGGACGCGGCACCCGCTGCGCTGGGTGGCCTCGATCATCCTGCTGGTCCTCGCCGCCCAGCTGGTGAACCTGCTGATCACCAACCACAACTTCAAGTGGGACGTGGTCGCGCGCTACTTCAACGCGCAGGTCATCGGGGCGGGCATCATCACGACGCTCTACCTCACGGTGATCGCCATGGCCGTCGGCGTGATCCTGGGGGTGGTCGTCGCGATGGGGCGGCTCTCCCAGAACCCGATCGCGCGGATCGTCTCCGGGCTCTATGTCTGGTTCTTCCGTGGTACGCCGGTGCTGGTGCAGCTCGTGCTCTGGTACAACCTGTCCGCCCTGATGCCGCAGATCTCGTTCGGCATCCCGTTCGGCCCGGAGTTCCTCACGGCCGACACCAACAAGCTGATCACGCCGCTGCTGGCCGCCATCCTCGGGCTCGGGCTCAACGAGGGCGCGTACATGGCGGAGATCATCCGAGGCGGCCTGATGTCCGTCGATCCCGGCCAGACCGAGGCCGCGTCGGCGCTCGGCATGAGCCGTGGGCGGACGTTCCGCCGGATCGTCCTGCCGCAGGCGATGCGGTTCATCGTGCCGCCGACCGGCAGCCAGGTCATCAGCATGCTGAAGGCCACCTCGCTGGTCAGCGTCATCGCCCTCGCCGACCTGCTGTACACCGTGCAGGCGATCTACAACCGCACCTTCCAGACCATCCCGCTACTCATCGTGGCCTGCGTCTGGTACCTGGTGATCACGTCGATTCTGTACGTCGGCCAGTCCTTCATCGAGCGCCACTACGCGCGCGGCGCCACGCGGAACGCTCCGCAGAGCTTCTGGAGCTTCCTGATGTTCCGGCGACGGCAGCCGGCGCCGGCCCCGACCCGCGAGGAGACGCCATCATGAGCACGCCCATGGTGCACGCCCGGGCCGTACGCAAGAGCTTCGGCCATCTGGAGGTGCTCAAAGGCATCGACCTGAGCGTCGAGCGGGGTGAGGTCGTCGTCATCCTCGGCCCTTCCGGGTCGGGCAAGTCGACGTTCCTGCGGTGCGTCAACCACCTGGAGACCATCGACGGCGGCGCCATCCACGTGGACGGCGAACTGATCGGCTTCCGCGCCAACGGCGGGCGGGTGCACCACCTGGGCGATCGGGACATCACCCGCCAGCGGCGGGAGATCGGCATGGTCTTCCAGCAGTTCAACCTGTTCCCGCACTTCACCGTGGTGCAGAACATCATGGAGGCGCCCGTCGGGGTGCGCGGCGAATCGCGCGCGCAGGCTCGTACGCGGGCTCTGGCCCTGCTGGAGCGGGTAGGCCTGGCGGACAAGACGAACAGTTACCCCCGCCAGCTGTCCGGCGGCCAGCAACAGCGGGTCGCCATCGCCCGCGCGCTGGCCATGCAGCCCAAGCTGATGCTCTTCGACGAGCCGACCAGCGCGCTGGACCCCGAGCTGGTGGGCGAGGTGCTGGCCACCATGAAGGGGCTGGCCACCGACGGCCTCACCATGATCGTCGTCACGCACGAGGTGGGCTTCGCCCGCGAGGTGGCCGATCGGGTGGTGTTCATGGACGGCGGGGTCATCGTGGAGGCCGGACCGCCCGCCGAGGTGCTCGACAACCCGCAGAACCCGCGCACCCGCGCGTTCCTCAGCAAGGTCCTCTGAGGTCACATGCCAGCCTGATCGCCTGATCCGGGATCAGGCGCCGGCCGTCTTCCGGGTGAGGGCGGCGTAGAGCTCCGGGTCGCTCGACGCGCGGACGATGAGCTCCGGTCGGAGCAGCTCGGTCTCCCCCTGCTCGCCCTCAAGGACCCGGACGAGCTGGTGCAGCCCGCGGCGCCCCATCTCGTGCATGGGGGAGCGGACCGAGGTGAGCGGGACCGGCAGCTCGGCGGCGAGCGGGGTGTCGTTGAAGCCCACGACCGCGATGTCCGCCCCGACCCGCAGCCCGTGGTCGCGCAGCGCGCCGATCGTGCCGATGGCGCCGAAGTCGTTGACCACGAAGATCGCTGACGGGAGCGGGCCCGTCGCGAGCAGGCGTTCGGCCCCTTCGTGGCCGCCGCGCGCGTCGAAGCGCGAGTGCACGATCCGGTGCTCGGGGATCGGGAGCCCGGCCTCGCGGAATCTCTCGACGAAGCCGCTGGTGCGGTCGATGCCGGTGCTCGCGTACGGCTCGCCGGCGACGATCGCCACCTCCTCGTGCCCGAGCCCCAGCAGGTGCTCCGCGGCCATCCGGCCGCCGAGCCGGTCGTCGCAGACGACCGCCGGGTGCCGCCCGGCCCGCCGGTTGACCAGCGTGAACGGGACGCCCCGGGCGGCGACCTCGTCGAGGAAGCCCGTGTCCGCGTGCGCGTCGCCGAAGATCATGCCGTCGACGCGGCGGCCGAGGACCATCTCCGTACGGGCGCGCTGGACGTCGGACAGGTCGCGCGTGTTGGTGACGAACGTCGACAGTCCCGACTCGGCGGCGGCCTCCTCGATGCCCTCGTAGATGGTCGCGAGCACCACGTCGGACAGCCGGGGGACCAGCACGCCGATCAGGTTGCTGCGCTGGGTGCGCAGGCTCATCGCGTGTGGGTTGCGCTGGTAGCCGAGCTCGTCGGCGAGCTTGCGGACGCGTTCCACGGTCGGGCTCGACGCCGCCCGCAGACCTTCGCCGGGCTTGGCGTGCAGCACTCGCGACACCGTGGAGACGTGCAGGCCGAGCTGGTCGGCGATCATCTGCAGCGTAACCGGCCGCGCCCTCTTCGCACCCAATGTCCCTCGGCTTCCGGCTGGGGTTTTCTTGATTTTAACGTGAAGTTCTTGACATCTCGTAGGCGCAGGTCAGATGCTACCAAACGTTTGGCGCAAACGTTTGGGTAACTGAGGAGGCCGTCGAGTGTCCAAGGTCATCGTCCTGTCCACAGGAGGGACCATCGCGACCCGCCGGGACGGGCAGGGGGTGGGTCTCGCCCAGGATCGGGCGGGCGAGCTGCTCGGCCGTCTCCCGGTCGACCCCGGGGTGGAACTCGTCGGGCGGGACGTGCTCTGCGCGGGCAGCTACCTGTTCACGCTCGCGGACATGCGCGAGGTCGCGCTGCGGACCCGAGAGGCGTTCACCGACCCCGATGTGCTCGGCGTCGTCGTCACCCACGGGACCGACGGCATGGAGGAGACGGCCTACCTCGTCGATCTGTTCCATGACGACCCGCGGCCGGTCGTGTTCACGGGGGCGCAGCTGCCGGCCGACGCGGTGGACGGGGACGGCCCGCGCAACCTCGCCGACGCGATCGCGGTGGCGGCCGGCGGCCGGGCCTGCGGGCTGGGGGTGCTGATCGGCTTCGACGGCCAGATCTTCGCCGCCTCCGGCACCCGCAAGACGCACACGCTCGCCTCGTCGGCGTTCTCCGCGCCGGACAGCGGGCCCTTGGGACGCGTGCGCGACGGCCAGGTGAACATCGTGATGACGCCCGCGCGGGCCAAGCCACTGAACCTCGACACCTTCGACCTCGACGGAGTCCGTACCGACATCGTGGCCCTCTACCCGGGCTGCGACACCGCCGCGCTGCGCGCGGTGGTCGACGCGGGCGCCACCGGGGTCGTCCTGCAAGCGCTGGGCGCCGGCAACGGCAACCCCCGGATCAGGGACGAGGTGGCCCGGATCACCGAGGCCGGCGTCGTCGTCGCCCTGTCCACCCGGGTCGACGCCGGACCCGTCGCCGCCCTGTACGGCAACGGCGGTGGCGCGGATCTCGTCGAGGCCGGCGCCATCCCCACCGGAACCCTGCGCTCGCCGCAGGCGCGCGTCCTGCTGAGCGCGCTGCTCGGCGGCCATCGCGACCCGGTCCGGGTACGCGAGGAGCTGCGCGCGCGGACCTGGAATACCTCTCCGATCGAAAGGACGAAGTGACCATGCCCAAGGAGATTCTCGTCGCGTACGGCGTGGACGTCGATGCCGTCGCCGGCTGGCTGGGCTCGTACGGCGGGGAGGACTCGCCGTGCGACATCTCGCGCGGCCTGTTCGCCGGCGAGGTCGGCGTCCCGCGGCTGCTGCGCCTGTTCGAGAAGTACGACCTGCGGACCACCTGGTTCATCCCCGGCCACTCCATCGAGACCTTCCCCGACCAGACCCGCCAGGTCGTGGCCGGTGGTCACGAGATCGGCGTGCACGGCTACTCGCACGAGAACCCGATCGCGATGAGCAGGGAGCAGGAGAGCGCGATCCTCGACCACTGCATCGACCTGGTCGAGAGGTACTCCGGCAGCAGGCCGACCGGCTATGTCGCCCCGTGGTGGGAGTTCTCGCCCGTCACCAACGAGCTCCTGCTGGAGCGGGGCATCAAGTACGACCACTCGCTCATGCACGACGACTTCACCCCGTACTACGTCCGCGTAGGCGACTCCTGGACGAAGATCGACTACTCCCGCCCGGCGGCCGAGTGGATGAAGCCGCTGGAGCGCGGCCAGGAGACCGACCTGGTGGAGATCCCGGCCAACTGGTACCTCGACGACCTCCCGCCGATGATGTTCGTCAAGGCCAGCCCGAACAGCCACGGCTTCGTCAGCCCGCGCCACCTCGAAGAGATGTGGCGGGACCAGTTCGACTGGGTCTATCGCGAATCGGACTACGCGGTCTTCACCATGACCATCCACCCCGACGTCTCGGGCCGGCCGCAGAGCCTGCTCATGCACGAGCGCCTCATCGAGTACATCAGCGGCCACGAGGGCGTGCGCTGGGTGACCTTCGACGAGATCGCCGACGACTTCAAGGCCCGCTCACCCCGGTAGCGGCCCCGCGCCTGTCCATGCCGGTCCGGTGATGACGCATGCGCGAAACCCCCCACTCTCTTTCTCCGAAAGGGCATCTCCATGACAACCACCTCATCGGGCACCCGGCCCTTCCCACGTGTCGGGGTGCGGCAGACGCGCAAGGCCACAGTGATCGCGCTGTTCGCGTGGATCTTCGCGGTCTACGACTACATCATGTTCGGGACGCTGCTGCCGGAGATCTCCGGCCAGTTTCAGTGGTCCCCGGCGCAGGCGTCACTGATCTCCACGCTGATCTCGGTGGGGACGGCGATCGTGGTCCTCGGGGTGGGGCCGCTGGTCGACCGGCTGGGCCGCCGTAAGGGCATGATCATCACGGTGTCGGGCACGGCGCTGGCCTCGGCGGTCTCGGCCGCCACGATGAACGCCGCCTACCTGGTCGGCGTGCGCTCCATCGGCGGGCTCGGGCTCGCCGAGCAGTCGGTCAACGCCACGTACCTCAACGAGATCTACGCCGTCACCGAGGACGAGAAGATCAAGAAGCGCCGCGGCCTGATCTACAGCCTGGTCCAGGGCGGCTGGCCGCTCGGCACGCTGCTGGCCGCCGCCTTCATCGCGCTGTTCCTGCCGCTGGTCGGCTGGCGGGGCTGCTTCCTGCTGGCCACGTTCCCGGCCATCGTGATCGCGCTCCTGCGGCGCGGCCTGCGCGAGACGCCGCAGTTCGAGCTGCAGCAGAAGATGGACCGGATGCGCAAGGAGGGCCGTACGGAAGAAGCGGCCGTCCTCGCCCGCGAGTACGGCGTGTCCGAGGGCAAGTCGGCACCGTTCCTGGAGATCTTCCGGGGGTCCGCGCTGCGCAACACGCTCGTCCTCGGCTTCGCCTGGTTCGTCAACTGGTTCGGCATCCAGGTGTTCAGCGTGCTCGGCACGACGGTCCTCACCCAGGGCAAGAACGTCAGCTTCACCAACTCCCTGCTGATGTTCATCGTGATCAACGCGGTCGCCTACGTCGGCTACGTCTTCCATGGCTGGGCCGGGGACCGGTTCGGCCGGCGCAACGTGATCGCGTTCGGCTGGATGGCCTCCGGCGTCATCTTCGCGCTCATGCTGCTGGTCGCCAACGGCACCTTCGCCGTGGTCGTGCTGTACTCGCTGGGCATGTTCTTCCTGGTGGGGCCGTACTCGGCGATGCTGTTCTTCATGGGCGAGTGCTACGACACCCGCTGCCGGGCCACGGGGACCTCGTTCATCAACGCGATCAGCCAGCCGGGTGCCATCGCGGCCGGCGCGATCATCACCGCGATGCTGGTCGCCGGCTCGGACTGGAACCAGGGAGCGCTGCTGGTCGGCGCGCTGGGCACGTTCCTGTCGGGATTCGTGATGTTCGGCGCGCGGAAGGTGCCCGCGCTGTGACCGCTCCCGACCTTGACGGGCAGGTCGCCGTCATCACCGGCGCCGCCAGCGGGATCGGCCGCGCGCTGGCCGTCTCGTACGCCGCCCAGGGCGTCCGCACGGTCATCGGCACCTTCCCCGGCGACCCGCACGACCCCGCCGAGACCCTCCGCCAGGTGGAGCAGGCCGGTGGTGCCGGCGTGGTGCACGAGGTGGACGTACGGGACGCCGCGCAGGTCGAGGCGTTCGCCCAGCGCGCGGTCGACGAGTGGGGCCGCCTCGACATCGCGGTGGCCAACGCCGGAGTGCTGCGCCGGGCCCCGCTCGCGGAGCTCACCGACGCGGCCTGGGACGACATGCTGCAGGTCGACCTGACCGGCGTCCTGCGCACCCTGCGCTCGGCGGCCGCCCGGATCTCTGGTCCCGGCGCGATGGTCGCCGTGTCCTCCATCGCGGGCGGCGTGTACGGCTGGGGCGAGCACGCCCACTACGCCGCCGCGAAGGCCGGGGTGCTCGGTCTGTGCCGCAGCCTGGCGGTGGAACTCGCGCCCCGGCAGATCCGCGTCAACTCGGTCATCCCCGGCCTCATCGAAACCCCGCAGTCGTCGGACCCGGTGAACTCACTCGGCCCCGACGGCCTGGCCCGAGCCGGCCAGGACATCCCGTGGGGCCGGGTGGGCCGGCCGGCGGAGGTCGCCTCCGTCATCCGGTTCCTCACCTCGGCCGACGCGGGCTACATCACCGGTCAGAACATCGTCGTCGACGGCGGGCTCACCGTCCGCATGCCCGCCTGAGCCAGAGGAGGAACCCATGCCCGCCCCGGAACCCGTGCCCGCCCAGGGACATCGGCCCGGCCTGGAACATCGGCCCGCTCTGGAACAGCGGACCGCGCTGATCACCGGTGGCGCGAGCGGCATCGGCCGCGCGATCGCCGAGGCGTACCTCCGTGAGGGCGCCCAGGTCGTCCTGGCGGACCTGGACGCCGAGCGGGCGGCCACCGACATCGGGGCGACCGGGCACGTCGCCGTCGACGTCAGCGATCCCGGCTCCGTCGCCGGGGCCGTCTCCAGCGTGCTGGACCGGTTCGGCCGAATCGACGTCCTGGTCAACTCCGCCGGCATCCTCACCGAGGCACCGCTGGTCGAGATGGACCCGAAGGTATGGGCGGAGACGATCGCGGTCGACCTCACCGGGGTCTTCCTGTGCTGCCGTTACGTCGTGCCGCACATGGTCGAGCGGCGCTGGGGCCGGGTGATCAACATCGCCTCCCAGCTCGGCATCAAGGGCGGCCGCTCACTCAGCCACTACGCGGCGGCCAAGGCCGGGGTCATCGGGCTCACCAAGTCGCTGGCGCTCGAGGTGGCCGAGCACAACGTACTGGTGAACGCGATCGCGCCCGGCCCCGTAGAGACCCCGCTGGTGGCCGGGATCACCGACGAGTGGAAGGCGGCCAAGCGCGCGGAACTGCCCCTGGGCCGATTCGGCCGCCCGGAGGAGATCGCGCCGACGGCGGTCCTGCTCGCCGGCGACCCCGGCGGCAACCTCTACGTCGGCCAGACCCTGGGCCCCAACTCCGGTGACGTCATGCCGTGATCCGTGTGGCGGGCCTCTGGGAAGAGCGAGTGGCTGATGTGCGGCGCGTGCGGGCCGGGAGAGCCTACTGATGTGTGGGCGGGGTGGTGATGGCTGATGTGCGGTGCTTGCGGTGAGCGCGGGGACGCGGACTGGGCGCGGCCCTGGGTGGCCGGGCCGGGCGCCCGTGCGGCGGTGGCTCGCGCGGTCAGCCGGGTACGGTCGTCTCCAGGGGTGCGGATCTCGCCCGCCGCCGCCGGCTGGCTCGTCGTCCGTCCCACCGGTGGCTCCGTGGTCTGCGCCACGCTCGGCGAACTCGTCGCCGCGGTACGCGCCGCGTCGCCCGGCTCCGCCACCGGGCCGCCCGGCTCCGCCACCGGGCCGGATCTGGGCCGCTCCTCGGGTGGCGAGATGGCCGATTCGGCAGGTTCCGCGTCGTTCGGCCCGATCGCCTCGCTCGACCCGGCGCACCCCTCGGGGCGGTTGTCGGTCCCGGTGGCGGATGGCCGTTCGGGCATCGTCCTGCGCGTGGACCCCCTCGCGCCGCCAAGCCCCGCGCTTGGTGCTGCGGCGGTCGACGTAGTCGTGCCGGACCAGGCGGTCGACGCGGCGCTGCCGAACGAGGCGGCCGTCGTGTTAGTACCGGACGAGGCGGCGGCGCTCGCCGTACTGGCCGAACTCGCGACGCCGGTGTGGCTGCGACGGCTCTACCTGGCGCGCGTGGAGGGCGTGAGCGCGCCGTGGGGCCAGCCGTTGGATGGCCCGTCCGTGCCGCTCCCCGGATCCGCGGCGCTCGCCGCCGATGCGGTCGTCCGGCTCGAATGGGCACGGCAGGCGGGCCGGTTCGACGACACGGCCTTCGCCCTGAGCTGCCCTCTCGACGACGACGCGACGCTGCTGGACGTGGAGATCCGCGCCGGTCACGTGGTCCGCGCCCATACGCAACCGTACGGACGCCTGGAGATCAGCGGTTCAGGAGCGTGCTGAGCCGGGGCGCGTACGTGGCGTGGAAGACCAGGGACGCGGCGCCGATCGCGGCGGCGTCGGCGGCGATGGGGGAGGTCGCCACCTGGACCGTGTGGAGGCGGCGGGCCAGGGGCCGGGTGGCCACGGCCGCGGCGACCACCTGGCGGTAGACGTCCGCGACCTCGTACATGGCCGGGCCGCCCAGCACCAGCAGGTCGATGTCGAGCATGTTGACGATGCTCACGGCGGCGTCGGCGAGCCGGGCCGCGACCTGGCCGATGACCGTACCGGCGAGGGGATCGCCGGCCGCGGCCGCCGCGCAGATCGCCGCGTGGTCGAGAGCCTCGGCGGTCAGCGTGCTCTCGGCGCCCTCGGCCAGCCGCGCACGTACGGTCGCCTCGATCGCGCTCGGGCAGCAGACCGCCTCGACGCAGCCGCGATTGCCGCAGTAACAGTCGGGGCCGTCCGGCGCCACCGTGATGTGGCCGAACTCCCCGGCGTTGAGGGAACGGCCGCGGTAGATCTGGTTGTCGAGGAACAGCCCGCCGCCGATGCCGGTCCCCAGATACAGGTAGGCGAAGCTCGGCGCGGCCCGTGCCACCCCGGCCCAGCGCTCGCCGATCGCCGCCGCGGTGGCGTCGTTGTCCGAGGTCACCGGGAAGCCGGCGTGCTCCTCCAGCAGGCCTTTGATGGGCACGTGGTCCCATCCGGTCAGGCGCGGCGGGACGTTCATGATGCCCTCGGCGTCGAGCGGTCCTGGACAGGCCAGGCCGATGCCCAGCACCTTGCGGTCGGGTACGTCCGCTTCGCGCAGCACCCTGCGGGCGGTGCGGGCCATCTGGCGGATGACCGCGTCGGGCGCGAGGCCGGGGCGTACGGCGGTGTGCAGCTTGGCGACCGGCTGCCCCGCCAGGTCGGCCAGCACGTACGAGATCTCGCCGGGGTCGAAGTGGATGCCGACGGCGTAGCCGGCGGTCGGATCCACCCGCAGGATCGTGCGCGGTTTGCCGCCCCGGGACGGGAGCGAGCCGTCCTCGATGACGAGACCCTCCTCCAGGAGCCGGCGCACGATGACGGAGACGGTCTGGGCGGTGAGCCCGGCGCGCCCGGCGATCTGGACGCGGCTGATGCCATCCGAGACCTGGATCGCCTCCAGGACGACGGCCCGATTGAAATGGCCCACTTTCGGAAGATTTGTCCCCTTCTGCATATGACTGCTCCCCGTGTTTTTGAGCTTCCGTCGTTGACTTAATAAATCAAAAAGATTTACCGTCTCGTCAAGTCAGTTCTGTGGGCCGGTGAGAAGGAGTCCCATGAGACGAGCGATGGTGGCCTCGATCCTGACAGCCGCGTTAGCCGCCACGGCCGGCGCATGTGGCGCGGACACGCCGCAGAAGAGCGCCAACGGGGCCAAGGAGATCGAAGTCCTCTACAAGGTGGAACCCTCCTGGCCGCACCTGGAGAAAATGCTCAAGCAGGCCAAGACGCAGTACGAAGCCGCGCACAAGGGCGTGACGATCAAGCTGACCGCGGTCCAGGGCGGCAACGAGGTCTACTACACCAAGCTCGCCCTGCTGAACCGCTCGGCCGAGTCGGCTCCGGACGTGTACATCCACGACACCTTCCAGGTCAACGCCGACGTCGCCGCAGGCAAGCTGGCCCCGCTCGACGACTACCTGAAGACCTGGCCCGACTGGGCCACCCAATACCCCGACTCGGTCAAGCAGGCCGCCAAGGGCCCCGACGACAAGATCTACGGTGTGCCGATCAGCACCGACACCCGAGGGCTCTGGTACAACAAGGACATCTTGACCAAGGCCGGCATCCAGCTGCCGTGGCAGCCCAAGACCTGGGCGGACGTGCTGACCGCGGCCCGCGCGATCAAGCAGAAGGTGCCCGGCGTGGTCCCCTTCAGCATGTACTCCACCAAGCCGCACGGCGAGGCCGCCACCATGCAGGGCTTCGAGATGCTGCTCTACGGCACCCCCGGCGGCACGCTCTACGACGACACCCAGAAGAAGTGGGTCTCCTCCGGCAAGGCGTTCACCGACTCGCTCGCCTTCATCAACACGATCTACCGCGAGGACCTCGGCCCGAAGAAGGCCGACGCGTTCAACCCCAAGCTGGGGGAGAAGATCGGGCTCGACTGGTTCCCCAACGGCAAGATCGGCATCGACCTCGACGGGGCCTGGATGTCGGGCAGCTGGAAGCCCACCAGCACCAAGCCGTGGCCGCAGTGGGCCGAGAAGATGGGCTGGACCGCCATGCCGACCCAGAACGGTCAAGCGCCCGGCGCCGTCAGCATGTCGGGCGGCTGGGTCATGGCGATGAGCTCGTACGCCAAGGACAAGAAGGACGCGTGGGACTTCATCGCCACGGCGACCAACAAGGACAACACGCTGCTGTACTCCATCGGCAGCGGTGACCTCGCCCCGCGTAAGGACGTGGCCGCCGACCCGAAGTACACCGCTGACAACCCGAGCGTGAAGTTCTGGTCCGATCTGGCGTCGGTCACGCACTACCGCCCGGCGTACGAGGTCTATCCGAAGGTCTCGGCCGAGGTGCAGAAGGTCATGGAGGCGATGACGACCGGCTCCAAGACCCCGGAGGCGGCGGCCAAGGAGTACGCCGACGCGCTGCCCGGCGTCGTCGGCGGCCCGGACAAGGTGATCCCCGGCTCATGACCGTCACGTCCGTGACGCCACCACGGCTGGCCGGTTCCCCCGACAAGGGGGAGCCGCGCCGGCGGGCCCGGCGTACCCTGCGCTGGCTGCTGCCGCTCGGGCCCGCCCTGATCATGTTCGTGATCTTCATGGTCGGGCCCATCCTGTGGAGCGTCTACATCGCCTTCACCAACGAGACGCTGACCGGCGCCGCGTCGGTGAACTCGCAGTTCATCGGCGTGGACAACTTCGTCAAGATGTTCAGCGACGAGGACTTCCGCAACTCCCTCCTGCTGACCTTCGTCTTCGTGATCGGCTCGGCCGTCATCGGCCAGAACACCCTCGGCCTGATCATCGCGCTGCTCCAGCGGGGCCGGGGACGAGCGGTCAGGAGCGTGGTCAACGGCATCGTCATCGCGGCCTGGGTGGTGCCCGAGGTGGTCGCGGCGGCATGCTGGTACTCCTTCCTGGCCGAGGAGGGCACGCTCAACGAGGCACTCGGCGCCCTCGGCTTCTCCCAGGACTGGCTCTACAGCGCGCCCATGATCGCGATCATCCTGGCCAACGTGTGGCGCGGCACCGCGTTCTCCATGCTGGTCTACTCCGCCGCGCTGTCGGACGTACCGGGGGAGTTGCTGGAGGCGGCGGCGGTGGACGGGGCGAGCACCTGGCGGCGGCTGGTACACATCACGCTGCCGCTGATCCGCCGCTCGATCCTGTCGAACCTCATGCTGATCACGCTGCAGACCCTGGCCAGCTTCGGCCTGATCTACGCCCTCACCGGCGGCGGTCCTGGCACGGACAGCCAGACCACCCCGCTCTACATGTACGAGCAGGCGTTCCGCTACTTCGAGATCGGCTACGGCAGCGCGATGGCCCTGGTGATGCTGGTCATCGGCGCCGCGTTCTCCCTCGTGTACCTGCGATTGATCAAGGTGGACACCTGATGACGCGCCTGGCCGCCCGTGGCGCGGCACTCATCTCGCTCGCGGTGATCGCGCTGGCCTTCCTCGGGCCGTTCCTGTGGGTGCTCCTGGCCTCGCTGCAACCCGACGCCAACCTGGCCGCGCAGCCGACCTTCCAGTTCTCGCTCAAGAACTTCAGCGCGGTGCTGACCTGGGAGACCATCTACCACCCGATCATCAACTCGATCCTCATCTCCGGCAGTACGGCGATCCTCACCGTGATCGTCGCCGGGCTCGCCGCCTACCCCCTGTCCCGCTACACCCTGCGCTTCAAGCGGCATTTCATGCTGACGCTGCTGTTCACGACCGGCCTGCCGGTCACGGCGATCATGGTGCCGGTCTATTCGATGTTCTTCCGGTTCAACCTGTACGGGTCGATCCCGGCCATGGTGCTGTTCCTGGCCGCCAGTTCGCTGCCGTTCTCCATCTGGATGATGAAGAACTTCATGGACGGCGTGCCGGTGAGCCTGGAAGAGTCCGCCTGGGTCGACGGGGCCGGCTGGGTGCAGTCGCTGCTCAGGATCGTCGGGCCGTTGATGGCGCCCGGGGTGGCCGTCGTGGCGATCTTCGTCTTCGTCGGCCAGTGGGGGAACTTCTTCGCCCCGTTCGTCCTCCTCGACACGCCGGAGAAGCAGCCGGCGGCGGTGACCATCTACACCTTCTTCTCCCAGTACGGTCAGGTCGCCTACGGTGAGCTGGCCGCCTTCTCGATCATCTACACGACCCCGGCCGTGGTCCTCTACGTCGCCGTGAACAAGTACCTCGCCGGTTCCTTCAGCTTCGCCGGCTCAGTGAAGGGCTGAGCGCCGTTCAGTGAAGGGCTGAGCGGTGGTCAGTGAAGGGCTGAGCGGCGGTCCCAGTACGCGGAGACGACCCGGGTGTGCAGCGGAAAGGCCAGCTCCCGCGGCTCGTCCAGCACCGACCACTCCATGGTCTCGGCCGTCGGCACCATCGGCGGCAAGGCGGCCGAGACGGTCGGCGGCGCCAGGCCGAAGACCAGCAGGGTGCCGTCGGGAGCGCTGTGCGCGTCGAACAGCCGCACGCGGTCCGCGTCGACGACGACGGCCGTCTCCTCGCGCAGCTCCCTGGCGGCGGCCTGCTGCCAGCTCTCGCCGACATCGATGAACCCGCCGGGCAGGGCGAGCTCCCCCCGGCGCGGCTCGATGCCGCGCCGGACCACCAGCAGGCCGTCGTCCACGGGCAGCAGCAGCACCGCGACGGGTAGCGGGTTGAGGTAGGCGGTGTTGCCACAGCCGGCGCAGGTGCGCGGCCACGCCTGGTCGGATGCGAACGCCTGGCCGCAGAAGGAGCAGTGCGAGTTCCTGATCGCCATGGGGTGAGACTATGACGGTCCGTCGTGGCTGGGGTCCTTGAGGGGGTATCCCATCGAGACTAGCGATGCCGGTCGAGGGCCTTGGTCACGAGTTTGGCCGTGCGGTCGGCGGTGGTGAAGCCCGGCTGCCGGCCGGTGTGGTAGACGACCACCCAGACGTTCGACAGGCGGAACGAGATCTGGGTCCGGTAGATCGTGTCCACGATGGATTCGCCCCGGGTGTAGCTGTACGCCTCGTCGCCGACGTCCGGGCCCTTGCGGACCTTGGTCCCCGGGTTGCGCTTCGGTTCCTCCTTCATCGTCTTGACCGTGTACTCCTGGGCGGTGTGCGCGGCCGAGGCATCCGCCAGGCGGTTCGCCGTGACGCTCACGAACGCGCCGTTGTCGGGCCGGGTCCACATGCAGGCGGTGGCTGTCTGGTACTGGCGTTTCACCGCGCCGCCGAGTAGCGAGCGCGCCTGGGCGTTGGTCAGCAGGCCACACGCCTCGAAGTCGCGCCCGAACAGCGTCCGGGCGGCCCCCGTCGAGCGGGACGTCGGGGCCGGGGTGGAGGTGTCGCCGATCGTTTCGCTGAAGGTGGCGGTGAAGTTCGGCAGAACCTGCACCAAGACCACCACCCCTGTGGCCAGGGCCAGCACGACCGCCAGACCGGCGCCCAGGAGGATGAGGGGCACGCGGCTGCGCCTGGGCACAACGCCGGCCTGGGTCCGCTCGCGGTGCAGGGCCGGGTCGGTGCCGGCCGTCCTGGACGAGGGTCCCGTCCTGGACGGGGGCCCTGTCCTGGACGGGGGCCCAACGGGCGCCGGGCCCACCTCCGCCCAGGCCTGCACGGCGCCCTGGGCGATGGCGTTCAGCCAGTCGGCCACCTGGCCGGGGGCGCAGCGCCGTACCGGATCCTTCTCCAGGATCGCGGCGAGCACGGGGGCGAGCGGGCCGGCCAGCCGGGCGGGGGCGGGCGGCTGCATGAGCACGGCCGCCATCACGGCGGCCTGGTTGGCGCGGGCGAACGGCGGCCCGCCCTCCACCGCCGTGAACAGCGTGGCGCCGAGCGACCACAGGTCGGCGAGCGGGCCGTCGGTCTCGCCGCGCAGGCGCTCGGGGGCGATGTAGCCGGGCGAGCCGGTGAGCAGGCCGGTCTGGGTGAGCGCGGCGTCCCCGGCGACGGTCGCGATCCCGAAGTCGGTCAGCAGCACCCGTCCGTCGTCGGTGAGCATGACGTTGGCCGGCTTGACGTCCCGGTGCAGTACGCCCGACGCGTGCGCGGCGCCCAGCGCGTCGAGCATCTGGAGGCCGATCCAGGCCACCTGGCGCGGGGGCAGCGGGCCGTTGGTGCGTACGGCCTGGTCGAGGGAGCGTCCGCGGACCAGCTCCATGACGATCCACGGCCGGTCGCCGTCGAGGACGACGTCGTGCACGGTGACGATCGACGGGTGGGAACGCAGCCGCGCCGCGGCCCGCGCCTCACGTAACGTACGTTCGGCCAGCTCAGTACGTGCCGCCTCGTTGAGATCCGGAGGTAGCCGGACCTCCTTGACGGCCACTTCCTGCCGCAGCAGCTCGTCCATCGCCCGCCAGACGGTGCCCATGCCGCCCTGGCCGAGTTGTGACAGCAGCCGGTAGCGGCCCGCGAGCAGCGTCACCGGACCGCCGCGCTTCGCGCACGTCCTGACGTGTTCTCGGCCCCGGAGCCACCCACTGCTTCCTCCGCTATCGGTCCTATGCGGACAGAAGTGATATTAGGGGTCTGTGCTGCCGCGTGGGCACTTACTGCGGAGTCGCGCCGATCGGTGCTCTCCCTCAAAAGGGCCTCCGCTTCGCTCCGGGCGTTCTTCCTCCCCGCCCGTCACCCGATTCGGTGGTTGGCCGTCTGATGCCCACCCGCCCACAACGGCCCTCCGCTTCGCTCCGGACGTCCTCCCAGGCGGGCTGACGCCCGCCCCCTGAAGGGCCTCGCTACGCTCGGACCGCCTTCCCAGGAACGCTTCGCCGGCTCGGCTGATTGGAGCGGACCGAGCACGGCGGCAACTCATCGAAACCGGCACCAACTCAGCCTGTATCCCCAAGACCGACCCGCAGGGACGCCTCCTTGTTGCGGTAGCCATCCAGACTGCTCAGAGCATATTTGAGAAGATCGTTCATGTTCAGCGTGGCGGCTGGTACAAATGCCGCCAGAGTGGCCGGATGCCCCCAGATCGCGACCCCTCGGACCTGACCGACGCACACTGGGAGCTGATCGAGCCTTTACTCCCCGAGCCGAACACCGGAGGGCGCCCGGAGAAGCATCCGCGACGGGAGATCGTCAACGCGATCCTGTATGTGGTGCGCTCGGGCTGCCCGTGGCGGTATCTGCCCACCGACCTTTATGCGGAATTTGAGGTCGGAGGTCAAGCTGTATCCAACCGGGCCTCGAAGAGGGGCGGCATCAGGCCTTTCGCTGGCCGCACAGCCCCCACGTGTCCAAGCCGGAGTAGATGTAGGCCGTCTTGCACTGTGGCGCGGCCATGCACTCTGCCTCTCCCATGTAGATGGCCACGAGTGAGTCGGCGCTGCGCCACCAGGTGTCCGCCAGGCCGACGACCTCGGCGACCTCCTCGTAGGCGTCCAATTGGAGAGTATCGACGTCCTGGCCGGTGACCATGGTGATCGTCTTCGCGCAGGTGGACGCGTGATGTGCCAACGCCACAGACTCCACCCAGCCTTCGACGGTCTCGTGCAGGGGCATCCAACTGTCGCTGTGGACGCCGAACTCGCCGTGGGGGCCGATCATGAAGCTGTAGGGAACCGCGGTCCGCTGCGCTCCTGCTTCGAACCACCATCCTGCTTCCGGTGATCCTTCAGGGATATCAGGGTTCAAGATCTTCGGTCCGCCGTCATAGTGCGGAGCAGGGGGAAGCGCGAGTCCGCCCCAGCGCCTTGCGTAGGCAGCCACTCGGTCGATCTCTGCGGCCGGGATACCGAGTCCGAGCCAACGTGCCCGGTACTGATCAACGTCGAGAGGGGCGACCCGCAAGGCGTGCGCGCTCACGAAGTATCGAGCCCGACGCGTGAGTTCCTCGGGAGGGTCGACCAGGTGGAGACTCACGCGAGGACGTTATCTCATCAGTCGGCGCTCCGGGGCGGGCCTTGGCTCCCGCGCCGTGAGCTGAGGAAACGGCTCCTCGCGGACCGGCCGGGCGGCGGCAGCCAGGCAGGCCGGCTCGGGGCGCGCAAGTCCGGATCGTATCCGGCAATAAACCGGCCGATCTTCGCCGAGGAGGTTGCGCCGCTGAGCACGGCGAGCAGGGGTAACGTCAGCAGTGGGCCGAGCCGATAGCGACGTCCCCGGCGACAGCGCGGGTCAGGCAACGTGTCCAGGACCTCGGCCACGGTGGGCAGTTCGCGCCCGGGGGTGCCCCTCAACCACCCGGCCACATCATGCCCGCAGGGGCTCACCAGCCGTGAACGCTTCGGCCCTGATCGCCACACCAGACGGGACGATCGTGTGGACCTCGAGAGTGCTGCCGGGCAAGACATATGACCTGACTGCCGCCCGCATCTGGGGCATCCTGCGCGCGTTGGAGAAGGCGGGGATCATCACCCTGGCGGACAAGGCATATCAAGGAGTCGAGGGTCCACTCGTCACACCGTACAAGGGCAAGAACAAGCCCGAGTCTCAAAAGCAGGCCACCCCCCGCGCCCGCCTTCGCGGACCGGGCGAATTCCGCTATCCCGAATGCGCAGCGGACCAGACGTAACGTGGATATTGCCGGCAATTGTGTGCGGCTAGGCTCAACGTCAGATGTAAAGACGCACAGGAGGTGGTGTCCATGTCCGCCAAGAACGCTGATCTCGACGGTTTCGACTACGAGACCTATGCGAGGACTTCGGAGAACAACATGCCGCGCAGCGCGTCATTCAGTCCGCTGACCGCGGCTGAGCAGCATGAAGTTGAGCGAGTTCTGAAGCTCAGCTAAACCCAACTGCTGTACATACAGCAAAACGCCCAGGCGTTGTCCGGGTGCAAACCCGGGCAACGCCTTCTCGGTGCATTATCTAGGTGGGTTACATAGGATGCCGAGTGACCTGTATGCAAGATCAAACATACTGGTGCATACTCAATTCACGACACTCGATGGCAATCGCGTATTTGTAGGCAGTCAGCCGGACGACTTTGCCCTCGCGGGCCTCCTTGCGCCGGGATCCCGAATATGTATGCTCGGGACTGGTCTGGGTGGCGCAATTCGGCCGATCCTTGCTCTGGCACCAGATGCCAGCCTCGTCTGCGTTGACGCAGACGAACAGATGCATGAGATGGCTGAGTTGATATATGCCCGCCATTTCCCAGAGCTCGCGGTTGAGATGCTCATGGGCGACGCGTGGCAGTTCGTACGCAGCAATGCGGGTGCGTTCGATGCCGTCTGCGTAGACCTCTATGGTGCCGGCGGGCATGCTGACTTTGTATTTGATATCGATTTCTGGCGAGATATTTCGAAAGCTACAACCCCCAACGGCGTGGTGCTCGTAAATGCTTGGGGCTTGCCATCGCATCTCCGGCCGCTCAGCGGCGACTCGCCACAGCATGAAATCGCAGCCTTGCTGCGCCTCGTCTGGGACGATGTGCGCTATATCCCTAACCGGAGAAATCTGACATTCATCGCGGGATTCCAAGGTGAATGTAAATCGGTTCTGGAGTTGCCTGGAGATCTCTCCGGGGTCGATAAGGCGATTGCGTGTCTCCTGCCACTGCGCTTCCGCTACGCGTCCACCATTGAAGAAATGCCGGACTACGATCTTCGTGCGGCGCGCCATACCAGCCTCGCCTTGGACGGGGAAATGAGGGAGCGCTGGCCTAACCTGCTAAAAGTGCTTGCGCGCGCCTGCGAGGCCGAAGGACTTGACCCGGATCTCGCAATGTCAGGCGGACTTCTGGGCGCTGAGAGCGCTGCGGCCAGAGTTACCCTGCGCCTGCTGAATGAAGGTCGTGCCGAAGCCGATTACATTCCGGTAATGGCTGCGGCGCAAGCATTCGATGGCCTCAGCGCAGGTGATTGGTTCGGGCCATGGGTGATTGATGCCCAGCAAACCGTCGGAGCACGACACCCTGCGTGGTATGTAAATGTCGCGCTCTGGCAGGCGCTTGCGATGGCAGCCTTTCCGTTGGCTCCTCGTGCCCAATGGGTTGAGCAACTGGCGGATATGGCAATTGAGCTCTCTCGCACCCAGAAAGGATGAGTCTCGGCGTGCAAACCAAGGTCATCGTGGTCGACGACTTCTATGTGGACCCGGATGCCGTCCGTAAGATGGCGCTCGGCATGGAGTACAACAGTGTAGGCAAACTGAATTATCCTGGCTGGGAAGGCGAGAAGTCGCTTCTGCCTGGTGGGATCGCTGAGCGGTTCAGCACACTTATCGGCAGGCGAGTGGAATTCGACGAAAAGCGCTACCTTCTCGGCGGCTTTCGGCTGATCTCCCAGGAGACTGGAGCCTTGGCCAAGGTCCACGCAGATGTCTCCGTGGACTGGGCTGCCATGGTCTATCTCACCCCGAGCGCTCCCATCGGGGCGGGAACTGGGTTCTTTCGCCACCGAGAATATGGTGTGGATCGTCCGCCTTCGGACAGTGGGGCCCGCGCACTCGGCTTTGCCGACGCAAATGCCTTTGAGAACGAGATCGTGAAGCGCGACATGGCCGACCTCGATAAGTGGGAACTTATCACCAAGATCGCCCCAGTCTATAACCGCCTATTGCTCTTTAGAGGCTCACAGCTTTATCACGCTCCACTCGGAGGGTTTGGAGAGCGGCCGGACAATGCCCGGCTTACGCAAAACTTCTTCTTCGACGAGGCGACTGAGGTGCCGTCAGCCGGCTGGAAGATTGCATGAGTACCGGTTCGGCTCCCGTATATGTAGCAACGTCCGTGGACGTACCGGAAGAGTTGCGTGACGATCTCATCGTTGTTGACGATTTCTACGCCAACCCTGAAGACGTGCGAGAGATGGCACTTGCGGTCGACTACATCGACTATGGAGAGGAAGCCAACTTTCCCGGTGTTGAGAGCCTGAAGGCCTACCATTCCGAAGCTCACGGTCGCCGTTTCGCGAGCATTATTGGCTCGCAGATTCGTTTTGACGCGACCCAATGGGTATACGGTAAGTTTCGCATTTCAACTCGACATGATACCGCACCCACAGTGGTGCATATCGATCCGGTCGACTGGTCGGCGGTAATCTATTTGACGCCCGATGCGCACGAGAGAGGGCAGCTAGGCATCTTCCGAAGCACTCGGTACGACAGCGTCACAGTTCCTGATGTCGGCGAGCTAAGGCGACTTGGATTTTCTGACGCCGTTGACTTCGACGCACGGTATGTATCACAACACACCTTGGATTCCGAAGCATGGGAGCCGGTTGTCTCAATTCCAGCTCTGTACAACCGATGCGTGCTCTTGCGCGGCTCTAGGTACTTCCACGGCATTATGGACCTTTATGGATCAAACAAGCAAAGTGGTCGGCTCACGCAGAATTTCTTTTTCTGGGAGGACGCCAACAGCGCAATGGGATAGAGGACATACCTTGGTGCAATTCCGAATCCGAAGGACTGTCAGACGTGATCGACCGTTCAAAATGGCGCTGGGTGCGAGCTTCTGGCGTTTCTGGGCGGCATCGCTGGCATCCAATCTGAGTGATGGCATGGCGATGATCGCCCTTCCATGGTTGGCTGCTACGGTTACGGACGAACCGCTCCTTGTGGGTCTGGTTGCGGCCTGCGGACGGCTTCCTTGGCTCTTGTTGGCAATGCCGGCGGGAGTTCTGGTGGACCGTGTGTCCAAGCTAAGTCTTATGACGCTTGCCAACACTGTTCGATGTGTTCTGTGGGCGTCGCTTTGCCTGATCATTCTCGCTGAACAAGCTTCCGTGCCACTGCTGGCCGGCTTCGCATTTCTGGCTACGACTATGGAAGTCGTATACGACATCGCCACCGAGACCACGACCAATGCATTGGTGCACGGTAACGATCTTGAACGAGCTAATGGTCACCTTCGGACCGCGGCCCTCGTTGCCCAAGAAATTGCGGGCCGGCCGCTCGGCGGCTTATTGCTGCGCGTAGGAACGTTCCTGCCTTTTGTATTCAACGCGATTGCAATGATCATCTCGGTGGCTGCGCTTTTGATGTTGAGGAAGCATCAAATGGAAAGCGCCGCAGACAGCACCACCCACGGGTCGGAGGCGAGTGCCCGCGAGTCCCTACGTCTCGGCCTGTCAACTGTATGGCGGAACCCGCTTCTCCGTCTCATGCTCCTGATGTCCCTGATTATCAACGGCTCATTTTCGCTTGCACTGTCTACGCAGGTGTTGTTCATGCAAGACACCCTAGGTCTGGGCTCGGTTGGCTTTGGGGTGATTATGGCCATTGCAGCGCTAGGAGGGGTTGTTGGCGGACAAATGGCTGCGTACCTGAAAGCGAAGCTACCCAATGGTCAGCTGCCGCCAGTTTGTCTCTTCGCCATGGGCGCGTCATACTTGCTCCTTGGTTTGTTCCCTACGGTGGCAGTAACCGCCGTGGTGTATTGTTTCGTGAGTGCCATCATCGTGACCTACTCGGTATCCCTCTATGCAATCCGGCAGCGAGTCACCGCCGCTAACGTCTTGGGACGCGTCAATTCGGTCATGCGGACAGCGGCATGGGGTGTGACTGCCGTGGGAATGTTTGCCGGAGGCCTCCTGGTTGATGCCCTTACGCCCTGGATCGGCGTTGCTGATGCACTGGCGGTCCCTTACGTTGTCATTGGTGCATCCTGTCTCGCGACGGCGGCTGCCATAACCCAACGATTCGCTGTTCTGGTGCGGGATTTTGATCCCGCAGGACGTGTTCAGAGTGGAGATTGAAGCATGAGCAAAATTCTACAGGTGGTGGACGATTTCTATGCCGACCCCTGGATGGTAAGGGAAACCGGGCTGCGCGAAGAGTCATGGCTACCTCCATTTAATGACGGCGGCCATAAGTTCAGTACGGAGACTCAGAGACTCTTCTATACGCCTGAACTGGTCGATTTACTTGAAGGCTTGGTAGGTTCAAAAATCAAGGTCGATCCGAAACGGGTCTCTTTTGGTGTTTTCGCATACTATGGCGAAGATTCGGACGTCCGGTTCTCGACGCACTTCGATGACACTGACTGGTCGGCCATCGTGTACCTCGTGCCACCGGAGTCCTGCTCTGGCGGTGTAAGTCTCTACCAGCACGTACCGACTGGGTTGTTTGGTCCCCCTGCAAATGACGAGGAAGCGGCAGAGCTGGGCTTCGAATCGCGCAGGCAATTCCTGGATGACGTCTACTTTCCAGACAAGAGGCGACCAGACCGGTGGCGCGAGGTTGATCACATTGGAATGGCGTTCAATCGGATGGTGCTCCTGCATGGCTCGGCGCGCTTCCACCGTGCGACTTCAGGCTTCGGTAAAGACCGCGCGACGGTGCGTCTCACGCAGCGCTTCTTCTTTGATGAGGCTGGAGATCCAAGGTGACATTCTTGCCGCCAAGATTCTTGAAGAGGCGGAGGCCTTCTTCAAGGTGACTCCTCCGCGTTGGGGGTGACGTGCGGAAACTTCTTCGGAGTGAGCCTTCCCGAATTGCGGATAGCTCGTAACAACGTCATCGTCAACTCGGGTGATGCCGTGATTGTGGTCGGCGGCTCCTGGGGACGCTTTCCGAATTGGCCCTTGCCATGAGGAGAGGGCGCCGCCCCGTCGTCCAGCTCGGAGGGTGGCGCATTCAAGATCGCCTTGGGCAACCGATTCCAGGCATCCTTCACGCCGACAGCCCTGAACACGCGATAGAGCTGACGGGTCTGTGGCGAGATCACGACTGGATGTAGAGCCTGGTTCTGGGGTTCAAGGGGGTCGCGGGCTGAGGCGTCGCGGACGGACTGATCTCGGTTTGGGCTGGAACTCAGTAGTAGGTCACGTTCGCGGCCAGGGCGGCCGCCGCCAGCGTGAAGAACACCGACCAGGCGCCGAGGTGGTGGTCACGGGCCCGCAGATGAACGCAGAACGCGCCGAGGAAGTACAACACGAGGCCGGCGGCGGCGAGCAGGCCCAGCACCGGAACGGCGAACCCGGCCAGCAGTCCCAGCGAGCCCGCCGCGAGCATCACGCCCAGCGGGAGCGTCCAGGAACGGGGCACGCGAAGCTGGTCCGCCTGCTTCTTGGGGTATTCATGGCCGATGAGGTTGGCGATGGCGGCCAGGCCGACGACGGCCGAGGCGAGGAGAGTGATCACGAGGTAGACGGCGAACACGATGGTCCCCTTGTCCGTGCGAGTGATAGGCCGGTTGCGCCCTACACGGACGAGATGAGCTGCCGGGAACGTGACATGCCCGGCGTGTGACTTGGGTCATGGCTCCGTTGGCCGACGCCAGGGATGGAGTCACATCGGTTGAGCACCAGACCAGCACTTTCCCAAAGACTCTAGATGTGGACGGTCATCGTCGCGGCAACCCCGCGACCTCCCGGATGTCGACGGACTCCGCGTCCGGCACGGTGACGAAGTAATACGTCACGGCTCACGCCACGCGACTACTCGGCCGGTGAAGACAAGTCACATGAGTACCGCTCCCTGCCGAAGCCGCTGATCTCCTCGTGCATCGCCCGGAGTTCGTGTATCGCGGCCGGAAGGTCGCAGTCCTCGGGATAGGCGATGGCGTCCTCCCAGTGAAAATAGACCTGGTCCGACCGGGTCCAGGCCAGAAGGTCGACGATCCGCGTGAACGCCGACGGGGCATACGGCGGGACCGGATCCTCATCGTCGCCCTCGAGGTATGCCGTGGCACGCAGCTTCCGCCCTGCCAGCAGTTGCAGCCAGGCCGCCGCCGCGTAGGCTGACTGGGACACGAGGTGCCGTTCCGGGTCTTGGTCCTCGGAATAGCACAGACCCACCTCGGTCAACTGCTCGTACACCGCGTCGACGTCGACCGGCTCTCCTGCGGCAGCCTTGCGCAGGTCACGCACCGCGTCCGGGGTCGACAGGACGGGGTCGTCGCTCAGCTCCTCGTCCTCTCGCTCGACGCGGTTGAGCAAGGGAGCCATCAGGTCATACAGGCATGCCAGCCGTTCCCGAGGGTCAAGCCTTTCGGCGAACTCGTCGATGATTGCCAGCCATTCGTCATACGTCGTAGCCGTCATGCACGCATGGGTACCACGCGGCACTGACATCCGGCGCACGGCCTGGCTTGATGCTCTACAGCAACGACGGCCTCAGCCGTGCCCACCGGTCGCTCGTCAGATCACCACGCGCCACACCACGTGATCATTCACGATGGAGATCGACTTTCGATACACGCCCCAGTCGGGCTCGCATGTCGGCATGCTCCTGATCGTGCAGAGGAAGGCTTATCGTGCAATTCCGGCCGGATGGTCCCAAGACTCCCTTGGTCCGCCCACGCGATCGGCTCTCACGTCACCCCGAAGGATTGACGAAGTCGACCACTTAGCATGATCGCCATGCATCGCAGTCGTGTCTACGCCCTCCTGATCGACACCCCCACGCCCGAGGCCGAGGCGGCGGCCGCCTTCTGGGCTGCGGCGCTGGGGGCGACGGCTCGCCCACTGCCTTCCGAGGAGCAGTTCATCTCGCTACACGGCGCCTTGCCCGAGCCCGGCCCGCTCGTGGCCGTGCAGTCGGTCGATGACGCGCCCCGCTTCCATGTCGACATCGAGACCGACGACGTCGAGGCGGAGATCCGGCGCCTGGTCTCGCTGGGCGCGAGTGAGGTGGCGCGGTGGCAGGAGTGCCGTACCCTGCGCGCCCCCGGGGGTCATCTCATGTGCGTGCTGCCCGTGGAGAGCGACCGCGCGGTGTTCGAGTTCGAGGCCAAGACCTGGCCCTGAGCCTGCCGCTGGTAGACCGGGCGGGTGGGTGACGGGGGGAATCTCGCGGGTCAGGGCGTTCGCGAACTCGTACGCGCTGCCGCTCACCACCAGCAGCCCCTGGCCCAGCACCCGGCCTGTGACGGTGCGCGAGGCGAACGACGTGTTCAGGGGCCAGGCCGAATAGGTGATGCGCGTCGTGCCGGTCGGCCCGTACGGTTGCGCCCATGCCGACGACTGGCTCGCCTCTGTCCGCGTATCCCCCCTTGAACGTGCGGGTGCACACACCTCGGCTGTCCTTGCTCGGGGCGACAGATGAGCTCCTGGAACGCCTGGTCCCGACGGTGCGCAAGGGCGTGGCCATCAAGCCCCCGTGGCCCTTCGACGATCCGATGTCCCTCTATGCGGACAGCCCGGAGCGCGAGTGGGGCTGGCTGCGGGCGGTGTGGCGGGGCCGGGGCCAGGTCAGCGAGAGCCTGTGGCGTCTGTACTTCGTCGTAGTCGTCGACGGCGAACCGGTGGGCATGCAGGATCTGATCGGCCGCGACTTCGCCGCGTTCGGCACGGTCACCACATTCTCCTGGCTCAGCCCGGACGTTCGGGGCGGCGGCCTGGGCAAGGAGATGCGGCAGGCGGTGCTGCACCTGGCTTTCGACGGGCTCGGGGCCCGTGAGGCGGGCAGCGATGCCTTCATCGACAACCACGCCTCGAACCGCGTTTCGCAGGCACTGGGTTACGTGCCGAACGGCGTCGACTGGGACACCCGGCGCGGGGAGCCGGCAGAGATCAGGCGGTGGCGGCTGACCCGGGAGCAGTGGATCAAGCGGCGGCGCGACGACATCGAACTCGTCGCCGTCGGCGACTGCCTGCCAGTCCTCGGGATTGGCCTACCACCAGCTGACTGACCAACATACCCTCCAGGGAGGGTGTGACTGTTTCATCCTGCGTCAGTCCGGTCGGCAGCTGTCGCACGCTGCGGCGCTCCGCCTTGAGGGGCTCGTGCCGCCTGGTTCCCGACCAGCACGGCGTGTCCTCACCGTCCACGACCGCGTTCCAGGTGCGGGCCGGGTCCTTCATGGCATCGCACCCCTTGTGAACCGGGGTCAGAATGTGGCGATCGGGTTGACTGGGCTGCCGGACGTACCGGCGAAGCGGACGGGCGCGACCGCGAGGTGGAAGTCCCACTGGCCGAGCTCGGCAGCCGTCGTCGCGCACGCCTCCAGGTCGCAGTTGTCGAGCATCCACAGGCCCATGGCGACGAGGCTCACGGCGTGAACCGGCATCAACACGCCTTCGTATCCCGATGGCTGAACGTCCTGGGGGGTGTCAGCGCCGATCAGCGCGACCTCCCGTTCATGCAGCCACGGCAGGCAGGACGCGTGCCAGCCGGCCTGCGTGAAACCGCTGGCCGCACCGGTCTCGTGCCGGGCGCGGCCATAGCCGGTCCGCAGGAGTACCGCATCGCCGGATCGCACCCGGACACCCTGGCGACGCTCGGCCTCCTCGAGGTCGTCGGGAAACACACCCTGCCCCGGTTCCAGCCACGGCACATCCCGCACGCTCGCGATGTCCAGCAGGACACCACGCGTGATGATCCCGTTCGCCGCCGCCGTGACGGCCGCCCACGCCGATCCCGTCGCGGCGTCGACCAGCGAGTGCGATCGCCCGTTGTACATCGTGCCGTCCCAGAAGATGTGGCACGGCGAGTCGATGTGGGTGAGGGTGTTGCCGTGGAACGTGATGCCGAGCCGCTCGGACGAAAAGCCCCAGCGCCGGTCGTTGTGGAATGCGGACACCGGCATGTTCTCGGCACCCGGCATGTCGGCGGCGCACGGGCACGTCGTCGTCGACCGCTCCATGTCTTCTGGTACGGCGACCTCCCATGCGCACGACACGCTCCTGCCGTGGCGCACCGCCCGCGCCGCCGCCAGCCGGACGTCGTCGGTGATGTGGTTCAGAGTGCCGAGCTCGTCGTCGTCGCCCCACCGTCCCCAGTTCGACAGCGTGTTGAAGTACCCCAGCACGTCGGCCTGTGTGGGCATCGGTCGCCCTGCCGTCATCCCAGCATCGACTCCTCCGGTCACGTGGTTCGAGGCAACGCAGGCAGGGTATCCCGCCCTCTCCTTTGATACGACCTCGCCGGGGCCGGAGAGGCGGTGTGCGCAACCTCGATCCAACCCCTGGCGAGGTAACCGTTTACCCGGGACGGAGCCCGTCGAGGGTGGTGCGCAGGGCGGTGACGAAGGCGGTGGTGGCGGGCGGGTCGGGTGGCTCGCCGAACGCCGCCAGGTGGATCCGGCGGCGCGCGGCGGTCAGTTCGGTGGCCTTGACTCCGTCCGCGTGGTGGGTGCGCAGGGCCAGTCCCGGCATGGTGGTGACGCCCAGCCCGGCGGCGACGAAGGCCTGCTGGACGAGGATGTCGTCGCTGCTGTAGGCGATGCGCGGGGTGAACCCGGCGTCCTCGCAGGTCCGGACGAGGTCGCCGCGGCAGTTCGGGCACCCGGCGATCCAGGCCGAGTCCTGGTGGTCGGTGAGGGTCTGCCCGGACTCGCGGCTGAGCAGGTACACCGGGTCGTCGAGCAGGTAGGAGTAGCGGATGCCGTCGTCCGGCATCGTGTCCTCGTACGAGAACACGATGGCCAGGTCCGCCGATCCCTCGCGCAGCATCCGGCGGGCGGCCGTGGGATGGGCGTCGCCGAGGTGCAGTTCGATGTTCGGATACGACTCGCGCAGGGCCACGGCCGCCGGGGGGACCAGGACGGTCAGGGCGGAGCTGAAGGCGACCAGCCGGACCCGGCCGGTCCGCAGCCCGAGCTGGGCGGCCAGTTCGGCGCCGGCGGCGTCGACCCGGCCGATGATCTCCGTGGCGCGGCGGGCGAGCAGTTCTCCTTCGGGGGTGAGCCGGATGCCGCGCCCCACGCGCTGGATGAGCCTGGCGCCGGTCGCCGCCTCCAGCCGGGCCAGGTGGTGGCTGATCGAGGGCTGCGAGTAGTGCAGGGCCTTGGCCGCTTCGGTGACCGAGCCGTGGGCGGCGACCGCGGCCAGGACGCGCAGCCGGACGATATCAAGCATTCATCAAGGGTATCTATGGATTTTCGCCAATAGTGGCATTAGACGCATGTGACACCTCAAGGGCAGACTCGGAACCGAGATCACCTGGAGGGTCGCCGATATGTACACGTACCGGGAGCTGTTCCGCACACCCGAGTTCACGCCGCTGTTCACGGCCTCGTGCGCGCAGGTGGCCTCGACCACGCTGAACGGGCTGGCGCTCGCCATGCTGGTGTACGACCGTACGGACTCGGCGCTGCTGGCGGCGCTGGGCATGTTCGGGCCGTCGTTCGCCGAGTTGGCCGGCGCCACCCTGCTGCTGTCGGTGGCCGATCGGGTGCGGCCGCGTACGGCGCTGACGCTGACCGCGCTGGCCGGCGGCGTGGCCAGTGCGGCGCTGGCCGCGCCGGGCATGCCGTTGTGGGCGATGTTCGCGGTCATCCTCGCGCTGGGCCTGGTCAACTCGGTCGGCAGTGGCGTCCGGTACGGGCTGCTCAGCGACATCGTGCCGCCGGACGGGTACGTGCTCGGCCGCTCGGTGCTCAACATCTCGGTCGGCGCGATGCAGATCGCCGGGTTCGCGGTCGGTGGCGTGCTGCTGGCAGTGGTGTCGCCGCGCATGACACTGGCCATCGGTGCGGTGCTGGCTTTCGTCGCCGCGCTGGTGCTGCGGTGCGGGCTCGGCGCCCGACCGGCGCGGTCGGTCGGCCGTCCGTCCGTCGCGGCCACCTGGCGGGTCAATCGTCACCTGCTGTCCACGCGTGCCCGCCGGGCCGTCTATCTGTCGATGTGGGTGCCCAACGGGCTGGTGGTGGGCTGCGAGGCGCTGTTCGTACCGTACGCGCCGGGGGCGGCTGCCGTATTGTTCGTGGCGGCGGCGCTGGGGATGCTGTTCGGCGATCTGGCGGCCGGGCGGTTCGTGCCGCCGGGGGTGCGGGGGCGGTTCGTCACCCCGTTGCGGTTCCTGATCGCGGCTCCGTACCTGCTGTTCGCGCTGCCGCTCAGCACGCCGGTCGCGGCCGGCGCCGCGGCGGTGGCCTCGGTCGGGTTCGCCTCCACGCTGCTGCTGCAGGAGCGCCTGATCGCGCTGACCGGCGAGGACGTCCGCGGCCAGGCACTGGGCCTGCATGTCAACGGCATGAAGGCGATGCAGGCGATCGGGGCCACGCTGGCCGGCCTGATCGCGCAGTACGTACCCGCGGGCGTGGCGATGGCCGTGATGGCCGTGGCGTCGCTCGCCGTCACCGCTGGTCTCAGCCCAGGTCTGCGGCTGTCGGATCGGGTTCGGCCGCTCTGCCGGACCAGCCCGGCTGACCGCCCCACGCCGGTTGAATCGCGCAGGCCTACCTCAGAGCACGCGCGTAACAGCTGAAATCGGCTCCGTCCCAGGTATATCAGCGGCCACAACGGGCCGCGCGAAGAAGAAGGAGA
The DNA here is from genome assembly GCF_040648335.1 of Nonomuraea sp. NPDC049158. Classification (NCBI taxonomy): domain Bacteria; kingdom Bacillati; phylum Actinomycetota; class Actinomycetes; order Streptosporangiales; family Streptosporangiaceae; genus Nonomuraea; species Nonomuraea sp. NPDC049158. Next base: position 379,351 of record NZ_JBEZDM010000003.1, read on the forward strand.
ACCACCATGACGCTCCAGCGGATGGACAACGTCGGCATTGTCGTCGACGACCTTGAGGCTGCCATCGCGTTCTTCGTAGAACTCGGCATGGAACTGGAGGGCAAGGGGCAGATCGAGGGCGTCTGGGCGGACCGCACCGTCGGACTCGACGGCGTCCGCTGCGACATCGCGATGATGCGGACCCCAGACGGCCATGGCCGGCTGGAACTGGCGAAATACCAGAACCCCGCGGCGATCGGCGCCGGACCGCACAACCCGCCGCACAACACGCTGGGCATGCATCGCGTCATGTTCGCCGTCGGCGACATCGAGGACGTCGTTGCCCGCCTGCGCACTCACGGCGCCGAACTCGTCGGTGAGCTGGCCCAGTACGGGGACAGCTACCGGCTCTGCTACGTCCGTGGCCCCGAGGGGATCATCGTCGGGCTGGCCGAGCAGCTCGGCTGACAGCCCGTCGCGGCCGGCCCGCGACCAACCAGAACGATCCGTTGGACGGACCAAGAAGACGACAAGGAAAGAGATGACCGTGCGACCGAACGAGATCACCGAGGTTCTGAACCGACCGATCAGCCAGGAACTGCTGGCCCGCGACCTGACCCGCTTGGCCTACGTCGCCAAGGACGGCACGCCGCGCAATGTCCCGATCGCGTTCGCCTGGAACGGCTCGGAGATCGTCATGTGCACGGCGAAGAACGCGCCGAAGCTTCAGGCCTTGAGCGAGAACCCGATGGTCGCCCTGACGATCGACACCGAGGTGCACCCGCCCAAGATCTTGCTCATTCGGGGTCGGGCCGAGCTGGACTTCGTCGATGGCATCCCGGATGAGTATCTCCAAGAGACCAGCAGCTACGAGATGACGCCGGAGCAACGGGTCGAGTGGGAGGCGGAGGTGCGTTCGCTCTACCACGACGGCATGGTCCGGATCGTGGTGACGCCGACGTGGGCGAAGCTGATCGACTTCGAGACGACTCTGCCGAGCGCGGTCGAGGAACTGCTCCGACAGCGGGAGGAGCGTCAGCGCGCCTGAGCGGCGCGTGGTCGCTCGCGTTCGGGTGGATCACCCACGCCTCAACCCCATCGTGGCGCACGGAGAACCGGCCCCGGCCGGTCACTGGCCGAGGCCGGCCTCGCGGGCCTGGATGATGGCTTGGGCGCGGTCGGCGACCTGCAACTTGGTGAAGACGTTGGACACGTTGTTGCGCACCGTCTTCGGCGACAGCGACAGCCGCTCGGCGATCATCCGGTTGGACAGGCCGCCCGCGATGAGCTCGAGTATCTCCCGCTCCCGCGTCGTGAGCTGGGGAAACGGCTCCTCGCGGACCGGCCGGGCGGCGGCCAGCCTGGCGAAGTAGCGCGTCACCCGGCCCGCGAGCGCCGGTCCGAAGATGACCTCGCCGCTGGCCACAGCCGTGATCGCCCGCAGGATCTCGGCCTGGTCGGCGCCCTTGAGCAGGTAGCCCCGGGCGCCCGCGAGCATGGCGGCGAAGACGCTCTCGTCGTCCTCGTGCATGGTCAGCACCAGGACGTGCGTCTGCGGGCAGGTGGCGACGATCCGTTCGGTGGCCTGTACGCCGTCCAGCCGGGGCATCCGCAGGTCCATCACGACGACCTGCGGGCGGAGCTCGATGGCCTTCGCGACCGCTTCCTCCCCATCCGCGGCGGTCTCCACCACTTCGGCCTGACCCGTGGAATCGAGCATCATGCGCAAGCCGTTGCGGTACACCGGATGGTCATCGGCGAGCAGCACACGCGGCGGCGTCACGAAGCGGTCACCATCCCGGCGGGCAGGACGGCGTGGACCCGGGTCCCGCCGTCGCGGCCGGACTCGACCGCGCACCGGCCGCCCAGTTCCTCCGCGCGTTCGCGCATCCCGACCAGGCCCACCCCGACCAGAGCGCCCGGGCGGACGCCGCGTCCGTCGTCCGTCACCTCGACCTCCAGCGTGCTCCCGGCCACGGCGACGCGCACGTGACAGTTGGCCGCGCCGGCGTGCCGGGCGACGTTCGTCAGAGCCTCGCAGACAATCCGGTACGCCGCCACCTCGGTCGCGGCGGGTAGCCCCGCCAGGTCTCCCTCCGCGTCCACCCGCACGGCGAGGCCGCCGTCCCGGAACCGGTCGGCCGCCTGCCGCAGCGCGCCGGCCAGGCCGAACTGGTCCAAAGCCGGCGGATGCAGGTCGTGCACCAGTCGCCGTACGTCGCCGAGCATCGTGGCCAGATCCGTCCTGACCTGGTCGAGCGCCTCCCGGGCGGTGTCGGCGTCGCGGACCACCAGGTTGTGCGCCGCCTCCACCTTCAGCGCGGCGGCGGCCAACGTGGGGCCCAGCCCGTCGTGCAGGTCCCTGCGCAACCTGCGGCGCTCTTCGGCCACGCCGGTGACCAGGCGTTCGCGGCTGTGCTGCAGCTCCTCGGTCAGAGCGGTCGCCCGTACGGCGGCGGCTGCCTGACGTACGACGTCGGCCAGCAACCGCTGGTCGGACTCGGTGGGCCGCGCTCCGGCGCGCGGCACCAGGGCGAACCGGCCGATCGCCGCCTCGCGGTAGGAGAACGGCAGCACGACGACGTCCTCGCGGGGTGTGCCGTGCTCCACCACGACGGTCCGGCCGTCCGCGCGATCCAGCTCGATCCGAACGTACGGTGAGCGGAACGCCGCCGCCACGGAGGTGGCGGCCTCCAGCAGCAGCTCCTCGGGCCGCGCGGATTCCTCTAGCCGCCGGGCCAGGGCCGAGACCACCTGGTACGGCTCCGCCCGCCCCATCAGCACCCGGTTCACCCACTGCCGGACCCGCTCCCGCAGCGGCGCGTAGACCAACCCCACCACGACCGCCGCCAGGACCGCCGCGATCGGCTCGTCGATGAGCGCCCCCATGCCGACGAAGATGGGCACGTCGATCGCGACGACGGCCACCGCGAGCCCGCCGTACAGCATGGTCCAGCCGAGCACCGGATCGATGTCGTAGAGCCGGTACCGGCTCACCGCGATCAGGACGGCCGCGGCGAGCGCCAGCAGCGACACGACGAAGGACAGGTCCTGCGGCACTCCGTCCACGACGGCGGGGACCAAGATCAAGATCATGTTCAGCAGTGCCGCGAGCAGCATCCAGCGAAGCTGTGCCCGCCGCACGCCGGTGGAGCCCTTGAACCGCCAGGCGAAGGCCGCCACGGGCACCAGAAGGCTCGCCACCAGCAGGGGCGGCGCCAAGGCCAGCGCGGAGCGCCAGAACTCGTCCGGGATCGGCGGCAGTGGCAGGTCGAGCCCCGGCCATTCGCCGTTCCCCAACTCGATCCGCCACGGGACGGTCAAGAACGTCAGGACGGCCAGCCCCGTGGCCCCGAGCGAGAGCCACGCGGCCCACCGCCAGCGCGGCGACGGCAGCCGCCCGTCGGGGAAGAACAGCAGGATGAGCAGCGGGAGCAGGTTCAGCAGCGGGCCCAGCCGCGCCCCGGCGTAGAACGCGCCCGCGGTGAGGGGCAGCATGCCGTCGTGGCGGGTCAGCGACAGCACCGCGTACGCGGCGGCCAGGCCGTTGAGGGTGGCCACGGTCCCGCCGCCGAGCAAAAGCCAGGTCATGAGGTGGCGCGGCAGCCGTACCGCGAGCACGGCTCCCGCGATCGCGAGGGCCGCGCCGGGCACGGTCGAGGACCACACGGCCCAGTTCAGCGGCCCTGGCCGGGTCACCGGCCCCGTCACCACATCGGCCCAGGTGGCGGCGGCGCAGGCCACCACGCACAGCGCGGCCAGCGCCACCGCTCCCGCCGCGACCCGCCGGTCCGCGGTGCTGGGCGCGGAATCAGCGGCATCATTCGCGGCGCCGTCCGCGGTGTTGGGCGCGGCATCATTTGCGGCCTCATTCGCCGCGCCGTCCGCGGCGGAATCGCGCTCCCGCGCGGGCGGGGTGGGGTCGGCGGGAGAGGGGTCGGACACGCCGCCAGCGTGCCACACCACGCGTCCCACTTTCACGGGTGCGGTGTCCCTCCCTGACCGGGACATATGGCCCGGCCGGGGAGCGCGAATGGCCCGGTCATGGAGGGCGAAGCCGGGACCGTCCCGCGTGGCCCCGCTCCCTGGGCGCCCGGGACACGTGGTCGCGATCGTAAGTCCACCGACACACAACGGAGGAACGAACGATGTCCAGCCACACAGTCCCCAGCAACGTCAACCCCAACGAGCCCGTGGCGGACCGGCGCACCGTGAACCCAGCTCGCATCCGGCTCTCCGGGCTGCTCCTGGCCGTCGGGGCCACGGCCTGGGCGGCCGGCACCGTCATCGTGGGTGACAAGATCCAGGAGGGTATCCAGACGCTCGACACCATCACCGGGATGCTGTTCGTCGTGGGGATCTTCGCCTACGTCTGGACGGTGCTGTCCACTCGCGGTGCCGGCGACGGGTGGACCCGGGTGATCCCGGCGGGGCTGCTCGTGCTGCTGCCCGGCGCGTTTCTGTTCAACGCGCTGTCCTTCGGCTACGTCGGCACCGTCGGCTACGACGACGTCCCGACGCAGCTGATGATCCTGGACATCTGCTGGCCGCTCAGCCAGCTGGGCATGCTGGTCCTGGGCATCACCATCGCGGTCAAGGGCCGCTACCAGGGCGCGTTCCGCTGGCTGCCGCTGCTCATGGGGATGTGGTTCCCGGTGGCCATGGTGGCGGAGATCTTCGGCGGCTCCACCTTCTCGGTGTACGTCAGCGCGGCCTGGCTGCTCGGCATGCACGCCCATCTGGGCGCCCGGCTCGCCGTCCGCCCCGTCCTCTGAGCCGTCGCAGAAGCGAGGGAGCAGAAGCGAGAGAGCAGAGGCGAGAGAAAGGGCTGGTCAGACGTTTTCGTCGGTCCTGCGACAGATTTCCGGATTCTTTCTGCCGGAAGGTTGACGGAAAAAAGGGACAAACCATAAGTTTCCAGCGTGTCAATGCCCCCTGGAGCGCACGCACTCGTCCGCCGGTCCCATGAGGAACGCGTGCTGCGCCTGCTGCGCCAGCACGGCGCGCAGAGCCGCAACGAGATCGCGACGCGGGTCGGCCTGTCGCGTACCACGGTCTCCGAGATCACCAGCGACCTGCTCGGCCGCGGCGCGATCCAGGTCGTCGACACCGACGCCGTCGAGCGCGTCGGCAGCGGCCGGCCGGCCGAGCGGCTCGCGCTGGATCCGGGCTCGGGGCAGTACATGGGCGTCGACTTCGGCCACCGGCGGGTGAACGTCCTGGTGGCCGACGCGGCGCACGACATCATCGCGTCCGGCACCTCGCGCTACGACGAGTCGGCGCAGTGGCCCGAGCGGGTCCAGGCCGGGCTGGCGCTGATCGACCGGCTGAGCGCCGACACCGGCGTCCACTACGGCGCCCTCCAGGCCATCGGGATCGGCGTGCCGGGCTGGGGGGACCGGTCGCGCGCCGACAGGGTGGCGGAGCTGTTCGCGGGGCGCTTCCGCACCGCCGTGATCGTCGACAACAACGTGCGCTTCGCGGGGCTGGCCGAGGCGCTGCACGCCCAGTCGGACTCCGTACGCGACCTCATCTACCTGCGCCTGTCCGACGGCGTCGGCGGCGGGCTCGTGGTGGGCGGCCAGCTCGTACGAGGCTCCAAGGGCTACGCCGGAGAGCTCGGCCATGTGACCGTCGTGCCCGGCGGCGCGCAGTGCCGGTGCGGCAAGCGCGGCTGCGTGGAGACCGTCGCGTCGGTCCCGGCGATCCTCGGTCGCTGTCGCGAGCTGGGCCTGCCGATGGAGACGCTCGACGACCTGCGGGCCGCCGTGGAGATCGCGCACCCGGTCGTCGACCAGGTGCTGCGCGCGGCCGGTGCGGCGGTCGGCCGGGTGCTCGGCACCGCCGCGATGACGCTCAACCCCAGCGAGATCGTGCTCGCCGGCGAGCTCGTCACCATCGCGCCGACGCTGGTGCAGCAGGTCGCGGCCACCATCACGTACGAACTGTCGTGGCTGACCGACGCGGCGCCGGTGATCCGCACCGCCCTGCTGTCGGACGACGGCGGCGCGCTCGGCGCCATCGCGGCCCTGTTCCACGAGTCCCCGCTGCTGGCCGGATACGAAGCGAACATCACAACGGACGGAGGCCGAAGGTGGCCGTGATGACTACGGAAGCCACGGAAGCCACGAAGGTTCGGCCCCGCAAGAGCCGGACCCTGCTGATGCTCAACATCGGCTCGGTGGTGGCCGGACTGGCGATCTGGTGGGTGCTGTCCCTGACCGGGCTGCAGTTCCCCACCCCGGGTGAGGTCGTCGCGGCCGCCTGGCGGATGCTCCTGGACGGCACGCTCGTCACCGACGTCGGCGCCTCGCTCGGGCGGGTGCTGGCCGGGTTCGCCCTCGGCTCGGTCGCGGCGGTCCTGATCGGCTTCCTCATGGGCTGGTACACGGTCGCGCGCGGCCTGTTCGAGCCGTGGATCCAGTTCTTCCGGACCGTCCCGCCGCTGGCGATGCTGCCGCTGGTGCTGGTCCTGATGGGCATCGGCGAGAGCCCCAAGATCTTCGTCATCTTCCTGGCGGCGTTCCTGGCCTGCGTCATCTCGACCTACCAGGGCGTGGTGAACGTGGACCGGACCCTCGTCAACGCCGCGCGGGTCCTCGGCGCGGGGGACGGGACGATCTTCGCGCGGGTCGTGGTGCCGGCCTCGACGCCGTTCATCCTCGTCGGGATGCGGGTCGGGCTCGGCTCGGCCTGGGGCACCCTGGTGGCCGCCGAGCTGCTGGCCGCGCAGGCGGGGCTCGGGCACCGGATGCAGAACGCGCAGCTCTACTACGACCTGCCGACGATCTTCGTCGGCATCATCACGATCGGGATCCTCGGCCTGATCATGGACCGGCTGCTCATGCTGGCCGGCAACAAGCTGACGGCCTGGCAGGAGAGCAGATGACCATGCCCACGACCATGCCCAAGATCTCCGTACGCGACATCGAGAAGGTCTACCCCGTCGGCAAGGAGGACTTCGTCGCCCTCGGCGGCGTCTCGCTCGACATCGCCGACAACGAGTTCGTGACCGTCGTCGGGCCCTCCGGCTGCGGCAAGAGCACGCTGCTCAACATCCTCGCCGGGCTGGAGGAGCCCACCGGCGGCACCGCGCTCGTCGACGGGAAGCCGGTCTCGGGTCCGGGCCCCGAACGCGGCGTGATCTTCCAGCAGTACGCGCTGTTCCCGTGGCTGACCGTCCGCGAGAACGTCGAGTTCGGCCTGCGTACCGCCAAGGTGCCCAAGGACGAGCGGCGCCGGCGGGCCGAGCACTTCATCGGCCTGGTCGGCCTGGAGCGGTTCGCGGACGCGCTGCCCAAGACGCTGTCCGGCGGCATGAAGCAGCGCTGCGCCATCGCCCGCGCGTACGCGGTCAACCCGTCGATCCTGCTCATGGACGAGCCCTTCGGCGCGCTGGACGCGCTGACCCGGGTGCGGCTGCAGGAGCAGCTCCTGGAGACGTGGAGCCGGGAGCGGCGGACGGTCATGTTCATCACCCATGACGTCGACGAGGCGGTGTTCCTCGCCAACCGGGTGATCGTCATGGCCGCGCGGCCCGGCCGCATCGCCGATGTCATCGACGTCGATCTCCCCTATCCACGCGACGAGGACATGCGGCTGAGTCCCGAGTTCGGGAACCTGCGCAACCGCGTCTGGCATTCGGTGTACCACCAGCGGCAAGTCAAGGAGCCCGCGCAATGAGGAAGACATCCATCGCCGCTGCCGCCGTCATGCTGGCGCTCGGCACGGCCGCCTGCTCGTCGGGCGACGCCGGCACCCAGGTCAACTTCGGCTACATCGGCGACTTCAACGGCGCCAGCCTGCTCGCCGTCGCCGACGAGCAGGGCCTGTGGAAGAAGCACGGCATCGACGCCAAGACCAGCGTCTTCACCAACGGCCCGCTGCAGATCCAGGCGCTGGGCACCGGTGACCTCGACTTCGGCTACATCGGGCCGGGCGCCATGTGGCTGCCCGCCACCGGCAAGGCCAAGGTCGTCGCGATGAACACGCTCGGCAACGCCGACCGCGTCATCGCGCAGGCCGGCACGGCCTCGATGGCCGACCTGAAGGGCAAGACGATCGGCGTGCCCGAGGGCACCTCCGGCGACATGATCCTCACGCTCGCCCTGAAGAAGGCCGGGCTGGCGAAGACCGACGTCAAGATCGTCCCGATGGACGCGGCGACGATCGTCTCGGCGTTCACCTCCAAGCAGATCGACGCGGCCGGCTTCTGGTATCCGGCCATCGCCACGATCAAGAAGGCCGTTCCGGACCTGGTCGAGCTGGCCAAGAACGAGGACTTCGCCGACACGGTGTCCTTCCCGACCGCGTTCGTGGCCGGCAACGACGTCGTCGCCAAGGACCAGGGCAAGACCCAGAAGGTCATCGCCGTGCTCCGCGACGCGATCCAGTACCGCAGCGAGCACCTCGACGAGACCATCGCCTCGACCGCCAAGATGCTCAACCAGCCGGCCGAGCAGGTGAAGGCCGACGCGGCCAACTCCAAGGTGCTGTCGTTGTCCGAACTGGACGGCTACACCAAGGACGGCACGATCGACAAGTGGCTGACCGGCATGAACGACTACTTCGTCGGCGCGGGCAAGCTCACCGGCGCGGTCGCCCCCAAGACCTACTACACGGCCGACCTGTTCACGGGCGCCGCCAAGTGAACATCCTGTTCCTGATGACCGACCAGCACCGGGTCGACACCCTCGGCGCGTACGGCAACCGCCTGGCCGCCACCCCCGTCCTCGACGAGCTGGCCAGGACCGGAACCCGGTTCGACCGCTGGTACACCCCCACCGCGATCTGCACGCCCGCGCGGGCGAGCCTGCTCACCGGGCAGGCGCCGTTCCGGCACAAGCTGCTGGCCAACCACGAGCGCAACGTCGGCTACATGGAGGACCTGCCCGACGGGCAGTACTCCTTCTCCGAGGCGCTGCGCGAGGCCGGGTACAACTGCGGGCTCATCGGCAAGTGGCACGTCGGGCACCACCGGCGGGCGGCCGACTTCGGCTTCGACGGGCCGGACCTGCCGGGGTGGCACAACCCCGTGGACCACCCCGACTACCTGGACTACCTGGCGGCCAACGACCTGCCGCCGTACGAGATCCACGACCACATCCGCGGGACGCTGCCCAACGGCGGGCCGGGCAACCTGCTCGCCGCGCGGCTGCGTCAGCCGGTCGAGGCGACGTTCGAGCACTACCTGGCGACGCGGACGATCGAGATGCTGGAGCGGTACGCGGCCGACCCTCAGCCGTTCTTCCTGCAGCTCAACTTCTTCGGGCCGCACCTGCCGTACATCGTGCCGGACGAGTACTTCGACATGTTCGACCCCGAGCTGGTCGAGCTGCCCAAGTCGATCGCCGAGACCTTCGCCGGCAAGCCCGCGGTGCAGGCCAACTACAGCGCGCACTGGACGTTCGACACCATGCCGCTGGAGGTGACGCGCAAGCTCATCGCCGTCTACTGGGGGTACGTCGCGCTCATCGACGCCCAGATCGGCCGGGTCATGGACGCCATGCGGCGCCTCGGGCTGGTCGACGACACGGCCGTGTTCTTCACCTGCGACCACGGCGAGTTCACCGGCGCGCACCGGCTGCACGACAAGGGCCCGGCGATGTACGAGGACATCTACCGCACGCCCGGCCTGCTCCGCGTCCCGGGGCAGCAGCCCGGAGTCGTCCGGTCGGAGTTCGTCAGCCTGCTGGACTGCACGGCGACCATCCTCGACCTGGCCGGGATCGACCCCGCTCCCGCCGTCGACTCGCGCAGCCTCGTGCCGCTCGCCTCCGCCGACGAGGTGGCCTGGGAGCAGGACATCGTCTGCGAGTTCCACGGGCACCACTTCCCGTACCCGCAGCGGATGATCCGGACCGACCGCTACAAGCTGGTCGTCAACCCGGACTCGACGAACGAGCTGTACGACCTGTTCACCGACCCGGACGAGCTGCTCAACGTCTACGCCCATCCCGAGATGGAGGCGGTGCGCGGCCGGCTGATGCGGCGGCTTTACCAGGTGCTGCGGGATCGGGGTGACAACTTCTACCACTGGATGACGTCGATGTACGACGTCGGTGACGTCTCTTACGACCCGACGATGAGCGGGCTGGACGAGGCGACCTACCGGTGAGACGGCCCAACATCGTCATGATCCTCACCGACGACCACGCCTCGCACGCCGTCGGCGCGTACGGGTCGGTGGTCAACCGGACGCCGCGGATCGACGAGATCGCGGCGTCCGGGGCCCGGTTCGACAACTGCTTCGCGACCAACGCGCTCTGCTCGCCGAGCCGGGCCAGCATCCTGACCGGCACGTATTCGCACGTCAACGGCGTCTCGACGCTCGTCACACCCATCGACGCCGCCCAGCCGACGTTCGTGAGCCAGTTGCGGGCCGCCGGGTACCGGACCGCCATCGTCGGCAAGTGGCACATGGGGGACGGCCCCGGTCATGATCCTCAGGGGTTCGACTACTGGGACGTGCTGATCGAGCAGGGGGAGTACGTCGATCCGCGGTTCCTCTCGGCGGAGGGGCTGCGGACCGTCCCCGGCTACGCCACCGATCTCATCACCGACCTGGCGCTGTCGTGGGCCGACGGGCTCGACGGCGACGACCCGTGGTGCCTGCTGATCTACCACAAGGCGCCGCACCGCCCGTGGGAGCCCGACGAGAAGCACGCCGGGATGTACGCCGAGCCCATTCCGGTGCCGGCGACGTTCACCGACGATCACGCGTCGCGCTCGTCCTCGGCGCGGCGGGCGGCGATGCGGATCGCCGAGCATCTGAACGCCGAGGACCTCAAGCAGGATCCGCCCGAGGGGCTGTCCTACGAGGAGCTGGCGCTGTGGAAGTACCAGCGCTACATGGAGGACTACCTGGCCGTCGTCGCCTCGGTCGACGACAACGTGGGCCGGGTCGTCGACTGGCTCCGGGCCCGTGGCGAGTTCGCCGACACGCTGTTGATGTACTGCTCCGACCAGGGCTTCTTCCTGGGGGATCACGGCTGGTTCGACAAGCGCTTCATGTACGAGGAGTCGCTGCGGATGCCGCTCGTCCTGAGCTATCCGAGACGCGTTCCGGCTGGTCAGGTACACACCGGTATCGTGACGAACGTGGATTTCGCGCAGACCGTGTTGGACGTGGCCGGGGTGGCGCACCATCCCCGTATGCAGGGGCGCAGTTTCCTGGCTGATCTGACCGGCGAGCCCGGTCCTGCTCCCGCCGAGGGGATGTACTACCGCTACTGGGAGCACGACGACGTCTTCCACAAGGCACCGGCGCACTACGGGTACCGGACGACCCGATACAAGATCATTTACTTCTACAACGACGGCATGGGGCTGCCCGGCACGGGCGCGTTCACCTACAGCGGGGAATGGGAGCTCTACGACCTGGAGGCCGATCCCGCGGAGCTGCGCAACGTCTACTTCGAGCCGGACTATCTCGCGGTCCGCGAGGAGATGAAGGCACGCATGTGGCAGGCGCAGGCGGCACTCGGCGACGAGCCGCACCCCAGCCAGCCCATCCCCGGTGGGGTGTGAGGTGTCGGGTAGCTGCTGCACGCCCGCGACGCCGGCCTCACCCCTGGAGCCGACCCGGTTCGCGGCACAGGGCACGCACACGATCGATCAGGTGGACCTGCCCGGCGGCGAGTTCCGGATGGGCGACGCCACCGGCGACGGCAACCGGGGCGACGGCGAGACGCCCGTCCACCCGGTGGTCCTGGCGCCGTTCTCGATCGACGCGACCTGTGTGACGACGGCCGACTTCGCCGCCTTCGCCGAGGCGACCGGCTACCGGACGGAGGCCGAGGAGTTCGGCTTCTCCGCCGTCTTCCACCTGGCCCTGAGCGCCCGCCCGGAAGACGTGATGAACCCCGTCCCGGGCACCCCCTGGTGGGTCGGCGTCCACGGCGCCGACTGGCGGCACCCCGCCGGCGCCCTGTCGTCGGCGGAGGCCGACCACCCCGTGGTCCACGTGAGCTGGAACGACGCCCTCGCCTACTGCTCGTGGGCCGGCCGGCGCCTGCCCACCGAGGCCGAATGGGAGTACGCCTCCCGGGGCGGCCTCGACGGCGCCCGCTACCCGTGGGGCGACGACCTGCCCGAGGAGGAGTGGCGGGTGAACATCTGGCAGGGCGTCTTCCCCACCCGGAACACGCTGGCCGACGGCTACCTGACCACGGCTCCGGTCCGCACGTTCGCGCCCAACGCGTACGGGCTCTGGCAGACGGTCGGCAACGTCTGGGAGTGGTGTTCGGACTGGTACGCCCCCGACTACTACACCTACTCCCCGTCAGCCGATCCGCGCGGTCCGCGCCGTGGCACGACGCGGGTGCTGCGCGGCGGCTCCTTCCTGTGCCACGACTCCTACTGCAACCGCTACCGGAACGCGGCGCGGTCCTCGAACACGCCCGACTCCTCGATGGCCAACGCCGGCTTCCGCACCGTGGCGCTATGAGCCCGCCGGAAAGCTGACCGTGGGGCTATGAGGCCGCCGGCTGGTGGCCGTGGGGCTATGAGGCTGCCTGCTGGTGGCCGAACCTGACCGGTTCGGGGCCGCGCAGCCGGACGGCCGGGTCGGTCAGCGCCTGGTCCCGGGCCTCGACCTCGACGGCCGGCTCGATGACCGGCTCGGCCTCGCCCGCCGCCACGATCCGCCGCAGCAGCCGCGCGCGCAGCCCGGCCGCCACCTCCAGGTGGGACCGGTGCCCCGCCAGGTTGACCAGCTCGTGCGGGTCGCTGTCCAGGTCGTACAGGGCCTGCTCGCGGTAGTGGGCGGAGGCGGGGCTGGCCACCGGGTCGGCGTCCTCGGCGACGACGTAGTACTTCCACCGCGAGGTACGGATGCCGCGCCCCACCTCGGACTCGCTCACCTGGAAGAACACCTCGTCCGGCCAGGGCGCGCGGGCGTCGCTGAGCAGCGGCAGGAACGAGCGGCCCTGCATGTTCTCCGGTACGGGCAGCCCGGCGGCGTCCAGCAGCGTGGGCGGCAGGTCGATGACGCTGACCGGCCGGGAGATCGCGCCGCCCCCGTCGAACCCCGGCCCGCGCACGGCCAGCGGCACCCGCAGCGACGCGTCGTGGCAGGACCGCTTGTACTCGCCGTTGCGGGTCTTGAAGTGGTTGCCGTGGTCGGAGGTGTAGGCGACGATCGTGTCCTCGAGCAGGTCCATGCTCCGCAGCGCGTCGAGCAGCCGGCCCAGCCCTTCGTCCAGGCGCTTGACCTGGCCCAGGTAGCCGCCCAGGTGTCGAGCGGCCGTGCCGCCGAGCGCGGTCAGGTCCGGCGGCGTCCAGCGGCCCTGGTAGCGCTCCTCGTAGCCGTCGGGTGCCGGGTAGTTGTCCACCTCGTTCTGGTGGTGCGGTTCCAGGAAGGACAGGAAGAGGAAGAAGGGTTCGTCGTGGTGGTCGGCGACGAACCGGACGGCCGCGTCGACCAGCGCGTCGGAGCGGTAACCGGGCAGGAAGACGGGGTCGTTCGCCTCGTCGTACACGATCGTGCGGTAGGCGTCGGAGGTGTGCTCCAGCGCGTTGGCCGCCAGCCACGACCCGTAGCCGCCGCGCAGCTCCTCGGGCACCGGCTCGGTGGCGGCCAGGTGCCACTTGCCGATGTAGCCGGTGGCGTACCCGGCCGCGCCGAAATGGTGCGCCAGCGTACGCTCCTCGGCGGGCAGGGGGCGGCCGTTGCGGTAGACCCCGGTCGTGGTCGGATAGCGGCCCGTCTGCAGGGCCGCGCGGGCGGGCGCGCACACCGGTTGCGGGGTCAGCGCGACCGTGGCCTGCGTGCCGTGCCGGGCCATCCGGTCGAGGTTAGGGGTGAAGGGACCCACGGTGTCCCACCGCTGCTGGTCGGTGAAGACGACGATCACGTTCGGGCGCAAGAAAGGGCTCCTGTCGAAGGCCGTTGGAGAGGCTGTGGGGAAGGGGCTGTGGGGGAGAGGCTGTGGGGAAGGCCCGTCAGGAGGAGCCGCGCCGCAGGAATGTCCAGGGGCGGACCACCTCGCGGGCGGGCAGGGGCTCATCGGCCTGGAGGCGGTCGAAGAGCAGGCGTACGACGTCGGTGTAGTCGTGTCTGAGCGGGCCGACGGTGCTCAGCTGCGGGTTGCTGATGAGACCCTCGTCGATGTTGCCGACCCCGATCACCGCGACGTCGCCCGGCACGCTCAGCCCGATGTCCCTGGCGGCGGAGAGCACGCTGATCGCCGCCCTGTCGGACGCCGCGAAGATCGCGTCCGGCCGGTCGGAGGAGCGCAGGAGCTCGGTGGCTGAGTGGTAGGCCGCCACGCGGTCGTCCGCACCGGAGACGATGATCCGCCGGTCCACACCATGCCGGTCGAGAGCCGTCGTGTAGCCCAGCAGCCTGCCGGTCGGGTGGTCGCGGTAGAGCTCGTGGCGGTGCGCCATGAAGGCGACGCGGGTGCGGCCCTCGGCCAGCAGGTGCTCTACCGCCTCGGCGCTGACCTCGGTCTCCGGTGTCCGTACGACGTCGCAGCCGTCCGGCACGCTCTCGTTGCGGACCACGACCATCGGCAGACCGCCGGCGGCGATCTCGGCCAGCAGGTCGTGGGTGAGGTGCTCGCCGGCCAGATTGACCAGCGCGCCGTCGGCGATCCCGCTCCGCAGCACGTCGGCCGCGGCCCGCGCGCGAGCCTCGGAGTAGACGGCGAGCGTGATCACGGAGTAGCCGTGTACGTCGGCCATCTCGTGGAGGTCCCTGGCCAGCCGCTCGTCGGTGGGCACCCCGCCGAGCGAGCCCTGAACCAGGCAGACCCGCTGAGTCCGGCGCTTGCGCAGGCTCCTGGCGGCCTGGTCGGGCGTGTAGCCGAGCTGCCTGGCCGCGTCGAGCACCCGCTGTCTCGTCTCGGCGGCGACGGGCCGGTCCCGGCCGCTGAGCACATAGGACACGGTCGCCACCGACACCTGCGCCAGCTCGGCCACCTGTCGTGCTGTGGGTCTCATGTGTGCTGATGTTAAACGATTAACATCGGCAGGCTCTACTCTCACCCTCCTGATCGGATCAACCTTCTGTCGTCCGGGGCGCTCTTTACCGGTGAGGTAGAATTGAGGTACCGAGGACATTTCGTGCGTTGACACTCAGGTCGGCGTCGCCCACGGCGATCCGCGATTGTCGGCCTCCTCATGTTGGGCCGGACAGGTCAGGCGACCATGAAGGCGTCAATTCTTACTCATCTCAAGCCGCTGCGCGCTGTCGCTTCCGCCGTTTCCGCCATCGACTCCGAAGTGCGGCTCAGCCTGAATCCCGTGCTCAGCCGGCGATCCGTGGTGGACGGGGCGTGGTGGCCCCACTCCCGTGACGCGGCCGCGGAGCTGCCAGGGCTCATCGCCGCCGTCGATCAGCGGCTCGACCAGACCACGTTGCGGGTCGGCGTGCGCAAGGAGACGTGGGACCACATCCCGCGCCGTATCCCGGCACCCGGGCGCCAGATCAAGGTCGGCTGGTTCCGCAACACCGACCCTCAGGTGGTCACGTTGATCCTCGCGGGTGCCGAGCCGATCGTGCTGCTGGTCATCCCACCGGGCACCGCGAGCGGGCCCGCTGCGGCCGCGCTCAAGCTCGGCGCTCAGGACACGACCGGATTGTGGCCGGTCGACCTCCTCACCATCGCCCGCCTGCCCGCCACCCGCGGTGCCCGGCGGGCGGGCCGGAAAGCCTTGGACGGCTGGGAGAACGAGGGTGGGCACATCGACCAGGCGGCCGGTCCGCCGATCGGGTAGCCAATGGTTCCAACCGGATCGCCGGGTCGGCGGGGGCGTAGGCTGCTGGGTGTGGACCTCCCCCCGTCCCACGGCCCGACGTTGCAGGTCGCCCAGGCGTTCATCAACCTGGCCGACACGCTGGTAACCGGGTTCGACGTCATCGACTTCATGCATGGCCTGGCCGAGCAGTGCGTGCGACTCCTCGGCGTCGACGCCGCCGGGCTGCTGTTCGCCGCCCCCGGCGAGAAGTTGCGGTTGGTGGGCGCCTCCAGTGAGCAGAGCCGGCTGCTGGAGCTGTTCCAGCTCCAGACCGACCAGGGTCCCTGTCTGGACTGTTTCGCCACCGGCCAGTCCGTGCACTGCGCCGACCTGGCCACGGCGGAGCCCATGCGGCGCTGGCCCCGCTTCGCCGAGCAGGCCGGCGTCAACGGGTTTCGCGCGGTCGACGCGCTGCCCATGCGGCTGCGCAACCAGGTGATCGGCGCGATGAACCTGTTTCGCCAGGAGCCCGGCGAAATGCCGGCCCCCACCGTCGCGCTCGCCCAAGCCCTGGCCGACATCGCCACCATCGGGCTGCTACAGGAGCGCACCATCCGGGAAGGCCAGGTTCTGTCCGAGCAGTTGCAGCACGCGCTCAACAGCCGGGCGGTGATCGAACAGGCCAAGGGCATGCTCAGCGAGCGTTACACGCTGCCGATGGAGCAGTCCTTCGTCGTGCTGCGCCGGCACGCTCGCGACCACAACCGCCACCTGACCGAACTCGCGCGTGAGGTGGTCGCCCGTGCCGCCGACCCCGGCCTCATGCCCTTCCCCGAGGACGCTGACCCGACGCCGTGACACCCGGCGAGGCGTCAGCCCGGTAACCGGACGGTGGTTCCGCCCGTGTCGCTGGAGAAGGTGACCGCGTCGCCGAACTGCCGGATCGGGGGCGGGGTACGGGAGCCCCTGAAGTCCCAGGTCGGTGACAGGTGCTGTACGCCGGTACCATGGGGCCAGGCGCCGAGTGTTCCTCCGATGTATCGGGGGACGTCAGCCACATCCTGAGAGCGGGACGCAAGATGAGTAGTCCTCGCACATCCGAAGACCTGACCACGATGGAGTCCGCCCCGGCCACCGAGGCCGACGAGCGGGCCGAGCACGCGGCCAACGCGCAGTGGCTCAAGGACAACCCGGCTTCGATGCCGCAGGTGGCCGCGGGCCGCTGGGCCGTGTACAACCGCGCCGGTCACCTGCGCGGCCACCTCGTCGGCGATGGCCCGACCCGCGAGACCCGCTTCAAAGCGATCAGCGCCAACAAAGCGGACAACGACCGGATGCCCGCGGGCAGCGCGCGCTTCGGCATCACCTTGCACGACGCCGGGGCACATCTCCTCGACGGGGGCACGCACGGCGGCCTCTCCGACGCAACGGGCAACTGAGCGCCGCTCAGGCACCGGCGCACCGTGCGAGGCCGCTCGGTCACGCGTTGGGGCAGTAGGCCGGGGCCGTGCCGTAGGCGTACTGGAGGAAGTCGACCAGGTCGTCAGGCCAGGAGTTCCAGTCGTGGCCGCCGGTGCCGTAGCAGTAGCGGTGGTTCACTCCCAGACTGGTCAGCGTCTTGTCGAAGTCGCTCACGTACGAGCCGAGGATGGTCTCGTCGCCCGACAGGGCGTCATCATGGGCCTTGCTGTCGTAGGCGCACGTCTTCGGCGCTGGATGGTGGCCGTCGGCGTACTGGGGATTGCCGGGAGCACCCGGCAACTCCTTGCAGCCGCCCGCGTACAGGCCGAACCGGCCGCTGTAGGGCGCGTACTTGCCCTGTGTCACCAGCTCGGCCGGGTTGACGGACGGCCAGTCGTCGATCGTCTTGCCGTTGAAGACGGTGGTCGTGTACGGCCCGAACAGGCTCTCCAGCCGGTAGCGCCGCTGCTTGTCCTGGTCGAGCACCAGGACGCCGTTCTCGTATTTGTTGACCCGGAACGCCCCCCAGTCCGTCAGTGGCATGATCGCCGCGCCGGACGCCCACATGGAGTCGGAGATCGTCCGCTGAGCGGGCATGCCCCGCAGGTCGGTGCCCGGGGAGAAGGCGCCGATGACGGAGAACACGTCGGGGTGCGCGGCGGCGTACTTGAGCGTGCCGAAGCCGCCCATCGACAGCCCGGCCAGCCCGCGCCCCGATCGATTGGCGATGGTGTTGAAGTTGGCGTCGATCCAGGGGATGAGCTGGGAGATGTGGTACGTCTCCCACTTGGGCGCGAAATATCCGTCAGTGCGGCCGACCCAGTCGCTGTACCAGCCGGTCATCCCCCCGGTCGGCATCACCACGATGCCGTCATAGGCCCGCGCCTGGTCCACCAGGGAGACCAGATCGGTCTTCGTCGTCCACTCGTCGTAGTTGTCCCCGCCACCGTTGAGCAGGTAGAGCGAGCGGTAGCGGGTGCTCCTGGCCGGGTCGTAGTCCTTGGGCAGGTAGATCCGTACGGTGATCGGACGGGTCAGCGGGTCGATCACCGGGGTGCCGCCGGACGCCTGGAAGATCGCCGTGGAGGTCATGGTGATGTCCCGCAGCTCGGACCCGTTGTCCTGGAGGTGCCGGTCCACGCTCACGCAGGTGATGCCGTAGTCGTCGGGGTGGGGCAGGGTCGTCGAGCAGGTCTGCGCCCGCGCCGCGCCGGCCGGGACCACGACCGCTCCGGCGATCATCAGCAGCCCGGTCAACGCGCGCGATAGCCACCGTGGGGAACTTCGCATCGCTTCCTCCTCCAAGCGAGAAACCGGGCATCAAGCTACAAAGCGGCGCCGATTTCCGCGTCAACCGCCGGGTGGAGAACGTGGTCAACCTTCACCCTGCGGATCGGGGCCGCGTACAACTCCTGCGGTAGGTCGCCTGGCGTATTGCGGCTTTCGAGTGGGTCTTGCCAGTTTTGTCATGTCGGCTTTCACTGATCTCCATACCGGTGATCCAGGAGGAGCCGATGCGTGGCTTACGGGCGTCCGCAGTCGTTCTGGCGATCGTTCTTCTCACGACGTTCCTGACCTCGGGGCAATCCGTCCCGGCGGTCGCCGGGCCGTCCGACCCGGAGCCGGCCTCACTGGTCACGCTCTCCGTGCCGGACCAGGCCACGATGGAGCGGCTGACGGCCTCGGGGGCGGACCTCACCGAGCGGGTACGCCCACAGGCGGACGGCAGCGTCCAGGTCGACGCGGTCGTCACGCCGAGCCAGCTGACGGCGCTCGCCGCGCTCGGCGCGACCCTGGCGCCCGGCACGCCGTCCCGCTCCCAGGCGACGCCGAAGGGCGCCGCCGCGCCGGATCAGCTGGTCATTGAGCGGGCGGTGTGGTTCAAGAGCCGCGACGGGTACTTCCTGTCGGTCGAGGCGTCCAGCAGCGCGGGGGCGGCGGCCACGCTCAGCGTGAGCTGGACGGGCAAGGGCGGTTCGGGCGGTCAGGTGCCGATGGTGCCGTACGTCGACGCGGGCGCCTACCTGGGCCACCAGCTCAGCACCCCCGTGCCGGCGGAGAACCGGCCGCAGTGGGTCACCGTCACGTCGGCGGCCGGTGGCAAGGCGGACGCGCGGGTCCAGGAGTGGCCCGACGGGGAGCGGCCCGATCGCCAGAGTCCCGGCTACGAGAAGGACTTCGTCAGCCAGTACATGCCGCCGGCCCAGCTCAACGAGCGGGTCAAGGCGCTGCACCGGCGCTTCCCCAAGCTCACCGACATCATCACGCTGCCGAACCCGACCAACGGCTACCGGCGTAACGCCCAGGCCCTGATCGGCACCCCGCCCGGCGCCGCCGTCGTGGTCACCTCGAACGCCTACGGCTCCGAGGGCGGCAACGACCTGGCCATCGAGCTCGTCACCCCCGGCGCGCCCGACCGGCAACTGCAGGTGACGGTGAACGGCAAGCAGATCACCGTCAGCCTGGCCACCGACGGCTCCGGCACACCGACCAGTACCGCGGCCCAGGTGGTCGCGGCGATCAACGCGACGCCGGGCATCGCCGTCAAGGCCACGACCTACCGCACCGACGCGGGACAGGGCGTCATGGCGCCCGCCCCGCTCACCCCGCTGAGCGACTTCCTCAAGGCACCGGCCGACGTCCCCCGCGCGCCGTGGCGGGTGCTGGCCCTGCGCGTCGGCGTACACCGGGACGGCTCGCGCACCGGAGTGCTCGCCTACGCGCAGGAACACGCCAGGGAATGGGTGGGGCCGCTGGTCACCATCGAGGCGGCCGAGCGGCTGCTGCGCAACTACGCGCGCGACGCGGCGACGCGCGAGCTGCTGAAGCGCACCGACATCTTCATCGTGCCCACGGTCAACCCCGACGGCGCGAACTACAGCTTCTACGACTTCAACTCCCAGCGTAAGAACATGACCAACCACTGCCCCGCGCAGCAGTCCGACCCGGCGCTCCGCAACACCTGGGGCGTGGACGTCAACCGCAACTACGCCGTGGGCTCCCTGTCGGACGGGTACTTCGGCGCCTCGGCAAGCTGCCAGAGCGGTACGTACGCTGGGCCCGCCGAGCATTCCGAGCCCGAGAGCCGCAACGTCATGTGGCTGGCGCAGCGATATCGCAACATCAAGTTCGCGATGAACGTCCACAGCTACGGCGGCTACTTCATGTGGCCGCCGGGCGCCTACAAACTCGACGGCCGCGTCACCCTGCCCCGGCCCACGCCCCGGCAGGAGGCGTACTTCCTGCGTTCGGCCCGCACCATCGAGCAGGCCATCGCCGCCGAGCGCGGCACGGTCACCTGGCCCCAGCAGACCGGGCCGGTGACCGACGTGCTCTATTCGGCGGCGGGCAACTCCGCGGACGAGCTCTGGTACGACCACGGCGTCTTCGGCTGGGACTTCGAGGTCGGCAGCGACCTGTGGAACCCCACGACACAGAGGTGGGAGGGAGTGGGGTTCCAGCCGCCGTTCAGCGAGGGGCACGCGGAGGCGATGGAGTTCGCCTCCGGCCTCATCTCGCTGATCGGGGTCGCCGCGGACTATCGCGAGCCGTGACGGGCACGTCTCGCCGGCCCGGCCGCAGCGGCGGCCGGGCGTGCCGGAGTGTCAGCCGATCACCCGCGCCACCGCCGGTATCCGCCGGAGCACCAGCCAGTCGAGCAGCAGCACGACCGCCATGGTGACACCCGCCAGCGGGAACAGCAGGCCGAGCACCGCCACGACGGCGATCACTCCGTACGCGCCGCGCCTGTTGGTGGCGCGGGCGGGCGCTCCGGCTCGCCCGCGCGGGCGGCGCTTCCACCACATCCACGCGCCGGTGACCACGAGCGTGATCAGGGACAGGCAGGCGGCGAGCATGACGAGCAGGTTGACGGTGCCGTAGCGGCGGCCCTCGTGCAGGGCGATGCCCTGTTCGACGGCTTTGGCCATGATGCCGTACTCGGCCCAGCCGTAGGAGACGAGCACCCGGCCGCTGTACTGGTCGACGTGGAGCGTCTGCGCGGCGGCCGGGTCACGGCGGTTGTCGGTGACGACGGTGTAGACGCCCTTCGCGTCCTTGGGGAGGAGGACCTTGACGTCGCACTCGGCGGGCGCGCAGTCGCGCAGGACCGGCCGGGCGGCGGCCAGGGCCCGCTCGATCGGCAGGGCGCCCGGTTGCGGCACGCCGCCCGCCGTTTCGTGCGCGGCGTGACCTTCGGACTGCGGTACGGGGAGTCGTTCGGCGGACCAGGGCACCTTGGCGTCGGGGTTGGTGGACAGGTCTCCGGAGAGCGTCGAGGTGTTCGGGAAGGAGTCCGCGCTCGGGGTGGTCGAACCGGTGCTGTCCTGGATGCGCTGCAGGCCGTCACCCCACACGCCCGACCAGGGCAGGCCGGACAGGACGAGGAAGACGACCGCCGCCCCGGCGCCGACTCCGGTGAGGGTGTGCACGCGGCGCAGCCGGCCGCGGCCCGACCGCTTGGCCCGCTTGTGGGTACGGCGGCCGCTCCACCACAGGTACGTGCCGGTGGCGATGAGGATCAGCGCCCAGCACGCGGCGATCTCCACGACTCGGTCGCCGATGGTGCCCGCCATCAGCTCGCCGTGGATGGTGCGTACGACGCGCATGAAGGTGGTGCCGTCGTCGATCTGCCCCACCACGCGGGCCGTGGCCGGATCGACGTAGACCGAGACGCCCTGAGCGAAGGGGCCGGTGTCGGCGCCCTGGAGGATGACCCGGGTGGTCCGGTCAGGGGCGGTGGGCGGGATGATCGACATGACGGCCGCGCCGGGCCGCGCCTGGCGGGCGGCGGCGACCTGCTCCGACAAGGGCTTCGCGGTGGTCACGGGTGTGGCGAGCGTGCGGACGTCGGCGTAGTGCCACTCCTCGAACGGCTCCTTGAACAGGTAGATCGACCCGGTTATGGCGAGGATGAGCAGAACCGGGGCGACGAACAGCCCGGCGTAGAAATGCCAGCGCCAGATGATGCGATAGCGCTGGGACGAGAGGGCCGGGGTGGGCTGGACGGTCGGCGGCCGTATCTCGACAGAGGTCATGGGGTTCTCCATTCCGGAGACGCGCCCGTCTCGGGGCGCGCGAACAACGGGGGCGGTCCCGGCGGCACACGGCGCCGGTAAATGGTCAGCTTCAGCAGGCGTCGCCTACTGAGGCGGCCCCCGGCGGCACAGCTCCCAGGCCAGCACCTGGGCGGCGGGCATCCCCGGTGTGACGGCCACGACCGGCGCCACGCGGCGCGGTGTCGAGGTCGGCATGAGCAGGTCGGTCAGCGGGCGCCACAGGTCGCGCAGCGAGCAGGCCAGCAGGAACAGCAGTGTGGCCAGCGCCGTCTCCCCGCGCTCCAGCCACCAGGCGGACACCGTGGCGACCAGCACGTGCGCCAGCAGCATCCCGATCCCCGCGGACAGTCCGCCGAGGTGGTGTCCCGTCAGCGGAAGGCCGGGGCCGGGACCGAAGAGGTGGTGCATGCCGTACTGCGCGGCGAAGGAGGCGATGAGCAGCGTTCCCATACTCCGTCGCCGACGGGCGAGGACGTACGCCCCCGCGCCGGTCACGGCGGTGGCGGCGGCGACGATCCCCAGGCCGGCGCCCGTGCCACCGGCCAGCACGTGCATGCCCAGCGCGGCGTACACGCAGACGACCGCGAACACCGCCGCGCACACGACACGTCCGGCGGGCTCGTTCCGATCGGCGCTCACGCGCGATCACCGCTCACATGTGCAGATACGGCCCAGCGGGTGTCTCGGTTCGATCACGCCGTAATGGGCGGTGGTCCCATGAGCTCCACTGGCTTGACCTGCGGAAACTTCGGCTCGCCGGGTAGGGGTGTCGGGGAAGGGGACGTCGGAGGGGGACAGATCATGATCATTGTCGGGGTGGACGGCTCGCGGGCGGGGCTCGAGGCCGTCGGGTGGGCCGCCAGGGAGGCCGCGCTGCGCGAGGTGCCACTGACCGTGGTGCACGCCATGCCGGGATGGGCCTGCGAGACGGCGTCCGGCCACTATGCCGCCGTGGCCAAGTGGATGCGCGACGGGGGCGAGATGGCGCTGGCCGCGGCCGAGGACCGGGCGCGCGGCGAACACCCGAAGATCAACATCAGGACGATGCTCCTGCCCGGCGATCCCCGAGCCGCCCTGATCGGGGCCGCGAAGGAGGCCGAGCTGCTGGTCATCGGCAGCCACGGGCTCGGGGGAGTGCGCGGGCTGCTGGTGGGGTCCGTGGCGTACGGGGTGGCCGGGCACGCCGCCTGCGACGTGGTCGTCGTGCGGCAGCTGCCGTCCCTTCCGCGCGGCGAGCTGGTGGCGGGAGTGAACGGCTCGCCGCGGACCCGTCGCCGGGTGCTGGACTTCGCCTTCTCCGAGGCGGAGCTGCGTGGTGTGACCCTGCGGGCCGTACACGCCTGGAGCGGGTTCCAGCCCACGAGGGAGGAGGATGAGCGGGACGGGCGGCTCATCCTGCGCGAGGCGCTGGCCGGACACCGTCAGGATCATCCCGATGTCGAGGTGATCGAGGAGGCCGTGCACGGTCATCCCGTGGAGGTGCTGCGTCAGGCCGCTGAGGGCGCCGACCTGCTCGTGGTCGGCTCGCACGGGCACGGCGCGTTCGCCGGCATGGTCATGGGCTCGGTCAGCCAGGCCATGCTGCACCACTCCCCGTGCCCGCTCGCCGTGGTCCGGAACCGGCAGGACGACCCCGGTTGAGTTCTGAGCGTTCACGGGTTGATGACGACCGCGCTGCCCAACGGGACATGTGACAGGACGCGCAGGGCGGCGGCCGGGACACGGACGCAGCCGTGACTGACCTCCTGCCCGAACACGCTCTCGTCCGGCCAGCCGTGCAGCCCGATCGTGCCGGGGCCGCCGTCGAAAGTCTGGAGGACGGCGGAATGCGAGCCCAGCGCGAGCATGCGCGGGCTGTACGTCGCGTCCTCAGGAGTCAGCGAGGCGAGCAGGAACGTCCGTCCCGTTGGCGTGGGGGTCGACGGGGCGCCGGTGGCGACTTTCCACGTGCCCAGACTGCGATCGGACTTGAACACCGTGAGTTGATGAGCCGCCAAATCGATGCGTACGTAATAAGGGCTGTAGGCATTCCGCAACCCACCGCCAGCGGTATAAATCCAGCCCGTCGACAGATTCGGGCGGCTCGGCAGCATAACGCGTACCCATCCCGGCTGCTCTTCCACTATGGGCACCCATACCGGGCCGCCCACTGAAGTGGTCGGCAATATCCCCACCGGTGCGCCGCCGGGGCTGGCATAAACCACCTGTGGTTGCGTTGGATGTGTCACGTGCCCATTTCCCGGCTCGAAAGGAGCGGTGTCCTTCGGCGCGCCACGCAATCTCGTGTACGTCGTGGAGCGCGTCAGCCGAGCCCGTTGCGCGGCTGACACCGGCAGCGGGGCGACCTGCTGGATCGGGGCGGCGAGCGGCGCGGCGGGCGGTGGCGGGACGGTCGTTCCGCAGGCCGCGGCCATGGCCATGGCGGCCAACGCCGTGCCCCACGCGATCGGCCGCGCATTGCCGTGCCTGTCCAGTGCCATGCGGTCACGCAAGGAGGCCTCCACTATGTCCGGGGTGAGCAAGGGCAGTTTACGGAGGGGCTTTGAGCGTGTTGGGTCGAGAATTGGGATAAGTCGTTTTATCGGGTGGTCTCGGGCCTTGGTTGATAATTGGCAGAGACTTTGCCGCGCCTTTACCGGTCGGTCGTCAGCGGTTGTTGATCTCCCCGAATATCATGCCAAGTGGCTTGCCGTTTCACCTCGCTGCGCGGGTGGAAGTCGGCTGTGTCCAGCGCGCTTCCCTATAGAAAAGATTCACTACATGGAAGTAATCTCTGGTCGCGCTTCCCATCGGTCGCGATGGGTCTCTCTGCTGGCGGGGGTTTTCGTGCTCGTCGTCGCCGGGGCTCTGCTGACCACATGGCCATCTGGTGCGAAGGCGGCCCAGCCGCGGTCATGCCACCAAAACGAGGACGTCTGCGATAGCCCGGCCACCAGCATCTCGGGCGATCTCGAAGGCGTGACCCTCGAACCCGGCGTCTACACGGCCGTGTCCTCGATCGTGCTGACCGGCACGGTCACCCTCGACGCTCAGGGCGATCCCGACGCCGTCTTCATCTTCCAGATCGGCACCGCGTTCTTCACCGGCCCGGACAGCGACGTCGAACTCGTCGGCGGCGCTCAGGACTGCAACGTCTTCTGGGAGGTGGGCAACACGGTGACGACCGGCGCCATGCCCGACGTGACCGTACCTGTCGATGAGGAGGTGATCGAGGTCTGGGACGACTGCCCTCTGGCGTATCAGGTCATGCCGCCAGCCCTTCCGCCATGCGCGGGGACTCCGCTGGTGCGGCCGGTACCGACTCCGACTCCTAGGGTGACGTCGACTCCGACGGCGACTCCGCTGGTGCGGCCGGTACCGACTCCGACTCCTAGGGTGACGTCGACTCCGACGGCGACTCCTAGGGTGACGTCGACTCCGACGGCGACTCCGCTGGTGCGGCCGGTACCGACTCCGACTCCTAGGGTGACGTCGACTCCGACGGCGACTCC